>NZ_CP043727.1:1570051-1884061 GCF_009831415.1 Yersinia canariae | reverse complement strand
CAATAGTAGAAATAGCTCCAGCCAGACCACTGGTTTTTCCAGTCGATGGACAAAAGCTAATGCCGGGCTATGGATAGGCTCTTTAAAAAAGCCCACAGAGCACAGCACCATGGCAGCAATACCGGAAGAGACACCCGAGAACAGGAATAACACCGGCAATACCGGGTTGTTGAGCAGCGGATAGCTTTTCAATGCAGATAACAAAAAGCCGGTATAAGCCCCTAAAGCAACCGCCAGAAACATCATCAGCGGCTCGAGTTTGCCCTCAATTGGGGCCAACTTATTCAGTAACACGCTTATCCAATTCAACTTAGGGTAAGGCTGTAATAATCCCGCCAGCCAATGACGGAATATCACTGCCAGCCATACCAATAACACCACCATATAGATTTGAAATAGCATGACGCCCAATGACATGACCGAACTGCTGCTGTAGAAAAACATCAGTTTCCAGAAAGTCCATGGCCGGGTAAGGTGCAGAATTAAGATAAACAAGCCCATGATTACGGCCAGTGGCGCAATAATCGCCGTGGACTTCAGTAACCCACTTTGCGCGGCATCACCCCCCAATATACGCCGTTTAACCAATAAGCTAACGACCACCATACCGGCCGAAACTCCTATTAGAAACAGATAGATAGCAATCGGCCAATCCCAGACTAATGACTCAAAATGAAACGGTGTATTCAGTTCAGGACTCATCCGGTTATCTCCCCATACTGGAAAGGAACACGGTAAAGCTTTGGTTGTGTTCCCAAATGTAACTTGGCGCGATACACAGTGCGCTGATGTAACAGCTTCACCAACTCACTGTTTGGGTTGTCCAAATTGCCAAAAGTCAGCGCTTTAGTGGGGCAAGATAAAACACAAGCCGGTTGTTTGCCCTGTTTGAGATTGGTTTTGCGGCAAAAATCGCATTTGTCAGCAGTCCTCGTCACCGGATGAATAAAACGAACCCGATATGGGCAAGCCGCAATACAGTACTGGCATCCGACACAAAGGTCAGGATTGACGTCCACAATCCCAGTTGCAGCATCACGATAAGATGCGCCGGTGGGGCAAACGTCGACACACGGCGCTTTATCACAATGCTGGCAAGAGTGACGATAAAATTGGTATTTCACTGCGGGGAACTCGCCAATGGGCTGGCTGCGGATAATGCTTAAGCGCGAAACACCCGCAGGGACGTGATTGACTTCACGGCAAGCATCCATACACGCAGTACAGCCAATACAGCGGGTTTCATCATGCAACATGCCATAACGTACACCATCAATAGTGCCGCTCAGCGCCAATGAACGCCCTGATGATCCGGTCAGGAAGATAAGCGCCCCCATACTGGCGATAAAGTGACGACGATTTGTATTCATGGCGCGTCCTTCGGTATCAGCTCCTGCTGGCGACGGTGACAATCCACACAGATTTTGACCCGTCCTTTGTCATCCAAGCCGTGCATTGGATCTGTTTTAGGGTGCAACTGATGACAACTGACACACGAAAGCTTCAACATATGCACATCATGTGGCCAGAATGCTTCGCGTAATTTTTCCGGCTGATGACAGCTCATACAGACACTGTTTTGCTGCGAAACACTGTACATCGCTTTATCAGCATTCAGCATATCACTGTTAAAACGCATCACATCTTTAACGCCATTTCGGTGCAGTACTGATGCTTTTCCATGACAATTAGTGCAAGTTACCGCCAATTGCGTATTGGGATTAATCGCCCCGGCATGTTTACCGTGTAACTCATCTTTTTGTTCTTTATGACATTGGACACAGGCCGCATCCGGGTTGCGCTGTGGCTCAACCACATGGCCCGAACGGGTTGTTTTCGGCGCATCTGCTGGTGTTGTGGCGAGTGTGGGCAGCGTGTACAGGGTCAGCACTGCCAGCAATACCGCTGAACAGAATGAACGTAAAACGCGCATAGTTATTCCACCTTTGCTATGGCCCAAGCTGGGGCCAGTTTGTCCCTGGAATAGTTCCGGCGGGTACTTTGCCCACCGGAACGCCGCTTACTGGCTCAATCGGCCCGCTTTTCTGGCTGTCGAATCCCAGGTCGGCACCACTTGTTGCAGAAACTCCTGCTTCTCACTGTTGAGCTTATCCATATCCATCCCCAATGCTTTTTGTGCATTGAGTTTGGTAGAGATATCCGGCAGTGGAATTTCGTGGCTAATTCCCTTGGTAGCAAGCAAGCGCGCCAGTTTAGTGCGCGCATCAGCGGCTTTATTCAATGCACCGCCGAGCACACGCAGACCCACATCTGGTGCATGCATATGAATACCGTGAGAGGCAATGGCGTAGTCCCAGCGCCACTGTGCATGGCGAATATCTTGCAAAATCGGCTTCATTTCTTGCTCAGTCGCCCCGGCATCCCAAGCAGCCTTCGCTTCGTAATGCGCATGAACCAACTGTTTCTCAACATTCAGTTTCAGCTCCTGAATGCTGGCTTTGCGTTCGGCGACAATATCCTGCAAGGTTTTTTTGTCTTGGGTGTGGCAGTTAACACAGGTGGTTTCAAAACTATCAAACGGATTGCGGATCTGGTGGTCGGTATACACTTTGCCCGCCGCATTTTGAATTTTCGGCATATGACAATCGATACAACTGACATTATTTTTACCGTGAATACCGGCACGCCAGGTTTCATACTCTGGGTGCTGAGCTTTCAGCATCGGGGTTTTCGACAATGGGTGGACCCAATCAGAGAAAGCAATTTCGTCGTAATATTTCTCCATTGACTCCACATCAGTCCCTTGATCCCAAGGAAGCTTCACGGCTTTATCTTTACCGGCGAAGTGATATTCAACATGACACTGGCTGCACACCATGGATTGTTGATCCAAGCGGCTGGCATGTTCGAAAGGTTTATTGATAGATTGCAACGCGCGCTCAGTATAAGGGCGTGATAACACCAAGGCCGGCTTGCCCGCCGCAAAATCGGCCGTGGCAGTATCATGGCAATCGGCGCATCCCAATTGATTGACAACTTCCGGGCCACCTCTGGCCCAAGTTCCTTTGAAATAGCCCTCTTCGCCCTGTTCATTGATCAACCGGGCAACATCCGGGCTTTTACAACTCCAGCACGCCATGGGGAGTGGCCCATCTTCGGCGGTTTTGGGAGCGGCTGTTCGTAATGTTTCCCGCACATCAGTGACCGCATAAGCATGCCCACGAGGTTTGTTATAATCTTTTGCAAATGGGTAGCCCGCCCACAGAATCACCAGATTCGGGTCTTCAGCCAATGCATCTTCTCGCGGCCCACTTTCCTTAGTTTTCAACCAGGAAGTGAACTGATCCACATGCTGTTCCGCGAACTTATCATTACGGGCCTCAATCGGTGGCGTCGGTGCTGCCGATAAAGAAAATACCCCCCCAATTGCCAAAAGAGCCAATATCCCTACTGACATTCGTCTTATAAATTTGCTCACAATAGTTACTCCAGTGTGCTTTTCCATACCGGACGCCGCCAGTGCTTGCACCGGACAGTCATTTTTTATTTTTAAACTCGCAATAGGATGAAAATATTCGCCCAGAGACAGCTATGACAGATTTCGCCCAATAGGAGTTATGGAGATAGTAAGGAGGATTTTCAGCAAATAATTTGTTGTAGTGAGAATGCTTGTTTTAGATCAAACAATTTTTGTGTGGGTATTTGTTTTTATGAACCAGCTCAAAAAAACTCAGCTCATCGATCAATTATTGCATAAAATCAAACATATACCTCTTTAGAGGTATGCGGCTAAAAGAAAGAAATAGGGATCTGGATAGATTGATAAATCAGTCAGTACAGCAAAAAACAGTGAAAAGAGGTGTAACGGCGTTCGGCGTTATTAAGTTTGCGAGATGTTTATTGGGGGAAAAATAACAAGAAGAAGTAACTAAGAGAAGATGGCGGAGGAGGAGAGATTCGAACTCTCGAACGGTTTCCCGTCGACGGTTTTCAAGACCGTTGCCTTCAGCCACTCGGCCACCCCTCCGCAACGAGCCGAACTATAAACAGAGCTCCGCCGCTTGTAAAGCTTGTTTGTGTTTAATCGCCCAAAAAGCCGCCATCTGATTATCAAATGATGAATTAATCGTCATGCTGATGCTTCACTGTACAACTGCCCCAGCGCGCTATTTCCCCCGGCTGCATGAGCAAACAAAAACACAGACTTCTTTGGGATATGGGGAAATATTTGTTAAATTAGCTGCCATTTGATTGATGGGATAACTGAGGTTGTATGTTGGAGTTTGAAGGTCGCACGATTGATACCGACGCACAGGGTTACCTGAAAAACAGCGCAGACTGGAGCGAAGCTCTGGCACCGACACTGGCTGAACAAGAAGGTATTACACTCACCGAACCCCATTGGGAAGTGGTGCGGTTTGTGCGCGCTTTTTATCTGGAATTCAATACATCACCTGCAATCCGGATGCTGGTAAAAGCCATGGCGCAGAAATATGGGGAAGAAAAAGGTAACAGCCGATATCTCTATCGCCTATTTCCTAAAGGGCCAGCAAAACAAGCAACAAAAATTGCCGGGCTGCCAAAACCGGTGAAATGTATTTAACAAATGACGCCATTCCGGCGCTTCCACTTCCTTGTTGATGGCCGCTAATAGCGGATTTTAAATGTCTCAAAGGGCGTGGTCGGATAAGGCTCTGTCAGCAGGCGGTCGACTCGCGCCCCCCGTGGCCCGCCCTGCTTAATCCACTCCAGCAGTTGTTCGACAGCGTGTTGCTCGCCATAAGCCACAACTTCTACACTGCCGTCATCACAATTTTTAGCATAGCCCGTCACCCCTAACGCCAGTGCCTGGCGCTGCGTATTATAGCGAAATCCCACTCCCTGGACGACGCCGTAAACATAAGCAGCAATACATACTTTTGCCATATTCCCCCCAGCTACATAATCATTAAATACTCATGACTTGTTAGCCCATGACTACAAATATAGCTATCCGTGCTCATTTACCAAATTGCTAAATGATACTTACCAAGCCGTATTCCTTTATTGATATTTTTACTTTTCCCCATGCTTTGCAGCGGAACGGCTTTTATTTGCGACGGAGAAATTACTCTCAGCAGAATCTAATTCTTTAGATAAGAAGTAATTAAGAAATGTTCGTATGACCGCAATGATGGCCAGTTTAATCAATTCTTCCATACTAGGGTTGATTGTCGTGGCCAAGATATCCGCTGCTAATTGAAACTCGAGTGCCAAGGCAAGCCAAGTACCAAAACGCGTTCTCATCAAGTGGAGAATAGACTGATTTTTGACGTTTGTTATTGCGGTAGGGAGTGACTTTACCAACCCGACAAACACACAAATAACGGACAAGAACTCTAAGAAAAGCTGCAATGACTGAGAGATATAGATGAGGATTTCTTTTATGCTTTCCAAGGGAATTAGCCACTTATATCAAATGTTTATTAGCACCTCATAACAGCGCCGTTCTTGGCCCTCAATGATATTATCCAAGGCCTTGAGCTAACAGAACGGGCGCCATGAGATGAAAGAGTATTTATTTGTCGCCGTTCTTTTGGCTCAAGTGGAAAGAGAAGCGCGATTGGAAATAAGCTTTAACGTGTTCTTCCATCGCGTGAATCTTTTGGTCAATACTATTACAAAGAAACTCATCACTGTTCATTGCCTCAACCCGCTGTTGCGCGATTAAGTCGATTTCTTCTTTTTGTTTTTCTGTGAGTTCTGAGTGAGTTGGCTTATTAGTCATGGTGCTATCCCTATCCTGAAGAAAGAAAGTAATTATAGCTCTATGAATATATTAGTGAAAAAAATTTTAATTTTTCTGTTCAATGCCAGGTGACGACTAATAAAATGCTGAAACGCCTAAATGACTGGCAAGTATCAAGACAGTCGCGGGTAGTGAGTGGGGTGATATTGCTATATGATTATGACCTTATTTTGATTGATAATGACTTATCAATTTTAACTATTTGATTTAAAAAGAATATTATAATGCGCCTATTTCTTGCTAAAGGACGTGAAAAATCCTTACTTCGTCGCCATCCATGGATTTTCTCTGGGGCAGTTCAACGCCTTGAAGGCAATGCACTTCCCGGTGAAACCATCGATATTCTTGATAGTCAGGGTAAATGGCTGGCCCGCGCCGCCTACTCTCCTGAATCACAAATTGTGGCGCGAGTCTGGACGTTCCAACAAGATGAAGTTATCGACAGTGAATTTTTTGTTCGCCGTCTACAACGGGCACAAACCTGGCGCGATTGGTTGGCACAGCGCGATGGCTTGAATGGCTACCGCCTGATTGCAGGTGAATCCGACGGCTTGCCGGGCATGACCATTGACCGTTTCCAAAATTTCCTGGTATTACAATTGCTGTCAGCCGGGGCTGAATATCAACGTGCTGCGCTGGTCAGTGCATTACAACAGTGCTACCCGGAATGCTCTATTTACGACCGCTCCGATGTCTCAGTGCGTAAAAAAGAAGGGTTACCGCTAACCCAAGGCACTGTTTGTGGTGAAATGCCCCCGGCGCTGCTCCCCATCACTGAGCATGGCATGCAACTGCTGGTAGATATTCAGCAGGGCCATAAAACCGGCTTTTATTTAGACCAGCGTGATAGCCGCCTGGCCGCCCGTCATTACGCCGATGGCCGCCGTGTGCTGAACTGCTTCTCTTATACCGGAGCCTTTGCCGTCGCTGCACTGATGGGGAATTGCCAGCAAGTTATCAGCGTTGATACTTCACAAGCAGTGCTGGATATTGCTAAACAAAATGTGGAGCTTAACCAGTTAGATCTGAGCAAAGCCGAGTTTATTCGTGATGATGTCTTCCAATTGCTGCGAAATTACCGCGCGCAAGGGGAAAAATTTGACATGATCATTATGGACCCACCGAAATTTGTGGAAAATAAAAGCCAACTGGCCAGTGCGTGTCGCGGTTATAAAGATATCAATATGTTAGCGATTCAGCTATTACGTCCTGGCGGTATCCTATTAAGCTTCTCATGCTCTGGCTTGATGCCAACAGATTTATTCCAGAAAATTTTAGCGGATGCTGCGTTAGATGCAGGTCATGATATACAATTTATAGAGCAGTTCCGTCAGGCAGCGGATCACCCCGTTATCGCGACATATCCCGAAGGTTTGTACCTGAAAGGATTTGCGTGCCGGATAATGTGACTTGAAATGCCCTGCGCTGCCCTCATATAGGAAGCAGCGTAATGTTTCTCAGGAGGTTATCATGATCGCCAGTAAATTCGGTATTGGGCAGCAGGTTCGCCACAGCCTACACGGCTACTTGGGTGTAGTGATTGATATCGATCCTGAATATTCTCTTGAGCCACCAGCACCTGATGAGGTTGCTAACAATGATACTTTGCGTTCATCACCTTGGTATCACGTGGTCATTGAGGATGATGAGGGGCAACCGATACACACTTATCTGGCCGAAGCACAGTTGACGTATGAAGATATGGATGCTCACCCGGAACAACCATCATTAGATGAATTGGCCGCGTCCATCCGTCATCAGCTACAAGCACCACGCCTGCGCAACTAAACGTTGAGTCCCATTGATAAAACCCGGCACTGATTGCCGGGTTTTTTATATGCGAAATTTAAGCTCATTCACGCAGAAAATATTACTTTTTTTCTAACCCTAATCGGGGAATTTCAATTTTAGGGCAGCGATCCATCACAACTTTTAACCCAGCATCTGCCGCCAAAGTTGCCGCTAACTCATTAATCACACCAATTTGCAGCCATAACACCTTAGCTCCGATAGCAATAGCATCCTGTGCCACGCCATAGGCGGCTTCAGCATTACGGAATACATCTACCATATCAATTGGATAAGGAATATCAGCTAATTCAGCATAAACCTGCTGACCCAGTAAGGTCTTTCCGGCAAGTTTAGGGCTGACCGGCGTCACCTCATACCCTTGCTGTAACAAGTAAGCCATAACGCCATAACTCGGCCGTCCGGGGTTATCACTGGCCCCCACTAATGCAATCGTCTTTACCTGCTGGAGAATGTCGACAATGTCTTTATCGTGCATTTTTCAGTTCCTCTGATGCGCTAAATGAATATTCAAATCCATTTGCTGGCGGATGGATTTACTCATACTAGACGACACCTAAGTGTATATCATGCGGAAAAATCATAATAAACGCAGCCTAATTGATTTGGTTTACTAGTTGTGGCCGGAATAACTGTTAGATTGATTCCTTTCTCTTTAGAATTCATTAAGATAATAGCGACATATTTATACTGAATGTTTCAAAAGGTAAATAAATATGGGCAACCGGAAAGACTTTGACACATAATCTAGCGTGTCTGACAATGTAAGTAGGTATTACCTTCAGGAGTAGCACATGAAATTTGGTCTGGTGGTCGCAGGGATTTTGGCCGTTTGCTGTAGTACTTCAGCTATAGCCACGACCTTAAAACTTGCGCCGGAAATTGACCTGTTGGTGGTCGATGGCAAAAATATGTCAGGTTCTTTACTCAAAGGGGCTGATAGCCTGGAGTTAAATAGCGGCCAGCATCAGATTTTGTTCAAAGTGGCAAAACCGCTACCTGCGGATCCAAAAGTATTGTATGCCTCTCCCCCTTTGGTGGTGGTATTTAACACCCGTAACATCAGTTCAGTGGCAATAAAATTACCCGCTATTGAGACAGAGCGGGATGGCAGCAAGTTCTCTAAAAACCCGACTTATCAGCTTATTGGTGATAACGGGCGGCCATTATCCGTACGCCACGATGTATTACATCAAGATAATCTCAATACTGCGGCCACTCTTGAGACGGCAATGGCTACCTATAACGTCGGGCAATTCAGTGCTTCAGTGCCCTCTTTTGCCACCATTCCCCCCTCACCGGTGAGTGCGGTTCCAGGAACGACAATTGCGGTGGCGGGCACGAATGCCGCACAGAAAAAAACCAATTTACAAGGCGAGAATGTGGCAGAGCAGATGCTGCAATATTGGTTCCTACAAGCAGATGCAGGAACTCAACAACGCTTTCTGTTATGGGCTAAAAAACAACCCGCACAGTAATGAACTTGAGTTCAGGCCGTTCTTAAACATCGGGTTATGCTTGTTTCCTCGCATTTTTTTGCGTTGCTACTATGCACAAAATCGCCATTTCAGTAATCTGTCTACAAACCGCAGGCACACAACCCTAAATAAGTCGAGTTGCAGGAAGGCGGCAAGTGAGAGAATCCCGAATGACTGACATAAATCAGTGAGTTGGGTGATTGAACCTAGCCAACACACATGCAGCTTGAAGTATAACGGCTACATTGAAGGAAAATTTGATGGAACTCACCACCCGCACTATCGCGGCACGCAAGCATATTGCGCTTGTTTCCCATGACCATTGCAAAAAATCACTGCTCGAATGGGTCATGGAAAACAGAGATCTTTTGTCACAGCATGAACTTTATGCAACAGGGACCACCGGGAACCTGGTACAGAAGGCAACAGGTATTGATGTCCGCTGTTTGCTTAGTGGCCCAATGGGGGGTGATCAGGAAGTGGGTGCGCTGATATCTGAGAAGAAAATTGATATTTTGATCTTCTTCTGGGATCCGCTCAATGCCGTCCCACATGACCCTGATGTCAAAGCTTTGCTCCGTTTGGCGACAGTGTGGAATATTCCCGTCGCGACAAACCGTTCTACCGCAGACTTCTTGATTGGTTCCACCTTATTTAGCAGTGAAGTCACCATCGCTATCCCGGATTATGATCGTTACTTGCAGCAGCGTCTGAAATAATCATTAAGCCCGGAGGAATAGCACCTCCGGGCTTAATTTTGAGAAAAAAACCCTTTGTTTTAATTAAGGTTTTCGCTGACTCGGAACGCCTAACTCGCTAAGTTGACTCACGAAAACAGACGGGTTAGCCGTGTCTTGCAGTAACCAGACTTGGTGTTTAGCCCGCGTCATTGCGACATACAGCAAGCGCCGCTCTTCTCCATCAGGGAAGTCTTCAGGTGCTGGCAGCAATACATCTTCCAGAATTGATTCTCGCGCCACAGCAGGAAAACCATCATTCCCTTCATGTAACCCGGCAATAATCACATAATCTGCCTGTTGACCTTTACTGGCATGAATCGTCATAAAATCAATGAGTAACCTTGGCCAGCGGGTGGCCGCTTTTTGCAAAATTTCTGGGCGTAAATGATGGTAACGGGCCAAAATAAGGATGCGCTCATCAGTCTTAACAAAACCACTTAACTTATCGAGCAGCGGTTCCAGTTGTTCATTTGGCAAAATAATGACTGACTTTTTGTTTCCTTTACTCAAGCTATTCAGTGGTTTTTTCAATTGGTATGGGTTCTGTTGAATAAACCGGTTTGCAACTTCACCAATCCTGTCATTAAAACGATAAGTGGTATCCAATGCGCATTCAGCGCCTTCACCAAAATTCTGGTTAAACGCAGTTGTGAGGGAAAGCTCAGCGCCACTGAAACGATAAATAGCCTGCCAGTCGTCCCCAACCGCAAACAGACAGGTTTGCTTATTTTGTTTACGCAGGGCCGTCAGCAACATAGCTCGCTGCGGTGAGATATCCTGAAACTCATCAACAAGAATATGCTTCCAGGGGCTGACAAACCGCCCTTTTTCCAGCAAGTTGACGGCCTGATGAATTAGCCCGGAGAAATCCACGGCCCCCTCTTCTTTCAGCGCCGTTTTCCATGCTTTCAATAAAGGAGTCATTAGCCGTATACGTTTTTGGAAAAGGTCGCGCACTTCGTCATCAGCCTGCTCAATCATTTCAGCCTGGCTACCGCCGTGCATACGCATCAACCCTAGCCAGCGCTCAAGCCGCCCAGCAAGGCGAGCCGCGAGGCGCTTATTCTGCCAAAACTCACCGTCCTCAACTTCCCATTCCAGCTCATCAGTTAACCATTCTCGCCACCCTTTGGCCTGTGCTTTTTTCTCACTGCACTGCTGTTGCCAATGCTTAATCAGCAGTGACCGCCTAGCCTGGCTGTCTGATTCGAGCTTACTGATCACGGGAGTTTTTCGGCTACCTTGCTGGATTATCTGCAATGCAAGCGCATGGAAAGTTTTGGCTTGAATATCATCGACACCGAGCCGTTGCTGGATGCGGCTATTCATTTCATCCGCGGCCTGCCGGCCAAAGGCGAGCAGTAATATTTGCTCTGGCAGTGCTTCATTACGGCGCAGTAGCCAGCCCGCACGAGCAACCAGTACAGAGGTTTTGCCACTGCCGGCACCGGCCAACACCAATACTGAATCTTCGCCATTAATGACTGCGCGACTTTGCGATTCATTGAGGGGAGAGGTTTCTACACTCTGGAAGAAATCTTGATACGCCTCCAGCATGCGGTTTGTCCATTGTTGATTACGATGGTCAACACTACGATTGCCATGCTGTAACCAGCGCAAACAAAGCTCATAATCTGCGCGGCAAGACTCAAATTCAGTTAACCGCTGAACTGGCATCGGCAGTGATGTGAAAGCCTCACGAATAGCGGCTTGCACCTGACTTAACTCACTGCGTTTAAACCATTTATCCTGTTGCTCAATTCTCTTAATTAATTCGACTTGTTTATGCAAGACCTCAACACAAACCAGGCTCATCTCTTCACTCCATTGTTGCCAGATGCCCAGTAAATGATGATAGAAACGCTGCGTTTCCTGCCATTCGGTGCCATGTAAACGCACAACTTGTTGATTTGGCAGTTCAAACTCCATCTCGCCCCAAACAATACCGCGTTTGCATTGGATGTTAACTAACTGATTAAAAGGAATCAGGTATTGATGTTTATCACCGCATACTTCGATGCCTGCATTCAGCAAGCGAACCCGGTTGTAAGGGTGCTGAGCCAAATGCTTGCCAAAAGATGTCGCTTTAAGTTCCATATTTGCGCACCATAACCCGTATTAAGTGAATTGAAATAACATAGGGAGTGTAAATAAAATAATTGAGTTTAAACAACAGGTATCCGATAGTTGATGAAGGAAACTAACCTGTGCTATCCGTATAGAATAGACAGCACCCGTTATCACTCATCCGCATTGCGGTTTTTTTATTCAGCTAGGCAGATTAATCACTATGCGTACTGTACTGAATATTCTTAATTTTGTTTTAGGTGGTTTTTTCACCACATTAGGCTGGCTATTGGCAACTGTGGTCAGCGTCATCCTCATTTTTACCTTACCATTAACCCGCTCTTGCTGGGAGATTACCAAGTTATCATTTCTCCCTTATGGCAATGAGGCGATCCATGTCAATGAATTATACCCAGAAAAAAGTAATCCTCTGCTCTCTGCTGGCGGATCTTTACTGAATATTGTTTGGTTTATTTTATTTGGTTGGTGGCTATGTTTATCCCATATTGCCACTGGCATTGTGCAATGTATCACCATAATTGGCATTCCAGTCGGGATCGCCAATTT
The DNA here is from genome assembly GCF_009831415.1 of Yersinia canariae. Lineage (NCBI taxonomy): Bacteria > Pseudomonadati > Pseudomonadota > Gammaproteobacteria > Enterobacterales > Yersiniaceae > Yersinia > Yersinia canariae. The sequence goes on along the minus strand of NZ_CP043727.1, from coordinate 1,871,651 downwards.
TAAGATTGCTGCTATCGCTTTGTGGCCAGTGGGTCGCCGTGTCGTTTCTGTCGAAATGGCGCAGCAGGCAAGAATGGCTAATGCTCAACGCCAGTATCAGCAACGCTGAATTTTCAGTTTTTTAGAGGTTTTTTGTGCTCACTTACGTCACTGGTTTACGCCGTTATATCTACAATAGCAGCCTGCTTTATCATGTTCGTATATTTATTGCGTTGGTAGGTGTAACGGCAGTGCCATGGTGGATTGAACAGCCAAAACTGACAATCCCCTTAACACTGGGCGTCGTGGCTGCAGCACTCACTGATCTTGATGACCGCCTGGCTGGGCGGTTGCGTAACTTATTCATTACGCTGATTTGTTTCTTTATCGCATCAGCCTCTATTGAGCTGCTATTTCCTTATCCTTGGCTATTTGCCCTTGGCCTGACCTTTTCAACCTGCGGCTTTATTCTGCTGGGTGCTTTGGGCCAACGTTATGCCACCATCGCCTTTGGTGCATTACTAATTGCTATCTACACCATGTTAGGCACTTCGATGTACCATATTTGGTATCAGCAACCGCTGTTACTGATACTCGGTGCCGTTTGGTATAATATTTTGACTTTATGTGGGCACCTTATTTTCCCTGTTCGCCCCTTACAGGATAACCTGGCCCGCTGTTATCAACACCTGGCCCACTACTTAGAAGCAAAAGCCAATCTGTTTGATCCAGACATTGAATCTGATGTTAATCAACCTCTTATCGATGTCGCGATGGCGAATGGCACATTAGTCTCGACACTCAACCAAGCTAAAACCTCACTGGTGACACGGCTGAAGGGTGATCGCGGCCAGCGCGAAACAAGACGAACCCTCCATTATTATTTTGTCGCTCAAGATATTCACGAACGTGCCAGTTCATCACATGTTCAATATCAAGTACTGCGAGAAAAATTCCGCTACAGCGATGTATTGTTTCGTTTTCAGCGTTTATTGAGCATGCAAGCCAGAGCCTGCATACAACTTTCGCAATCTATTTTAATGAGACAGAAATACCAGCATGACCCGCGTTTTGAGCGCGCATTCACATTTTTGGATGCTGCACTAGCCCGGGAATTGGCGCAAAATGAGAATGTGTCGCAAGTTAAAGCACTTTCCCATTTACTCAAAAACTTGCGTGCTATTGATGCTCAATTGGCAGGGATTGAGTCAGAACAAGTCTTAGCTGAAGGCCCACAACCTGAAAGTCGCTTATCTGATGATCGCATCACGGGATGGAGCGATATTAAGTTACGCATCAGCCGCCATCTGACACCTCAATCCGCACTCTTCCGGCATGCTGTTCGCATGTCTGTTGTGCTCTGTGTCGGTTATGCATTTATTCAATTCACCGGCATGCGCCATGGTTATTGGATTTTGCTGACCAGCCTTTTTGTTTGCCAACCCAACTATAACGCGACAAGACGCCGCCTGGCACTACGCATCATTGGCACTTTGGCGGGTATCCTTATTGGGCTACCCATCCTTTATTTCGTGCCCTCCATTGAGGGGCAACTAATCCTGATTGTCATTACTGGCGTGCTATTTTTTGCTTTCCGTAATGTTCAGTATGCTCATGCAACAATGTTTATTACCTTGCTAGTTTTGTTATGTTTCAATTTACTTGGGGAAGGGTTTGAGGTTGCCGCACCGCGCGTATTTGACACATTGCTTGGCTGCGCAATTGCCTGGGTTGCGGTAAGTTTTATCTGGCCGGACTGGAAGTTCCGCCAACTTCCAGCAGTAGTTCGTAGAACACTTAATGCAAACTGCCGTTATCTCGATGCCATCTTAGTGCAATATTATCAAGGTAAAGATAATAGCCTGCCCTACCGCATAGCCCGCCGCGATGCTCATAATTGTGATGCCGAATTAGCGTCTGTCATTTCAAATATGTCGGCGGAGCCAAAAAATGATAAAGAAACTCAAGAAGCAGCATTTCGTTTACTCTGCCTGAATCACACCATGCTGAGTTATATCTCCGCTTTGGGGGCTCATCGTGAAAAACTGACCAATACCACCACGCTGAATTTACTGAATGATGCTATTTGTTATGTGGAAGGGACTCTTGAACAAGAACAACCCGACAATGCAAAAATGGCGCAAGTATTGGCGGGTTTATCAACCCGGCTACAGAGCTGTAATCCTGAGCCGGAGAGCAAAGATCAATTGGTTTTACAACAGATTGGCTTATTACTTGAATTATTACCTGAACTCAGTGAACTGAATAAACGTATTGGTCAGGCTGACTAATGGAACTCGGGCCAGTGTCTAAATAGCTTTTTTAAGCTGTTTCGTATTGTGCAATGCCGATATCGACCGCGCGAAAGTGCATTTCAAACCATTCCATAAGCTCACTGCGCATGACAAGGGGCAATACAGCATAGTGGTGACCACTGATGGCCCCTGCAAGGGCCAATAGGACATTGAGGCCAAGCGAACATCTCAAAGTCCGTAACTTCAGATAACAGCGCTTAGCCCCTTCAAGCCTCAATTCAGCCACACTCGTGATCCCGGCTTTCCATAATAAGCGCTCAAGGCTGGCACTGAGATTAGGTAAGTCTTTCAAACGAACTGGAGGGCAGTTTTTACTTAAAACCTCGGATTTAGCACCTTGATATGCCTGTTTTGCAAAGTGACGTAATACGAGGTCATCACCCCACAAAACCGAGTCGACACAGTAATATCGTAGTAATACCGGAAGCCCCCGTTTGGCATAAACAAGATTTGTCATCCCTCGAGCACGAAATAAATTTTCGACTAAATCGTTAGCGCGTAAATACACCTCCCCCTCCGAAACCACCGCAAACATAATGCCATTTGCTAACAGACCATAGCCGCCAAATTGTGAGCGAACTGTGATTTTGCCTAAAAAGTCAAAACGGCACTGTGCTTGTATTATCTTGTTCTCTGATGCATTTTTCATCACTACTCCTTTAGTAAAAATCCGAACCAACGTCCCTATTCAGTTGCAATAAGTGTAAGAGGAACAACTAATTAGAAAATACGCAATATGGATAACTGAGCCAAACATAAAATCGACTTTCACGTATTTACATCACAATAATGCGAAGCGTCTTGTAAAAATTTAGTTGATCTTCGAATAAATAGTAACTACTGTATATGCATACAGCACACTACAGGCGAGGTTCATAATGCGTACTCAATCACTAAAACCTTATAATGCTAATTATCATTCTCTTGTCACCCGTGATACACCGACAAGAGTTGATGCCCCTACAGATAGTGGCCTTATCAGTGAACTTGTGTACAGTGAAAACCAACCTGCGGTTGCCCAGTTATTGCTTCCTTTATTACAACAGCTTGCTAAACAATCCCGATGGCTGCTATGGCTAACAACAGAACAAAAATTAAGTCGTTTATGGCTACAGCAATCAGGTTTACCCATGACCAAAGTCGTTCAGGCGAGGCAGGTCAATCCATTATCAACTGTTGATGCAATGGAAAAAGCGTTATTGACGGGAAATTACAGTGTCGTTCTTGGTTGGCTACCGGAGTTATCGGAAAATGACCGTATCAGATTGCGTATGGCAGCACAGTTAGGAAATGCTTACGGGTTTGTTATGCGTCCTTTAGATGACACAAAACTCGACCAAGGACAGTGCGCAACGTTAAAAATTCATTCTTCTTTGTATCATTAAGTAAATTTAGGATTTATCCCATGAATTATTACAATATTTAGGGCTTACTCCTGCAAAAACGGCATAAAGCGAGTCAGAATGCGGCTTGCGGCCAAAAACAACGTCTAGGAAAAAGGCTTTTTTACGTCTAAATCGTTAAAGATTATGCACAATTTCGCTTTTTTTTCAGCCGGTTTATCACATCACACTTGTAACTTTCTCGCCACGTTGTAGACTTTACATCGCCAAGGTTGCTCTAAAACGCCAAATTATACTGGCAGCGTGATTAACGGGAGCGTTAAAACCTTGACGAAGAATTTTAACCAAGGGCTTAGCTTTTAAAGCTCATTGCCTATTTGGATGATAACGAGGCGTAAAATGAAAAAGACAGCTATCGCATTAGCAGTGGCACTGGCTGGTTTCGCTACAGTAGCGCAAGCCGCACCGAAAGATAATACCTGGTACACCGGTGGTAAACTGGGTTGGTCTCAGTATCAAGATACTGGCACTGGTGGCATCTATGGCAACCAAGGCAATGACGGTCCAACTCATAAAGACCAATTAGGTGCTGGTGCGTTCTTGGGTTACCAAGCAAACCAATACCTGGGCTTCGAACTGGGATACGACTGGCTTGGCCGTATGCCTTATAAAGGCGACGTTCGTAACGGCGACTTTAAAGCACAAGGCGTTCAGCTGGCTGCTAAACTGAGCTACCCAATTGCTCAGGACTTGGATCTGTACACCCGTCTGGGTGGTATGGTTTGGCGTGCAGACTCAAGCGCATTTGACGCAACTTCTGGCCAACGTTCCAACAACCATGACACCGGTGTTTCTCCATTGGTAGCTCTGGGTGCTGAATACGCATGGACCAAAAACTGGGCAACCCGTATGGAATACCAGTGGGTTAGCCAGATCGGTGATAAAGCTACCGTTGGTGCTCGTCCAGACAACGGCATGCTGAGCGTCGGTGTTTCTTACCGTTTCGGTCAAGATGATGCAGTAGCTCCAGTAGTTGCTCCAGCACCAGCTCCAGCTCCAGTTGTTGATACTAAGCGTTTCACGCTGAAATCTGACGTACTGTTTGCTTTCAACAAATCAACGCTGAAACCAGAAGGCCAGCAAGCTCTGGACCAACTGTATGCACAACTGAGCTCTATCGATCCTAAAGACGGTTCTGTAGTTGTTCTGGGCTTCGCTGACCGTATCGGTCAACCAGCTCCTAACTTAGCTCTGTCTCAGCGTCGTGCTGACAGCGTGCGTGATTACCTGGTTTCTAAAGGTATCCCTGCTGACAAAATCACCGCTCGCGGTGAAGGCCAAGCAAACCCAGTTACAGGCAACACCTGTGACAACGTGAAACCACGTGCTGCTCTGATTGAGTGCCTGGCACCAGATCGTCGCGTAGAGATCGAAGTTAAAGGCTACAAAGAAGTTGTAACTCAGCCACAGGCTTAAGTTTACTGCTTTAGTAAAAAACCCCGCATTGCGGGGTTTTTTTTTGTTATGCCATTAAGAAAACTCGAGTCATACTCTATTTTCTTAATAGCAATATTTCAGCAGCGTTAATATTGATTCATAACCACGCAGATCACATGTCCTTGCCAAGAATATCTTGCAAGTCCTGTTTCAAAGACGACATCTGGCTCTTATATTTCTCTTTACGTTCAGCATCTTCAATTAACTGAACAACTGTCTCTGACAGCGTATTGCCTCGACGCCGTGCAAGTGCAGCCAAACGTTGCCACACCAGAAACTCCAGATCGATTGATTTCTTGCGAGTATGCTGATGCTCTGCATTGAAATGTCGCTTACGCCTGGCACGGATAGTCTGCTTCATCCGGTTAGCCAGTTGCAGATTCATGTGTGCATCAATCCACTCCAACACCTTCACTGGTTCACTTTCCAGCTTCATCAGTTGCTCTACAGCATCCTGAGCCGCACTGTTTTCTATATGGCGGGTAATGGCTTCACCTTCGCGGTGCTTTTTAACCAAGTAGGCCCATTTCCAACCGCTTTCCAGATTTTCCAGTTGCTGATATTTCATCGTGAGCTCTGCAGTGACCGTGTAACTTAACTCAAGCATAACAGTTTTATGTAGAATTTCACCCTACTAAAAGCGCATGATCAGTTTGTTTTTTGTACGAAATACTACTGATATCTTACTCCTTGCCACCAACTGCTACTCTACGTATATGAAGTCTGCTTTATTCTTGTATAATCGCCCTTTCCCTTTTTGACGATTGCATCTATCACTTTGACCAATAACAGACTTGAATGGCAGTCACTGCTGCCGAACACAACGCCATATGATGCGTTATTTGCTACTGCCTCCCAGTTGGAGCCTGTTTCTTTCGCGGCGATTCAACCCCGGCTTGAAAATGGAATGACATTATTTTGTCATCCACAATCACACCCGCGTTTTATGTTGATCAAAGCACAAGAAAGTACTGAGTATCTGGCATTGATCGCTCAAGCTGTTAAAGAGCTGCAACCTGAGGCCTCTGCCCTGTTTGGCGGAGACTACCTCGTGCATGGTCACCAGGTAAGCTGGCAGCCAGCTCAACGCGGTGATGAGCCGTTTGCGGCGATTTCGCGCTGCCTTTATCAGGAATGGGTTGAACCAGAACAACTGTTTGGTTGTGTCAGATGGCATAAAGATCAAATAAGTCTGCAACCCGGCTTAGTTCATCAGGCGAATGGCGGTGTATTGATCTTATCGGTACGGACATTACAGGCTCAACCATTGATGTGGCTGCGCCTGAAGCAGATGATTGTTCAGCAGCGCTTTGACTGGCTGTCTCCTGATGAAACCCGCCCATTACCGGTGCATATCCCCTCAATGCCACTCGATCTGCGCTTGATTCTTGTCGGCGATCGCCTGGGTCTGGGTGATTTCCATGATATGGAACCTGAACTGGGCGAATTGGCTATTTACGGTGAGTTCGAAGTCGAACTACCGCTAGTCGATATCGATGGCATGACTTTATGGTGCGGTTATATCAATACGCTTTTGCAGCAGAAACAGTTGCCTTCCTTATCTGCTGATGCCTGGCCAGTGCTGTTCCGCCAAGCTGTGCGCCACAGTGGCGACCAAGGAAGTCTGCCATTATGCCCGCAATGGCTTACCCGCCAGTTGGCAGAAGCCGCTTTATATGCTGAAGAAGATACGATTACAGCCAATGCATTGGAAGTTGCGCTAAATGCTCGTGATTGGCGTAATAGTTACCTTGCCGAGCGGATGCAAGACGAAATCGAGCTCGGACAAATTCTGGTTGAAACCGAAGGCCAAGTGGTCGGCCAGATTAATGGTTTGTCAGTATTGGAATATCCTGGCCATCCTTACGCCTTTGGTGAACCGGCGCGTATCAGTTGTGTTGTCCACTTAGGTGATGGTGAATTTGTTGATGTGGAACGTAAAGCCGAATTAGGCGGTAATATTCATGCTAAAGGCATGATGATTATGCAGGCTTTTTTGATTTCAGAACTGGAACTCGATCAGCCGCTGCCTTTCTCCGCCTCCATTGTTTTTGAGCAATCTTATGGTGAGGTTGATGGTGATAGTGCATCGCTGGCAGAACTTTGCGCGCTGGTCAGTGCCCTGTCACAACAGCCCATCAATCAGCAAATTGCCGTGACAGGTTCTGTCGACCAATTTGGTAATGTGCAGCCTATTGGCGGTGTGAATGAAAAAATTGAAGGCTTCTTCGAAGCTTGTCAACGCCGCGGGCTAACAGGCAATCAGGGGGTTATTTTACCTACCACCAATGTTCGCCATTTATGCTTGAATCAAGCGGTGATTGATGCAGTACAGCAAGGACAGTTCCATTTGTGGGCTGTAGATACCGCCGCTGAAGCATTACCATTATTAACAGGTGTGGTTTATGCTGATGAGCAGCACCCCAGCTTGTTAGGTATAATTCAAGAACGCATCTCGCAAGTAAATCCGCATGACAGACACCGTTGGCCATGGCCATTACGCTGGTTGAACTGGTTTAACCACGGCTGATCGGACTTGCTCAGCGTACAGCTGTACGCTATTCTGCGGACTTCATTAAAATAAGGCTTACTGAGAACATGGTAGATAAACGCGAATCCTATACAAAAGAAGACCTTGAAGCATCAGGCCGTGGCGAACTGTTTGGCGCAGGTGGGCCACCATTGCCAGCAGGTAATATGTTAATGATGGACCGTGTCGTCAAAATGACCGAAGACGGCGGTACCTATGGCAAAGGTTATGTGGAAGCGGAACTGGATATCAATCCGGATCTATGGTTCTTCGGTTGCCACTTTATCGGTGATCCTGTCATGCCTGGCTGCCTGGGACTTGATGCCATGTGGCAACTGGTCGGCTTCTATCTTGGTTGGTTGGGTGGCGAAGGCAAAGGCCGCGCACTCGGTGTTGGTGAAGTGAAATTCACCGGCCAAGTACTGCCAGATGCCAAGAAAGTGACATACCGTATTAATTTCAAACGCATTATTATGCGTAAACTGATTATGGGTGTGGCTGATGGCGAAGTGTTAGTGGATGGCAAAGTAATTTATACCGCCACTGACTTGAAAGTCGGCCTGTTTAAAGACACCAACGCTTTCTAATATTTCGACCCGTTATCCCGGTACAGGGGCAGGTAACTCCCCTGTACTATTATTAAGATGCCAATGGCTTTTTTTTTATCACCAGTGGCTACAATAAATGTAGTCACTGGCTGATTTTCAGCTTTTGGTTATAGTTGCCATGCCCACACAACTGGCCGAGGAATGGTATGCAAAGAACGAGCTTTCAAGATATGCCCTGCCCGGTTGCTCGTTCTCTTGAACGGGTTGGAGAATGGTGGAGCATGCTAATCATCCGTGATGCCTTTCAGGGATTAACACGATTTGATGAATTTCAGCAAAGTTTGCAACTTTCACCGACTATCCTCACCCGCCGCCTCAAGTACTTGGTGGAAAACGGTATCTTGGAGAAACGGCTTTATCACTCTCGCCCGGCTCGTTATGAATACTTATTAACTGAACGTGGTAATGATTTTTTCCCAGTGATAGCCGCCTTGTTTCACTGGGGTAATCAACATTTTGCGCCCGACGGCCCCGCAGTGATACTGGCGGATCGCCGTACCGGTGCGCCTATCGAACCAATCCTGCTGAACAATGCCACTCAGCAACCTATCCGCGCAGAAGATGTTACCCTCGCGGCAGGTTCAGTCAGGAGCGATATAATTAATAAACGGTTGGCATTGATGCAGATGAAAGATTCAGCAAATGCTAGGTATTCCCCCCATTCAATTCAGTCTCCAAAGGAAAAATAATGAATAAGCGCCGTGTAGTAATTACAGGAATGGGTGTGGTTTCCCCATTAGGCTGTGGTATTGACGTCGTATGGCAACGCCTATTAGCAGGGCAATCGGGTATCCGTGTTTTGCCAGAGGAGATTGTCAGTGATTTATCGGCAAAGATTGGTGGACAAGTTCCAACTATTGCAGCAGATCCCGAGGGCGGTTTTGATCCCGATAAAGCTGTTGCGCCGAAAGATCAAAAGAAAATGGATCGTTTTATTGAATTTGCAATGGCCGCAGCAGATGAAGCCATTATCCATGCTAACTGGCAAGCTGATAATGCTGAGAAGCAAGAGCGCACTGCAACCATTATTGGCTCAGGTATTGGTGGTTTCCCGTCTATTGCAAATGCGGTGCGCACCACCGACAGTCGTGGCCCCAAACGCCTCTCACCTTTCACTGTGCCTTCATTTTTGGTGAATCTGGCCGCAGGCCATGTTTCTATCAAACATCATTTCAAAGGGCCGATTGGCGCGCCTGTTACCGCTTGCGCCGCGGGTGTTCAAGCCATAGGCGATGCGGTACGCCTCATCCGCAATGATGAAGCGGATATTGCACTTTGCGGCGGTGCCGAAGCTGCAATAGATAAAGTTAGCCTGGCGGGCTTTGCTGCGGCACGCGCATTATCAACCGGTTCTAATGATGCTCCAGAAAAAGCCTCTCGCCCATTCGACAGTGCCCGTGATGGTTTTGTCATGGGTGAAGGCGCTGGCTTATTGGTTATCGAGGAGTTAGAGCATGCTTTGGCGCGTGGAGCACAGCCATTAGCTGAGATTGTCGGCTACGGTACCAGCGCCGATGCCTACCATATGACTTCTGGTGCTGAAGACGGTGACGGCGCATATCGTGCAATGAAAATTGCGCTCCGTCAGGCTGGAATAACCCCCGCGCAGGTTCAGCATTTAAATGCTCATGCAACCTCAACTCCGGTGGGTGATTTGGGTGAAATCAATGCCATTAAGCATCTGTTTGGCGAGAGTGACAGGTTAGCGGTGACGTCAACTAAGTCAGCCACGGGTCACTTGCTGGGTGCCGCTGGCGGGTTAGAAACTATCTTTACCGTGCTGGCATTACGAGATCAAATCGTCCCTGCGACATTGAATCTGGATAATCTGGATCCCGCCGCCAAGGGGCTTAATGTCATTGCGGGTAAAGCACAACCTCACGAAATCACCTATGCGCTTTCGAATGGTTTTGGTTTTGGCGGTGTGAATGCAAGTATCTTGCTCAAGCGCTGGGCTGAATAATCCAATTCATAAATACTGCCAATAGCACTGTGGTATTAAGTGATGAAGAGTATTTTAATCAAAGTCAGCTGTGTAACAGCGCCATGAAAGATGTGTAGAAACAACAACCTCCGCGATATGCGCATAAAGCGGAGGTTATCCCTTAGTCTGACAGAGAGCCGCTTAAGCGGTCACAGCCCTGTCCTCCATGGCTTGTCGCCAACCTCCTAACCAATGCGATCTGGCGTCTAAAGCTTGATAGGGGCAAATTTCCCTTGAACGCCCTGAAATACCGGCCTGATACCCACGTGACAACGCTCTTTCCAAGCGATCTCTTTTCTGTCTCTTCATGCCTCGTTTCCCTCATCTTTCTGTCTGGTGGAAATAAAACAGTGACTACTTTATGTTCAGTCACAGTTAAGTGATAGACCTTAGGAAACAGAAAAGCAATGCGCAAAATTCACGCCAATGTCACATTTGTGAGCTATGCACGCTGAATTTGCTAAGTGATTGATTTGGGGTGGGAGACGTTAACTAATTGATATTTATTAATAATCCTCTTTCACGATAAGTTTTTTATTATCTATGAAAGAGGATTAGACTTATTTGGAACAAAATATGACTTAAAATCAGCGCAGTTGGGCTGCAATCGCCTTAGCTTCCTGCTGCCAGCCCTCGGCCAGAGAACGAATTAGCGTGTCATAGCCATCTTCGTTCTGTTTAAGTGCTAAATCAAACGGCTGTTTAATCAGTTGCCCCCGGTGTTTAAGTATCCAAACACCACTGATGATAGCTCTTCCGTCATAACGGCCGTGGAACCCGGTGACAGTCACATTAAGTACATCCTGATCGCTATCAAGTGGTTGTGAGGACACCAACCAACCCGGCAATGCATGACTCAGATTAGTCACCAAGGTCTGCTGCAACTGCTGATCCAACGGGCTGGCCCACAGGTTGTTGCTGGCAATCACATACTGTACGTCATTGGTTTGATACACCACGCCCGCAGCAGCCAAATAGTCAGCCACGCCAACATGCTCAACCCACAGTTGCCGTGACGCCACACTGCTGGTCGCCCCCACAGGCGCACTGAGTGCAGGTAACTGATAGTATGTTTTGCTGGGTGTACTGCTGCATGCGCTCAGTAACAGCGCTGCGATAACTGCCATCCATTTCATCATTTTTTGGCCTTCTTAGGCTGAGGATCCTGACTTCCTGCCGCTTCAAACACCAGCGCATTGCTCTTTTCATTCAGCGTTCGCAATACCGGTTGTAATTCACGCAAGACCTGATCTAAACGCTGCATATCACCCACCATTTTATTGTAGGCCGGTGAACCTGGCTGGAAACCTTTCATACTGCGATTCAGCTCATTCAACGTCTTTTGCAGATCTTTGGGCAGATCTTGCATTGCCGGGCTTGAAGTAATCGCGGTCAATGCTTCCAACGTCTTCTGAGTTTCGCGCATTGTTTTCTGACTTTCAGCCAATGTTTTGGTGACTTCAGTGACCATTGGGTTCAGCGGCAGGCTATTGATTTTATCTAGCGTCTGCATCACTTTCTGCTGAATTTGCGCCAAACCACCACTGACGGTTGGCAACAATGGATAACCCGCCACTTCCAGCGGCCCTTTCCAAGGTTTTGCATCTGGGTAGAAGTCCAAATCAATAAATAATGCACCGGTCAACAGGTTGCCTGATTTCAAGGAAGCACGCAGACCGCGTTCTTTGGCGGTTTTCAGTATTTGTTCAAAATTAGCATCCGGGCCTAAATCATTGCGAAAACGGCCAGGCTCGATACGGATGAGCACCGGAATACGGAAGTCATTGTCCACCCGCTGCCTCATACCTTCAGTGAAGAAAGGTACATCTCCCACGGTGCCGACACGGATACCCCGGAATTCAACCGGCGCACCAGCTTGCAAGCCGCGCACAGAATCAGAGAAGAACAGCAAGAAATCTTCATGTTCGGTATACAGCGAGTTTTGAATGCTACTGCGGTTATCAAACAGTTTGAATTCAGCTTTATCTTGGGTGATTGGTTTACCCAGCTCCTGACCATCCGGCACATCAAAGCTGACGCCGCCACTGAGCAAGGTCGCCAGTGATGCCATCTCAACGCGCATCCCCTGTGAGGAGAGGTCTATCGCCACGCCACTGTCTTTCCAGAATCTAACATTGGTGTTGACCAGACCGTCATAAGGCGCGCCAATGAATAACTGATAACGCATCAGGCGTGATTTAGCATCAAAGGTACTGGTTTCCACCGAGCCGACACGATAGCCACGAAACAACACCGGATCACCCGCGCTCAACTGCCCGGCTTGTTCACTATCGAGTGTAATGCGGATCCCTTTAGCATCTGGCGAAGCAAGAGGGGGAGAGTCCAACAATGTGAATTCATCCAATGCCTTACCTTTCCCGCCAGGTTGCAATTCGATATAGGCACCTGACAGCAGTGTTCCCAGCCCGGAAACCCCTTCACGGCCAATCTGCGGTTTGACTACCCAGAAAACCGTATCGCTGTGCAACAAGCTATTCATGCCGGAATTCAACCGCGCCTGCACGATAACATGGTTCAGATCTTGACTCAGGGTCACCTGTTCAACGATGCCAACATCCACGCTACGGCTCTTTATTTTTGTTTTACCGGCTTCAATACCTTCAGCATTCAAAGTGGTCATCACCACTTGTGGCCCCAGATGGCTAAAATGATAAAACAGTACCCATGCGCCAATCAGCGCAGTAACAATCGGGATGATCCACACTGGGGACCACCGCTTGATTTTTTCAATTTCTGCCACACCCTGGCTGGGATTATTGTCCGTCACCTTGCGGCTCCTTCTGAGTTGTTTCACTTATCCGATCCCAGGTTAAACGAGGATCGAAGGTTAATGCAGCAAACATGGTCAGGATAACCACCATCGCAAATAACAGCGCACCAATCGCCGGATAGATACTCATCAGTTGCCCGATACGCACTAATGACGACAACACCGCAATAACAAAGACATCAATCATTGACCAACGGCCAACAAATTCGACTATTTCATAAATAAAATGCATTCGTTCAGTGTCAGTATTACCTTTGCCTTTCGCATCCCAACATAACCAGCCGATCGCCAACATTTTTAATGACGGCACCATAATACTGGCAATAAAAATGACCAGCGCCACCGGATAAGAACCTTCACTCCACAGGAAAATCACCCCAGCCATAATGGTGGAGTTCATCTGGTTTCCTAAGCTTTCGGTTATCATGATTGGCATCAGATTCGCGGGAACATACAGCATCACGGACGTGACTAATAATGCCATTGTCCACTGTAAGCTATTACGCCGACGAATATAACCATGGGTATGGCAGCGTGGGCACTCCACCTGGGCCTGCGGTAAAATGGCCGTACAGCACGCGCAAGAGCGCAGGCCTTGGCGCAAACCTGTTTGGCCCGCAACAAGTGGCTGAGATAATGCCGGTGCGGGGGCAATATCTTGCCACATCCAATGGCGGTCAACACATTGGAAAGCGCGCACCTGCAACAAGCAAAATAAGCAATATGGGACAAAACTGCTGCCGATGCCAATTTCGCCATACGCCATCAGTTTGACAAAACTGACTAACACACCGGCGAGGAAAATCTCAACCATGCACCAGGTTTTAAATTGGAATAACGCCTTTGCTATGAGTGCTTTCCAGCGATGTGGCATTCGCACCCGCAGGCAAAGCAGAATAATAGCCACCATACAGAAAGCCGGTATCAACTGAACCAAAACCATAAATAACGTCGCCATGCTGGCATAGTTATCAGCCACCATCACTTTGGGTATTTGGATCAGGGTTATTTCGCTGGTGATCCCCGCCACACGCATATTGACGAAAGGAAACATATTAGCCAGCAATAGCATAAACAGCGCGCTGATCGCATAACCCACCGGGCGCTTGCGTGGTTCATCCCACCGCGCAGTCAGTGTAGTTTTACAGCGCGGACATACCGCTTTTGTGCCATAAGGCAAGGAGGGTAAGGCCACTGACATGTCACACTGCCGGCACAGGATAACGTTCCCTGACTGCCCAGAGTGTTCGCCGTGCTCAGACTGAATTACAGAACACAATATCGGATCCCTCACGGCTGATCTGTATATTCCCTTTATCTTTCTAAGTACAGGCGTGTTGCCAACCACCTTCCTGTACATTGAAATCTATTGGGTATAGTTAAATACCTATTGTTACGATACTAATATAACAATAGGCATACTATCGTATAGCACATCATTTAGTAGAACGGCGAAAACAGATGTTTAGCCGTTTTTCTGAGCTTCCAGCTCTTCCCAACGGCTAAATGCAACTTCCAAGGCCTGTTCGGCATCAGCCAATGCTTTCAAAACCTGTTGTGTCTCTTCATGTGGGCGGGAGAAGAAGTCTGCGTGGCCGACTTCTGCCTGTAACCCACTGATTTCTTTTTCCAAATTTTCTAACTGCTGTGGTAACTGATCCAGCTCGCGTTGCAAGTTATAGCTCAGTTTACCGGGGCGTTTTGCCGCTGATGCAGGACTTTTTGCGGGAGCAACAGCTTTGGTTTCTTCTACTTTTGGTGCTACCTGACGAATAGGTTTCGCCTCAGCGCGCTGCTGGTGAGCATCATAATACCCCCCCACGAAGCTGCTGATTTGGCCATTACCTTCAAAAATCCAGCACTCCGTCACCGAGTTATCAACGAATTGGCGGTCATGGCTGACCAACAGCACAGTGCCCTGATAGCTATCAACCATTTCCTCCAATAGCTCCAGTGTTTCCACATCCAGATCATTGGTCGGCTCATCGAGGATCAGCAAGTTGCTTGGTTTAAGGAATAATTTAGCCAATAACAGGCGGTTACGTTCGCCACCAGATAATGCTTTTACCGGCGTCATGGCGCGTTTAGGGTGGAACAAGAAGTCTTGCAGATAGCCCAGAACATGGCGTGAACGGCCATTGACCATGACTTCTTGCTTACCTTCAGCCAAGTTATCCATCACTGTGCGTTCTGGATCCAGCTCTGCGCGATGCTGGTCAAAATAGGCCACTTCCAGTTTGGTACCGCAATGTACTTTACCGCTGTCGGCTTTAAGCTGACCGAGCATCAGTTTCAGCAAGGTCGTTTTACCGCAGCCATTCGGCCCCACCAGCGCAATTTTATCGCCACGCTGCACTTGAGCCGTGAAATCTTTCACCAGCACTTTGCCGTCAACCTGATAATTAACATTTTCCAGATCAAAGACAATTTTGCCCGAACGCACTGTTTCTTCCACTTGCATCTTCGCCGTACCCATCACTTCACGGCGCTCTGAACGCTCCATCCGTAATGCTTTCAAGGCGCGAACACGGCCCTCATTACGGGTGCGTCGTGCTTTGATGCCCTGGCGAATCCAAACTTCTTCTTGTGCCAGTTTGCGGTCAAACTCAGCATTTTGCAGTTCTTCAACCCGCAGAGCTTCTTCTTTGCTGGCAAGATACAGTTCGTAATTACCTGGCCATGACACCAATTTACCGCGGTCGAGATCGACAATTCGCGTTGCCATCGCCCGGATAAAGGAGCGGTCATGGGAAATAAACACAATGCTGCCCTGGAATTCCTTCAGGAAACCTTCCAGCCAGTTAATCGTTTCGATATCCAAATGGTTGGTCGGCTCATCCAGCAAAAGCACTTTTGGCGAGCTTACCAACGCACGGCCTAATGCTGCTTTACGTAACCACCCACCTGACAGAGATGACAACTCAGCATCTGCTGATAAACCCAATTGAACCAACACCTCCTGAATACGGCTGTCTAGCTGCCATAACCCCTGATGGTCCAGAATTTCCTGCAATGCCGCCAGGCGATTAAGGTTCTTGTCGCTCGGATCCAGTTCAACCTGATGCAGCGTGGCATGATAAGCTTTCAGATGCTCGGCTTGTTCTTGAACACCTTCAGCAACAAAGTCAAATACGGTCCCGGCGACATTACGTGGCGGGTCTTGTTGCAGACGTGCAACAATCAAATCCTGCTCATAGATGAGGCGGCCATCATCCAAGGGAACTTCTTTGCTCAGAATTTTCAGCAAGGTGGATTTGCCCGCGCCATTGCGGCCCACCAGACAAACTCGCTCGTTCGCCTCAATATGCAATTCAGTATTATCTAATAAAGGCGCATCGCTGAACGACAGCCATGCACCGGACATGCTAATTAACGACATAGTTTTTACTTTTCCTCGCGGCTGTGGGTGACCAGCCAACAGTTGTGGATCTGACGATTACGGGCAAAGTCTTCAGATTGCGTTTGCGCTGTGATTTCTTTCGCTTCCAGCCCCAACGCTTCTATACCGGCCAAATCCATCTGGAAACCGCGCTTATTGTTCGAGAACATAATTGTCCCCTTACGGCGCAATAACCGTTTAAGTTCTTTCATCAGCACTAAATGATCGCGCTGAACATCAAAAGTGGTCTCCATTCGCTTGGAGTTAGAGAACGTCGGCGGATCAATAAAGATCACATCGAATTGCTCATCGGTGTTACTCAGCCAAGAGAGGCAATCCGCTTGAATTAGGCGATGTTGCTGACCGGTTAAACCATTGGCTCGCAGGTTTTTCTCAGCCCATTCCAAATACGTACGCGACATATCAACTGTCGTCGTGCTGCGCGCACCGCCCAGCCCCGCATGAACACTGGCAGTTCCGGTATAAGCAAACAAGTTAAGGAAATCTTTACCCTGACTCATTTTGCCCAGCATCTGACGAGCAATGCGGTGGTCGAGGAACAAACCAGTATCAAGGTAATCCGTTAGGTTAACCCATAGCTTGGCATTATATTCACTCACCAGCAGGAACTCGCCTTTCTGAGCTAATTTCTCGTATTGGCTTTTGCCTTTCTGGCGTTCACGTGTTTTCAACACCAACTGATTGGATGGCAAATTCAACACAGCCAAAGTGGCATTAATAACATCAAACAGGCGCTGACGTGCTTTTTGCGCATCAATCGTCTTAGGCGGCGCATACTCCTGCACGACCACCTTGCTACCATAACGATCGACTGCCACGTTGTAATCTGGCAAATCGGCGTCATACAAACGGTAACATTCAATGCCCTGCTGCTTAGCCCACTTATCCAGCTTTTTCACATTTTTACGCAGGCGATTGGCATAATCCTCTGCCACCTGAACACCTGCCGCACCTTGTGGATTAGCCGCTAATTGATAGTTTTTCTGCACGCAATCCAACGGGCCATTCTTGGCCTTGAATTCGCGATCTGCACGTAACTGTAAACAGCTCAGCAATTCTGGCGATGCGCTGAACAGTGACAAACGCCAGCCACCGAATGCCGTTTTCATGATGCGGCCAAGCATATTATGCAGCGCAATCAATGCAGGCTCACTGTCCAACCGCTCACCGTAAGGTGGGTTACTGATAACAGTCCCCACCGGGCCTTCTGGTAATGGATTAACCAGTTTACTGACATCATTAGCATTAAAGGTAATCAGTTCTGAGACACCAGCACGGCGCGCATTGGCTCGTGCCATCTCAATGACACGACGGTCAATATCTGATCCAAAGAAGCGGGAGGTTGTCTCTTGCAAACCACGGCGGGCGCGTACTTGCGCTTCGGTGGTCAATTCACGCCACAGCTCTTCGTTAAAAGCGCTCCAGGCTGTAAAACCCCAATGCGCTCGATGCAGACCCGGAGCCCGGTCAGAGGCCATCATCGCCGCTTCAATCAGCAATGTACCTGAGCCGCACATCGGATCGACCATCGGGGTACCCAACTGCCAACCGGAACGTTGGATAATCGCCGCCGCCAGATTTTCTTTCAGGGGCGCCTGCCCCGTCAGGTCACGATAGCCGCGCTGATGCAGCCCTTCACCACTAAGATCAAGTGCTACGCTGGCCATTTCCCGTTGCAGGAACACATTCACCCGGATATCCGGTTGCTGTTTAGCAACTGTTGGGCGCTGATCCAGCTTGCGAGTAAAGCTATCCACGATGGCATCTTTAACTTTTAATGCCCCGTACTGGCTGTTGCGGATTTCATCATTCACGCCGCTAAAATGTACGGCAAAAGTTTTATCTACACCAAAAATTGATGGCCAATCAATGGCCTGCACACCCAGGTATAAATCTAAGTCACTGTAAACTTTAAATTCGTTAAGCGGTAACAAAATGCGTGAGGCCAAGCGGCTCCACAGCAGGCTTTGGTACATGAGCCGATCGTCACCCTGAAAATGTACCCCCCCCTGTACTATTTTACAGTCGTGAGCGCCCAGCGCTTCGAGTTCGCTTTTTAACAGTTCTTCCAGTCCACGCGCCGTGCTGGCAAACAGAGAGTTCATATCGCACTATCACCAAAAAGAAAATTGTTGCGCATTATAGCTAATCCCAGCAGCTTGTCATAAAGTTGCTCCCTCTAATTTAATACTCGCACGGAGGCAATGGTGATTACCCTCTCCCGGCTCTATGTTCATCCGGTAAAATCCATGCGTGGCTTGCAGCTTTCTCATGCACAAGTCAGCAGCAGTGGATTGGCCTTTGACCGCGTATTTATGATTACCGAACCAGATGGCACTTTTATTACCGCACGCCAGTTTCCAAAGATGGTGATGTTTACGCCAGCTTTAATGTCTGACGGTTTATATCTCACAGCCCCCGATGGCGAGAGTGCCAGTATCCGCTTTAATGATTTTTTAGCCAATGCAGAACCGACTGAAGTTTGGGGAAATCATTTTACCGCGCTAATTGCCCCTGCTGATATCAATAACTGGCTGAGTGGCTATTTTCAGCGAGAAGTACAATTGCGTTGGCTCGGTGCAGAATTAACCCGGCGGGTAAAACCCATACCGGAAATTCCGCTGTCATTTGCGGATGGCTTCCCTTATCTATTGATTAATGAAGCTTCATTTAAAGAATTGCAGCAACGCTGTCCTGGCAGCATTAAGCTGGAACAATTCCGTCCTAATTTAGTCGTGACGGGTGCCAGTGCATTTGCAGAAGACTCTTGGCAGGTTATCCGAGTGGGCGATATTACCTTTGATTTGGTCAAACCATGCAGCCGCTGCGTATTAACTACGGTTAGTATTGAGCGCGGACGGAAGCATCCCACTGGCGAACCATTGCAAACACTGCAGACATTCCGAACCGCCGAGAATGGTGATATCGATTTTGGTCAGAATATGGTGGCCAGAAATAGCGGTATTATTCGGGTTGGAGATGAAGTAGAAATTCTGTCAACCAAACCACCACGCCCTTACGGGGCTGGAGCAGTAGTTGAAAGTCTTGCGGCCCCACAAGATCAGTCTAAATCTGTATCTATCGAATATAATGGCATTCGCTTTAGCGGTAATAATCAGCAGGTATTATTAGAGCAGTTAGAGCAACAAAATATCCGTATTCCTTACTCTTGTCGGGCGGGAATATGTGGTAGTTGCAGAATTGCCTTAATCGATGGCGACGTCGCACCGCTAAAACAAAGTGCAATAGGGAATGACGGGACTATCCTTTGTTGCAGTTGTATCCCCAAAGGGAACATTACTCTTAGCGGTAAATAAGGTAATCGTAATAGGCATCCGGCGGTAAATCATTCGAGTGACCAATCTGCCGGAAGCAGTTTTGCATGCTACTTGCAGTCGTCTCGAAGAAGCAAAGCCCAAGGATGGGCAGAATAATAAACACAGCTCACCTACGGCTTCAAATTACAAAAAAATATTACATCGCTCGGTCATAAGTTGTCGTGGTATAAACTTCTTGAATCACTAATGGCAATAGACGGTCATTCATTATCTTTATCGCGTCACCCAATACCAACTGACGCCCTGCTAATATCACTTGGGGCTGCGCTAATAAACACAAACTGGCAGAATCACCGGATTCAACAACTAACAAATTAATCTCTTCACCGCTATCCAATACTTTTACCGCAGCCAGTTCCGCATTCTGTGGCATCCATGCTTTAGCCTGTTGCGCAAAATACCAGCTTTTAGGCATTAATGGTTTTAGGAAACGAAACGCGACCAAAGCATTTAATATCAATTCCGAGCGCTGCTCATGCCCCATTTTAATTTGCCGGCACTGGTCTTCAAACTCAAAATAAAGTGCGGCATCGTCAACACAAAATGCACACTCATCAAATGCATCAGGAGTTAACATTTTAGACGGGAAACGTGAGCGAAATATCATACCATTGGCTAAATCCAACATTAGTCGATCGTGTTCGGTATCAAAATACCAACGCCATTTATCATCTGGTTTAATCCGCATATTTTACCCTTCCGCACCACTGACTAACATTATTGACTCAATAACTGAGTCTCGCCCACCCAATGGGACTAAATTTATATACTCGTCATTCTTCAAGTTACATGTACGTTGACGGCACTCAAATGATTTGCTGATGTCAGCTCATTTGGATTTATTCGTTTACCGCAACTCGAATTATTTAGAGCATAAGATTTTTGATGTATATTTAATCTATAGGGATAAAATATAGACGAGCTGGGGGAATAAATAAACCCCCAGACCAGTAAAGAAGATAAATAATTAGATATGAGTAACGATATTCTTAATCAAACGCGGCCCATGGAAGATAAATCCAGAATAAATTTGAATCAATGAAGCCCCCGCGGCCATTTTTTCTCGGGCAGCAGTGACAGAATCAATTCCACCAACACCGATAATAGGTAAGCGGCCTTGCAGTTCTTGCGATAAGCGGCGAATCACTTCAGTACTGCGTAATTGTAATGGGCGACCACTTAATCCACCGGCTTGTTCGCAATAATTTAATCCTTGAATAAGAGAACGGTCTAAAGTTGTATTCGTGGCGATGACACCATCTATATTATGACGAACCAAACTGTCTGCTATTTGGATCAATTCTTCTTCTGTAAGATCCGGCGCGATCTTTACTGCCACAGGAACATACTTATGATGCCGCTGATGTAATTCAGTTTGCTTATTTTTAATTGCTGCTAACAAATCATCCAGTGC
Organism: Yersinia canariae; assembly: GCF_009831415.1. NCBI lineage: Bacteria > Pseudomonadati > Pseudomonadota > Gammaproteobacteria > Enterobacterales > Yersiniaceae > Yersinia > Yersinia canariae. Next base: position 1,850,452 of record NZ_CP043727.1, on the reverse strand, counting down.
TTCACCATACTGTAGAGATCTCAATCCTGGCGTATTTGGCGATGAAATATTAATTGCAATATATCCCGCATACGGATAAATTTTATCCATACAAATCAAGTAATCTTCTTTCCCTTGCTCTACCGGAGTATCTTTATTCTTGCCGATATTAATACCTAAAATACCGCCAAAATGTGATTTTTTGACATTCTCAATTAAGTTATCAACCCCATGATTATTAAATCCCATGCGATTGATCAAACCTTCGGCTTCGACGATCCTAAACAATCTTGGCTTGTCATTCCCTGATTGTGGCCGTGGTGTTACCGTGCCAACTTCAATAAACCCAAACCCCATAGCACCAAGAGCATCAATACACTCACCGTCTTTATCCAAACCAGCAGCCAAACCTAATGGGTTTTTAAATGACAAGCCCATACAACTCACTGGTTTAGTCGGGACTGATTGGCGAACCAAAAATTGAAGTGGTGTGCCAGTGACCCGTTTTAACTGACGAAAAGTGAATTCATGAGCACGTTCTGGATCAAGCTGAAATAGTGCTTTTTTGACAAGTGGGTAATACATATGATCTCCTGAGCGAGCGGTGACTAGCCGTTGATGCGGGAATGGTAAATTCATCTTTCAGGAAAGTAAACGTTTGCGAAGTAAAGCCATGCAAAGACCTTGCTTGCGAAAGTTATCGTTGTGTTAATAATTGTCATGACAAAAAAATAGAGGGCTATTATGCCCCCTACTTATTTAAACAATAACATCTACATATTATTTACTTTTGCAAACTGCCGGCTTATGCAGCTAATGCTTTGGTTATCTTCTCGTATAAATCACCAGATAAATTATCCAGTGTTTTCAATTGCTCCAGAGCCTGGCGCATTAATGCCTGACGCCCCGAGTCATATCTTTTCAAACGAATTAATGGTTCAATCAAACGAGCAGCAACCTGTGGGTTACGGGTATTCAAATCACTAAGTATTTCTACCAAGAATTGATAACCGCTGCCATCAGTAGCATGGAATGCTGCCGGATTACCGGAAACAAAACTGCCAATCAACGAACGGGTACGATTTGGATTACTCAAGCTAAATGCTGGGTGCTTCAGCAATGCGCGCACTTGTGCCAAAACGTCTACCGCCGGGCTGGTTGCTTGCAGAGCAAACCATTTATCCATCACCAAACCATCATGGTTCCAGCGCACATCAAAGGCTGCCAGTAATTCATCACGGCAAGGTAGCTGCGCAGCAACAGCGGCCGCCAATGCCGCCAGCGAGTCAGTCATATTATCGGCTTGATGGTATTGTGAGGAGACCAGCTTATTTGCAAACTCCGCATCACCAAACGCCAAATAACTCAGACAAGTATTACGTAATGCTCGCTTAGCGATATCACTGTGCTCAATACGATATTCTGGAGTTATATTAGCTACATAGACGGCCAATAATTCATCCGCTAATTCATTTGCCAGACAACGGGTAATCGCTTCATGTACTGCGCTGATCGCCTGCGGATCGATAGTCGTAAACAGCTCCGCAATCTCATTTTCTGACGGCAATGTCAGAATCTGTGCTGCCAGGGCAGGATCAAGATTTTCATCAAGCAATATTGCACGGAAAGCATCGGCCACATGATTAGGTAAAGTCAGGGGCTGTTTCTGTTGGTATTTAGCAACATTGAGTTTGATATATGTCGCCAGCAAGCTTTGTGCCGCATCCCAACGCGAGAATTCATTGCGGGCATGCTGCATCAAGAATGTGAGTTGCTGGTCACTGTAGGTGTAATCCAGTTTAACCGGCGCAGAGAATTCGCGCAGTAAAGACGGGATTGGCGTGTGTTCAACATTATCAAAGGTGAAAGTCTGCTCAGCCTCTGTCACATTCAGAACGTGGTGAACCGGTAATCCGTTTCTCTGCAATGCAATCACATTACCTTTGCTGTCATACAGCTCAATATCCAATGGGATATGTAATGGCAGCTTTTCCGGCTGATCCGCAGTTGGTAATGTTTTCTGGCTAACATGTAGATGATATTGCTGCTTTTCAGCATCATAATCGTCACGGACGGTCAGTATTGGCGTACCAGATTGGCTATACCAGCGGCGGAATAAAGACAAATCGACATTAGAAGCATCTTCCATTGCCTGCACGAAATCATCACAAGTGGCTGCACTGCCATCATGGCGTTCAAAATAGAGTTGCATGCCGGCCTGGAATTGCTGCTCTCCCAGTAAAGTATGCATCATCCGGATCACTTCTGAGCCTTTCTCGTATACGGTTAAGGTATAGAAGTTATTCATCTCAATGACTTTATCTGGACGAATGGCGTGAGCCATTGGGCTGGCATCTTCGGCAAACTGTGCCGCCCGCATTACCCGGACGTTTTCAATACGATTAACCGAACGCGAACCTAAATCAGAGCTGAACTCTTGATCACGAAATACCGTCAACCCTTCTTTCAGACTTAATTGGAACCAATCACGGCAAGTGACTCGGTTACCTGTCCAGTTATGGAAATATTCATGACCAATAACGGCTTCAATATTCAGATAATCTTTATCTGTCGCCGTTTCTGCTTTTGCCAGAACATATTTTGAGTTGAATACATTCAGCCCTTTATTTTCCATGGCACCCATATTGAAGAAATCAACCGCCACAATCATGTAAATGTCGAGGTCATATTCCAGGCCAAAACGGGTTTCATCCCATTTCATGGAATTCTTCAATGAGGTCATTGCCCAATCGGCGCGATCCAGATTACCGCGGTCAACAAAAAGCTCCAGCGCGACTTCACGGCCAGAGCGGGTAATGAATTTATCGCGTAAGACATCAAAATCACCCGCAACCAATGCAAATAGGTAACAAGGTTTCGGGAACGGGTCTTCCCATTTCACCCAATGACGTCCGTCATCCAAAATCCCCTGCCCCACACGGTTCCCGTTGGACAGTAAATAAGGATAAAGTGATTTATCGGCAACAATGCGGGTCGTAAAACGCGCCAATACATCAGGGCGGTCTAGATAATAAGTAATATGACGGAAACCTTCGGCTTCACATTGTGTACAGAGTGCATCACCGGAAAGATATAACCCCTCAAGAGCACTGTTAGTTGCAGGATGAATATCATTTACGATTGTCAGTGTAAAATGCGCGGGTAATTGCTCAATAACCAGTGAATTGCCCTGTAAATGGTAATGTGGCCACGCTTGCCCATCAACGCTGATACTGATAAGCGTTAAATCTTCACCATCCAAAACCAACGGCGTCACGTCTGCTGTCTGACGTTTTATCTTGCTAACCGCCGTTACCGTCGTTTTTTGCGCATCAAGGGCAAAGTCCAGATCGATATCGGTGATAGTGTAATCCGGCGATTTATAATCGTGACGGTATTTAGCTTGCGGCTGTTGTGTCATAGAAACCCTTTTGACGTCATCAGTGAATATGATTATCAAGTCTGTATTTATGGTCGTTTTGGCTCAAAACTTTGGTTTCAAAGCAAGGTTGCCCAGCGACTGCGTCTTAGACTCAGATAGTCTTTTCAATGTATCACAATTGTGAAAAAAACCCAGTTGGGAACCCATGCGGCTCAAGATAATAACCCTATATTTTTTAAGACAATATATTTCTTTGTATTCTCTAAATACCTAAAAAATTACCTTTTATTGCACTGCTCATTTAAGAAAAAAGCCACTTAGCCAATAATGGCACTTTTAATCCTAGACCTCTGATTAGCATTTATGGTGTGATGAGACTTCAATAACAGGATAATACCGGTATACTTCTGCGACTTTTAGATTATGCCGACTGTGGAAAGTGCCCCTACGAGGATGCTATATAGCGCCATGACCCAAGACGCCTCACCGATTTTGACTTCATTGCTTGATACGGATGCTTATAAGCTCCATATGCAACAAGCAGTGTTCCATCGTTATCGCCATATTATCGTTGCCGCTGAGTTCCGCTGCCGTGGTGATGAGCTGCTGGGCGAATATGCCGACGAAATCCGCCATCAGATAACGTTAATGAGCCAATTGGCACTAACCGATGATGAGTATAACTACCTCTCCGGCTTGCCCTTCTTTAAAAATGACTATTTAACTTGGTTACGGGCCTTTCGTTTTAACCCCGAGCAAGTCAGCGTATCTAATAATGGTGGTAAATTAGATATTCGGATTACCGGCTTATGGTGCGAAACAATCCTGTGGGAAGTGCCGCTGTTGGCGGTTATCAGTGAAATTATCCATCGCCGACGATCTGTACATGTCACTGCCGACCAAGCCATTGCACAGTTGCGCAGCAAACTTCAGCAATTTAAAGCGCTCAGTGCCGATATTGACATCTCTCACTTCAAGTTGATGGACTTTGGCACACGTCGTCGCTTTTCCCGTGAAATACAGCACGCCATTGTAAGTAACTTAAAAGACGAGTTTCCCTACCTTGTTGGCACCAGCAATTATGATTTAGCACGGAAATTGTCTTTAGCGCCCGTCGGGACTCAGGCTCATGAATGGTTCCAAGCTCACCAACAGATTAGTCCGGTTCTGGCCAACAGCCAACGAGTGGCATTACAAGTCTGGCTAGATGAGTATCCGAATCAATTGGGCGTAGCATTAACAGACTGTATAACTATGGATGCTTTCCTGCGCGATTTTGATGAAACATTCGCTAACCGCTATCAGGGATTACGCCACGACTCAGGTGAGCCGGTCGAATGGGGTGAAAAAGCCATCGCCCATTATGAAAAGCTGGGCATCGACCCAATGACGAAGACCTTGGTGTTCTCAGATAATTTAGATTTGGAAAAAGCAGTGTCGCTATACCGCCATTTCTACCAAAGGATTAAATTGGTATTTGGGATCGGCACGCGCTTAACCTGCGACATCCCTGGCGTCAGCCCGTTGAATATAGTGATTAAGTTGGTCGAGTGTAACGACAAACCCGTCGCTAAACTTTCCGATAGTCCGGGTAAAACTATTTGTCATGACCCCGCTTTTGTTGATGAATTACGTGAGGCATTTGCTCTGCCGTTGGTCAAGAAAGCCAGCTAATACAAAATTGCCGGGCGGCAAATGCTGGCTCGGCACCTTTTATATTTGCGTTTTTTCACCTGTTTTGCTCTTCCCTACTCCGCTATTCATCATTCCTCTATTTGTGTCGTATCCATATCCCAAATAATTCGAATTATACCAAGGCGGTAAGCAAGTAATAAATGGGTTATAAACCATTTTGAACAGCACCGGTGCTGACCCGCAGAAGGGCGATAAGCTTACTGTAATAAGTGATTCGGGTGACTGAACACAGCCAATACACAGGCAGTTTGAAGTATGACGGGTATATTTATAGAAATGTTGCACTGAACTGGTGATTTCTACTTGTGTCCTGCACCGCCGCAAGTAACATAGCAACATCCCCATTTTGTTGGGTTGTTAACTATTTATCAAAACTATTAAAGAGAGAAATTTATGAGCGTAGTGCCTGTAGTCGACGTACTGCAAGGCCGTGCCGCGGTTGGCAGTGAAGTCACCGTGCGCGGTTGGGTGCGTACCCGGAGAGATTCTAAAGCGGGTATCTCCTTCGTTGCCGTTTATGACGGTTCCTGCTTTGACCCGTTACAGGCCGTCGTAAATAATACTTTGCCTAATTATCAGGATGAAGTACTGCATTTAACTACCGGTTGCTCAGTAGAAGTCACTGGCACAGTGGTGGCATCACCAGGTGAAGGCCAGAGTTTTGAAATTCAGGCAACCGCTATCAAAGTGGTTGGTTGGGTTGATGACCCTGATACCTATCCAATGGCCGCAAAACGCCACAGCATAGAATACTTGCGTGAAGTGGCTCACTTGCGCCCACGGACCAACTTGATCGGCGCCGTCGCGCGAGTTCGTCATACTTTGGCACAAGCTATTCACCGTTTCTTCGACGAGAATGGGTACTTTTGGGTTTCAACACCACTTATCACTGCTTCTGATACTGAAGGCGCTGGTGAAATGTTCCGCGTATCAACGCTGGATCTGGAAAATCTGCCACGTACTGATACTGGTGCTGTCGATTTCAGCGAAGATTTCTTCGGTAAAGAAGCTTTCCTGACAGTATCCGGTCAGCTTAATGGTGAAACCTACGCCAGTGCATTATCCAAGGTTTACACTTTCGGCCCTACTTTCCGAGCTGAGAACTCCAACACCAGCCGTCATTTGGCCGAATTCTGGATGGTCGAGCCAGAAGTTGCTTTTGCTTCATTAGATGATGTCGCTGGTTTGGCAGAGAAAATGTTGAAATACGTTTTCCAAGCGGTATTGAACGAGCGTGCTGATGACATGAAGTTCTTTGCTGAGCGTGTAGATAAAGATGCCGTTGATCGTTTGCAGCGTTTTGTTACCTCAGACTTTGCTCAGGTTGACTACACCGACGCCATTGAGATCTTACTGGCATCCGGACAGAAATTTGAAAATGATGTCTCTTGGGGCATTGATTTATCTTCTGAGCATGAGCGTTATTTGGCTGAGAAACACTTTAAAGCGCCGGTTGTGGTTAAAAACTATCCAAAAGATATCAAAGCCTTCTATATGCGTATGAACGAAGATGGCAAAACCGTGGCAGCGATGGATATTCTCGCCCCGGGTATTGGCGAAATCATCGGTGGTTCACAGCGTGAAGAGCGTTTAGATGTTCTGGATGCGCGTCTGGCTGAAATGGGCCTCAATAAAGAAGATTATTGGTGGTATCGTGATCTTCGTCGCTATGGCACTGTGCCACATTCAGGTTTTGGCCTTGGATTTGAGCGTTTGATCTCCTACGTAACAGGGGTTCAAAACGTCCGGGACGTTATTCCATTCCCACGCACACCAAGAAATGCCAGTTTCTAAATTAGTCATTTAGAAAAAAATTGTATTTTTGTATAAATAAAAGCCAGCTCAGCTGGCTTTTGTCATTTTTTAAAGTTCGATCTGAGTCACAAAGTTCCCTGATATTTACATTTAGTAACACATAGTTTCCCAATGAAACATATTCAGGTAATTGGTAGCATTTTCGGTGTGGATTATAACCCTCGTGAATGGAACACTGCGTTCAGACACAGACGACACCAAACTCTCAACAATAGTTCCAAAAAAATTATTGGCGGCAGTGGCAGGTGTCCGAATAACACCAATGAGGGTAATAATAATGATGAAGCGCAATATTCTTGCAGTAGTAATCCCAGCACTGTTAGTAGCTGGCGCAGCTAATGCAGCAGAAATCTACAACAAAGACGGCAACAAACTTGACCTGTACGGTAAAGTTGACGCGCGTCACCAGTTCTCTGATAACGCTAAACAAGACGGCGACAAATCTTATGTTCGTTTTGGCTTCAAAGGCGAAACCCAAATTACTGACCAACTGACCGGTTACGGCCAGTGGGAATACAACATCCAAGCAAACAACACCGAAGGTGGTGATGCTCAAGATGGCAACGCAACACGTCTGGGCTTTGCTGGTCTGAAATTTGCTGAATTCGGTTCATTCGACTACGGCCGTAACTACGGCGTAATCTATGACGTCAACGCATGGACTGACATGCTGCCAGTGTTCGGTGGTGATTCAATCTCCAACTCTGACAACTTCATGACTGGCCGTTCTACTGGTCTGGCAACTTACCGTAACACTAACTTCTTCGGTCTGGTTGATGGCCTGAACTTTGCCCTGCAATACCAAGGCAAAAACGAACGTAATGGCGATGTTAAAGAATCAAATGGCGACGGCTTCGGCATGTCTTCCACTTATGATATCGGCTACGGCGTGAACTTCGGTGCTGGTTACTCTACTGCAAACCGTACTACTCTGCAGAAAGATGCTTCTACCGCTCCAGGCAACCAAGCTCAAGCATGGAACGTTGGTGCTAAATACGACGCAAACAACGTATACTTGGCTGTTATGTATGCTGAAACTCAGAACATGACTCCATACGGTACCGCAGCTAACACCATCGCGAACAAAACTCGTGACTTGGAAATTACTGCACAGTACCAATTCGACTTCGGTCTGCGTCCATCTTTAGGCTACGTTCAGTCTAAAGGCAAGGATCTGAATGACGCAACTGGCGACAACCATGACCTGTTGAAATATGTTTCTGTTGGTTCTTACTACTACTTCAACAAAAACATGTCTACCTATGTTGATTACAAAATCAACTTGCTGGATGAAGACACCTTCACTGTTAAAAACGGTCTGAACACTGACAACGTTGTTGGTGTTGGCTTGGTTTACCAGTTCTAAGTTAAACTTAATCAAGCAGTTTATCTGCTGACGTAAGTTAAAAAAAGACAGGGCTTCGGCTCTGTCTTTTTGTTTTTATCCTTGGCTGAAATAGGGATATTGCACTGCTGAACGTGTTATTTTGCCGATTTTTCACCCCGAAACTCCCCGCCTCACAACATTCATTTCTTTTTATCGCAAACGGTTGGCAAAGGCCGCAACTGGCGCTACCCTGATGGTTCTGTTTGCTTAACGCTAAGCCATGGAAGCCTCTGACATGTTTGAAAAAATCACTGCTGCACCTGCGGACCCCATTCTGGGCCTGACCGATATTTTCCGCGCGGATGACCGCCCTAATAAAATCAACCTGGGGATCGGTGTCTACAAAGACGAAACCGGGAAAACGCCAGTGCTGACCAGCGTAAAGAAAGCTGAGCAGTATTTGCTGGAAAATGAAGTCACCAAAAATTATTTGGGTATTGATGGCCTGCCGGTTTTCGCCAGCTGTACTCAGGAACTGCTGTTCGGGGCTGATAGCGCTATTATTGCTAATAAACGTGCTCGCACCGCTCAAACCCCTGGTGGTACTGGCGGATTACGTATCGCGGCCGATTTTATTGCCCATCAGACCAGCGCCAAACGTGTCTGGGTCAGTAATCCAAGCTGGCCAAATCATAAAAATATTTTCGCGGCTGCTGGTTTGGAAGTGGTTGAGTATGCTTATTATGACGCGGCAAATCATGCGCTGGACTTCGATGGGTTATTAAAGAGCCTGTCCGAAGCTCAAGCTGGCGACGTCGTGCTGTTCCATGGCTGCTGCCATAACCCGACGGGGATTGACCCAACAGAAGCTCAGTGGAGCCAATTAGCTGAACTGTCAGTGGCTAAGGGTTGGTTACCGCTGTTTGACTTCGCTTATCAAGGTTTTGCCAAAGGTTTGGAAGAAGATGCTCAAGGTTTGCGTATTTTCGCCGCCAAGCATCAAGAATTTATTGTTTGCAGTTCTTACTCCAAAAACTTCGGTCTTTATAATGAACGTGTTGGTGCTTGTACTGTGGTTGCCGCAAACAGTGAAGTAGCGGATATTACCTTTAGCCAAGTTAAAGCGGTCATTCGTGCTAACTATTCCAACCCGCCAGCTCATGGTGCTTCAGTGGTTGCGACCATACTAAGCAACCCTGCCCTGCGTGCTATTTGGGAACAAGAACTGACTGATATGCGCCAGCGTATTCACCGTATGCGCCAATTGTTTGTTAATACTTTGCAGGAAAAAGGCGCTAAGCTAGATTTCAGCTTTATCATCAACCAAAATGGTATGTTCTCGTTCAGTGGCCTGACCAAAGACCAAGTTCTGCGTTTACGCAATGAATTCGCGGTTTATGCAGTAAATTCTGGTCGTGTAAACGTTGCAGGTATGACACCGGACAACATGGCGCCATTGTGTGAAGCTATCGTTGCAGTGCTCTAATTAACTCACTGTGACAGGTTATAAAAAGGGTGCCTTAGGCGCCCTTTTATTTTATCCACCAGCCAATAATCTTAATGGAATAAATATTTAGCAAACTCGTTCATGGGCATAGGTCGCCCATACATATAGCCCTGTAGGTAATCCACATTATGGGCTTGTAAATAACGCATTTGAGTTTCGTTTTCGACTCCCTCGGCAATAGTTTGTAACCCTAGCCGAGTGGCGAGATCAATTACATTGCCCACAATGTGACTCGACAAAGCATCTGAACCAATCATTCCGACAAAGCTTTGGTCAATCTTGAGAAAATCAACTTTAAACTTTTGCAGGTAAGTCAGACTTGAATGCCCGGTACCAAAGTCATCGATAGCAATAAAGACGCCTAAAGCATGAAGTTCAGCAAATAATTTATCTGTGGTCGCATCTGCAACAATCAATTTTCGCTCAGTTAATTCCAACGTAATATTGATTTTATTACCGCCAAAAGCTTGAATAAACTTACGACAGTCGTCTACAAGACTAAGGTCACGGCAATGATTGGCACTGATATTAAAGCCGAAGTGGAAGCCTTCAGGTAATTGATTTACATAAGGCGCAAATTTTGCGCTGACTTGTTGCATAATAGAGCGAGTCATCGGCACGATAAGTTCACTGTCCTCCGCCATCGGAATGAAGTGATTCGGTTGAATTAAACCCTGCTCCGGGTGCCGCCAGCGCATTAAAACTTCACAGCCAATCCAGCATTGTTCCTTACCACTGACAATCGGTTGCAGGTAAGGAATAAATTCGTTATTTTCTAATGCCTGTTTTAATATCTGAGTAGGTGATGCTCCCCTTCCAGATAACCAGAAGACGAGTGCAGCTGACCCAAAACTTATTAATATAAAGAAAATTAAACTACCTTGAGCATATTGACGGGCATAATCTAAATAGTGTTGATTAGACAGTGTGGTACTTAGCGAGTAAGCATATTTATCTGAGGCCAGATATAACAGCTCCCCACTATTAGACGGTTTGCCAGAATGCACTGTCCCTGCCGCATCCATCCATTTATCGCCCACTCTCAGTTGCAACTCGATATCGCCGCTCAATAAGTTAAGAATACTGCGCAGATAATACCCATCAACCGCCACCAGAATGCTGTAATCACCTCGAACCAGCCGATAAACCATCAAAGCGCGATCCGGTGTCACATCATTACCTGACATTAACTCTAATTGCCCGTCAACAAATACATCTAAATCGAATGGTGTGGAAAGTGGACCATATATTGAGGAGCAATATATGGTTGCCCCTCTCGCTAAAGTGACAGAACGGACATCCGGTATCAAGACAACTTGATCACGTAAATTCTGTACAACTTGTAAGCACGGCTTTCCCAGCCCAGTTTCCACCTGAATAGCGGCATGCTGCAAGTTATTGAATATTTGGTCGACGCGCACCCTTCCCTGTAATAACTTAGCCTCGGCCCCTTGATGCACATTGGCCTTTGTTTGCCCATAAATTACGACTGCTCCCAACAATAGAAATAGCAATAACACCATAGAAGAAAAACCGAGCCGGGACAGGAACTTATTCAGTCTGAAACGACGAAATGGCATAGTGGATTCCATTGAAAGGCGCTCGTAATATTACGAACTCAAAAACGGCCATAAAAACTGCGCCGAGCCGGGTCAATATCAGGTATATCTTTCTGTCATGTTACGCCTTACGAATATCACTAAGGTAATGCTAATTGGAAGAACACTATCATTATGTTCTTAGTATCCATAAATAGCTGATTATTGGTTCACAAAATGCTTTAGCAACTTGTTAAATATAATATAAAAAGACGCCTTGCGGCGCCTTCCTTGTATTCAATCCTGGCATAACGCCAAGTGCATATAGCACCTATCACCAAACAGCAGGTTCTTCTCTTATAAACGGATTAGTTTGCCGCTCATGCCCTAGCGTAGACATTGGACCATGGCCTGGAATAAACGCCATATCGTCACCCAAAGGCAACAATTTGGTTCGAATAGAATTAATCAGTTGCTGATGGTCGCCACGCGGGAAATCACTGCGCCCGACACCACCATTAAAAATAACGTCGCCAACCAGCGCTAAACGATCTTTTTGATCAATAAAGACAATATGGCCGGGTGTATGTCCAGGGCAATGCAATACTGATAACTCTATAGCGCCGACAGTGATTTTATCACCTTCTTCCAGCCAACGAGTCGGAGTAAAAGCTTCACATTCACTCAACCCGAACATTCTGCTTTGTGCAGGTAGCCCCTCCAACCAAAATGCATCTTCTTTTTCTGGGCCATAAATCGGCACCTGAAAATGTGCGGATAGTTCTGCAGCAGCCCCCACATGGTCCAGATGACCATGTGTCAGTAAAATCTGACTGACCTTAACATCTTGGCGAGCCACTTCAGCAATGATCTTGGCGGCTTCACCACCGGGATCCACAAGAGCAGCCTGCCTTGTTTCTTCACACCAGATTAGTGTGCAATTTTGGCTAAAGGCCGTCACGGGAATAATTTGATATTTCATAAAGCTCCAACCCCAATGCAAACGTAATATACCTTTCATCTTTCAAATTTCAGGAATGTTGGCGGCGCTCATGGCCCGCCTTCCTGAATCGTGAAATCTATTGGGTGTAAATTCAAAGCATTGGAATAAAAATATGTATTACCAGGTTCGTGTTGGCCCAGTATCAATATGCACAAAATTACTGCGAGGATAATATCCTACACCACCTGCACGCATTTTTAATGCCGCTTTGCGGATATTACTCAATTGAATGCCTTCAATATGAAAATCCATCGCCCGCCCTTGTGTATGGAAGCTGTGCTTGGCCACACCGCGGCTGCGTTCGCGCAGTTCATTGTTCGTATCAAGTGAGCGATAACCTGAAATCAACTGTACCGGTTTAGTTGTACCCAAAAGGCCTTGGAGGCGGTATAGCTGGTCAAATAAACGAGGATCGATAGTTTTGACTTTATTGGCCCGATAATCGCGGAATAAATGATTTAAACGGGAAAGTTCATCTTTGTTATATTTTCTACCGTCAAAAAACTCCACTTTTATAGACTCACCTGTATTCAGGTTATTCAAGGTCAAGATGCGTGGACGAGGAGTAGAAAGGGTAGCAAATGCTTGCCCTGGAAGCAGCGACATACCTAGCGCTACCCCGCCTAACGCTAGCCATTTACGGCGATAATTATCAATTTTATCCATGATCTCTGTTAATACCCGGCAAGAATGTCAAAAGTAAGCACTATATAATGTGCCGTCCCGAACCATAACCGCCTACGGAAAACCAGTCAACCCGCATTCGGCACGCATTCACTGTGCGATGAGTCCAGGTTATAGTGCGCCCGCGAAGGAGCGCCCATAAGACAACCCGATATTGAGACCATTAGTTATTGAGTTTTACTGCATTTATTGCAGCAAAAGCTCGGCCTGATGGGAGATTTGTGAACCTGATCTCACCGTCATATCATAATTGTAAATATCTGTTCTAAACTGTGGTTTGCCGTCTTCTGCCACCCATGCCGTCAAATAATACAACTGCACTGGAATACGCTGGCGAATGTTGACATAAGTGGTGTCGCCTTGCTTCAGGGTCGAGGAAACGCGAGCATCATTCCAACCCGCATCTTGCAACAGCATATTAGCTAAATCAGAGGCTTTATTGACGCGAACACAGCCCGAGCTCAACGCGCGAATGTCTTTCTGGAACAAGCCATGGTTCGGTGTGTCATGCAAATAGATAGCATCAGAGCTTGGCATATTGAACTTGAACCGCCCCAATGAATTACTGGCACCAGGAGCCTGGCGTAGGCGATACGGGAAATTATTCGGCGAAATCATGCTCCAGTCGATCATCGATGGGTCGACGACTTCAGCATCATTGCTCCAGCCTGACAATACGGTATAGCCATGGCGCTGGAAATAACTGGCGTCATAACGCGCTTTCGGCACGATATCCTGGCGCACCAGAGAGGTCGGCACATTCCATGGCGGGTTAACAACCACATTATTCAGCGCGCTACTCATCAACGGTGTTTTGCGGCTTGGGCGGCCCACGATCACTCGCGACGAAAGCACTTCGGCACCATTCTTATAATAATTCAGTGAATAGTTTGGAATGTTAACCATGATGCCATTGTCTACTCGGCCCGGCAAAATGCGTAAGCGCTGAATGTTCAGTGCCAATAATGTAGCCCGCGTTTGCGGCGAAACATTCAGCCATTCACGAGTCCGCGCACCAATGACCCCATCATCACTCAGACCATGCCACTGCTGGAAACGTTTGACGGCTTCCATGAGTTCTGGCGTGTAGACATTATCCGTGACCGTAGCCGGCGCGCTCAGTGGTGCCGTTGATGGCGCAACAGCGCCTCCGGTAATCGGGGCATCTGCTACAGGTGCTGCTGATGGGCTTACGACCAGACTGTGCGCCTGAGCACGGCTTTTCTCCTCATCCACAGAGAGGTCATCATTAACAACTGCCACCGCAGGATTATCCACAGGAATGACTTCCGGGACTTGCGCTGGTGCCGATACCGCCGGATGCAACATCCCGGTTCTGTCGAGAATCTCCCGCAAAGCAGGAATATCATCACTCAATTGGCCGGGACGTAAACTTGGGCCATTAGCCATTTGTGGCCATGGACGCCGATCTGCCAGCATCTGTTTCAGCGCCTGATGCATTTTTTCGTATTGCGGATGCTGAGGCGCTAAGGATGCCAGATAAGGCGCTGTCGTCCCCTCATGCACGGCTTGCTGCCAACGATTTAAAATCGTGGCTGGCGGCGTAGCCATCTTGTAAGGCACATTGCTGTATAACCAGACACTGCCGTTCGCGCCAACGCCAGAGATAAAGTGCAAATACCCCAACATAGCATCAGACAAAATAATATCGCGGGCCATGCCCTTTATTTCAGGATCACTAAGCCATTTCACCCACTGCATAAATTGCGGTTGAATACCGGAGAGAGCAACTTCCGCCAATTGCTGCTGAAAATGCTGAACAGCCGTCCTATCCTGCCACATCGGCTGCATTTGATTAGCGGCATAAAGCAGTGCTAATTCCGAAGAATAGAGCGGAGTGACGTTTTTCGGTAACGTCGCCAATAATTGAGAACGGCTTTGTGCAACCGACATGTTTTGTGGCGATGATGTTAGCGCTGAAGATGAATCTACAGGCAAGACTGGCGCGGTGGCCGATGCTGTAAAGACCGGTATCAGGCTACACATTAAAGCGCAGTATAACGCGAATACGCGTTGCGGATTTTTTCTCTCTACCGACATTCTATGCCCCCGGTATGCTTGTCTGAATACGTCATAGTCTGTCGTTACCTTTCTTCCCTGAAGTCGCAGCATGCTAGCGGCCTTCTCACCCGAATGACTAACGGGAATCCGCTCAGTATTGTTCGTTGGTTGACTGCAATACCGCTATCTTTGGGTATTAACCTTATTATACAAACAGAAATCACTACTGAGCGGCCAATATTATAAATTTAGTCATTAACGTTACGCTAACAGATTTTCTCTGCTTATAAAATATAACCCTCAGATGCGGCAACAAATAAAAATGGCCGCTGAGCGGCCATTAAATAAAATTAATTATTATTCACGTTTTTACTGAGTGATAATTAACCGGGTTGCTGCTGTTCAATAGGCTTTGAGGGCAGTGTTGGGATTTCATTGGCAAAGCCGCGTAAGCCAACCACATGCACATGCTCATGATTTTGGAAGACTTTTCTCACCAACTTATAGGTTGTCCCTTTTTCTGGACTGATATTTTCTGGGGCAGCAATAATTAACTGCATTTCCAACCGCTCGCATAATTCAAATAATGTTGCGATAGATTTCGCATCCAGACGCGCAGCTTCATCGAGGAACAATAAGCGGCACGGCGAAATATCTTTGCCACGTAAACGGCGCGATTCCTCTTCCCAGCTCTGCACCACCATCACCAAAATAGACATACCGGTACCGATAGCCTCGCCGGTAGACAATGCGCCACTCTCTGCCCGCAACCAGCCATCTGCGCCGCGATTAACTTCGACTTCCAGCTCCAGATAGTTACGATAATCAAGTAACTCTTCACCAATAGTTTGCGGCAAACGCTGCCCCATATCCATTTGTGGGTTTAGGCGCTGATACAGTTTTGCCAGTGCTTCAGAGAAAGTCAGGCGATTACTGTTAAACAAGTCTTGATGCTGCTCCTGCTGTTCGGACAACACATCCAGCAAGGTCGCATGGGCTTCACGCACATTGACATTCAACCGCACACTTTTAACCTGCCCGAATGACACCGCTTGTAGCCCCTGATTCAGCATGCGAATACGATTTTGTTCGCGCTGAATGGTTTTGCGGATGATATTCGACACGCTTTTTGCGCTGATGGCCAATTTCTGCTCACGGGCCGTCAACTCTTCAGTCAGACGCCCGAGCTCAATCTCCATTTGTTCAATCGCTTCAACGGGATCATCTGTGCGGATAATATCCTGACGGATACGTTCGCGCAGGTGTTGATACACCGCGATATAGAATTGGATTTTGCGTTCAGGCCGTTTTGGATCTTCCGATAAGCGCAGCACATCACGCAGATGTTCATTATCTGCCACCGCCAGGCGCAATGCCCCCAGCGCCTTATCCGACATAGAACGCAGTTCGTCACCATCCATATAAGCCAGTTCACGGCGATGTAAACGGCGCTCAACACCATTATCTTTCACCATGCGCATCACCGCACACCAACCCGCTTTAGCATTAACTACCTGCTCACGAATTTGGTGATAATCCCGCTCCAGTTTGCGCAGTTTTTTCTGCAAACTGTCCATCTCGGCTTCACAGAAAGTCAGTTGTTTTTCCAACTGATTTCGTCGTGAACGGTTGGTGCTCAGTGCTGCATGCAATTCATCGCGGCGAGTACGCGCACGAGCTTCGGCATTGGCATCCGCCTGAACCCCAATATCCACCAGCTCCTGACTCAACTCTTTGAGCATGTCACGTTTGGCATCATAAGAACTTTTTAAAGACGCCAGCACTTGATTGTATTGAGTAAACTGGGCCTGATATTGACGTAACTGCTCACGAGCGCGGGTACGTTCTGCTTCAGCCTGCTCTAAGCGCTGGCGCAGTTTATCGTTCAGATCCGAGTTTTCAGTCAGCATGCCCGCGGAGTCGGTATAGCTAAAGTGCGCACGGCGCTGAACCACTTCAGTCAATGCAAAAGCTTGCTGTTTAGCCTGGCGCTGGCTGTTCTGCGCCTGCGCATAGTTTTCCTGCAACTGTTCGTGTTGCTGCGGGTCACTTTGCAACACCGCCAACAGCGGTTCAAGCTTGGTCAGAGAAGCGCCGTGTTTCTGGATATGGCGCGCCGCCTCTTGTGCCTCTGCCAGTTCTTCAGTAATTTCTTCGACACGGTCAGTCAAGGTATCGTCAAGCAACAATGATACTAACGGAATCAGTCGGTTAAGAGCTGAAATTCCCTCTTTAGCCTGTTCGAATTGCTGACGTTGTTGCTGATTTTTTTCTTCATGTGTATTGAGGGCGCGCTCAATTTCACCACGGCGAGTATTCAGCAGGCGAATCTCAGCTTCGGGATCAGAATCAAATGCCACCGCCAGATGAGAACCAATAAACCGGCTGAATGCCTGATGCGAACGCTGGGTTTTTTGCACATCAAATGACAGTGTCGCATAGCGCTCGGCCAAACTATCACGCTCTTGATACAGCGCTTCTAGTCGTTTTTCTCGGGCCGCCCGACCAAACAGCGGCACTTCCGGATAGCGGGAATAACGCCATTGACGATCGGCAATTTTCACCACCACCGCTTTCTCATGCTCTTCGACGGCAAAAACACTGTCATCAAATGACTGCGGATCCCCTTCGATAAGATACAAATCTTCCGGGCAATCTTCCAAACCGAGCAATTGGTCGCGAACCAATGATAAGTCTGGCACCACTATCCCGTGGCGGGACGGGCCATACAGTGCGGAGAAGTATGGCGCATCGTCAATGGTGACATCGTCATAAATTTCCGAGAGCAGCACACCGCCAAAACGCTCGGCCAGTGCAATCATCCGCGAGTCTTCAGCACCACTTGGCTGACTCAGACGCTCGATTTGAACATCAATAGCACGTTTTGTTGCCGCCACTTCGTCACGTTCGACAGTGGTTTCGCGCTCGCGCTCCAGCAACTGCTGCATAAACTCCGTCACTTGACGGCTGTCTTCCAGCGCTTCACCGCTTTGCTCACTAAGTTGGCTCAGAGTATCTTGTGCCGCCAGCCAAACCGGAGCTCGCGCCGTCAATTCCTGAATTTTGAGCTTAATTTGCTCAAGTTCCTGACGCATTTCCATGCGCCGTTCACCGGCATCACTGACACTGAGAGACAGCTCTTCAACCTGTGATTCCAGCTCACGTTGCAACTCTTCCAGCTCTTCTGGCTGATAGGCTTGCCCCTGCCGCTTACAGAATTCCTGCAATAAGCGCTCGGCATCTTGCTGGGCACGCAAACGCTGCTCCAGTTCAGAGAGCCGCATGCGCAGCGGCTGAACCCGTTCGGCCAAATGTTGCTGTGACGGCCAGTCGCGTAATAATTCGCGCGCGGTTTGCCAGGCCTCACTGCGGCTGACCTCACCGGCAATGGTCACAACCAGTTGATAAGCTTGCTCAAATTGGCTGTGTGCCGCATCAGCAACACTCAGTTTTTGCTCGAGTTGCAATAAAGATTCGGTCGCTTCTTGCTCTTTAGCTTGGAAAGTTTCCAGCCACTCTTCAGCATTTTCAGCTGTTAATTCAGGTAATTGGCACAGCGCACGGGCGCGCTCCAATGCCTGTAATGCTTGCTGATATTGAATGGCGCGGGTTTGCTGCACATCGAGCGCTTGCTGATAATCAGCCAACTGACTTTTCAGCTCATCCACTTCCAACTCGGCGGCTTCAGCGCGGGCTTCATTGCCCGCCTGTTGTTCGCTGGCCTCAGCAACAACCTCATTTTGTTCTTCCAGCCGGTATGTCAGCTCTTCCAAATCACCTTGGTAGCGCTCGATTTTTTCCTGCTGGCGCATCGCGGTTTGCACCAAACTGAGATGGTCACTGGCGGCTTGATAATCAGTTTCGAGATCAGACTCAGCAGCACTTTGCTCGGCCAATTCGCGGGACATTTCGACATGGCGATACTGCTCGGTCACCAGTTGTTTGCGGCTGGCCAGTAAGTCGCGGCGCAAAACCAAAGCGCCATCAAGATGAATGCGCCGCTCATTGGCATGGCGCATATAATCAGCGGCAACATAAGAAGTCGCCTCTGATATCAGGTGCTTAAACAGGTCGCGGTCAGACTGAGTGACGCGAATCGCCTCAAGGGTCATGCGGTTTTCACGCAACGCCGACTCCATGTCCTGGAAGGCTTTTCGTACGCCGCTGTTTTCTGGTAATAAATAGTCGCGCAGTGAACGGGTAATCGCGCTGGAAATACCACCGTACAATGACGCCTCAATCAAACGATAGAATTTACTGCGGTCCGCTGAGGAGCGTAAACGCTTCGGAATCACCCCCAAATCGAACATCAAGGCGTGGTAATCAGTAATGGAGTTAAATTGCTTAAATTGCACCCCTTCCATTGCTTCAACGCGCTCTTTCAGCTCTGGCAGTGACAACACGCGCGCCTGGCGCTCGCCCACCACTTCGGTAAGAATTTCGGTTGGCTGAATAGCTGTCGGCAGCCCTTGGATAGTGAAAGGCTTGATATCAACTTTACGGTCACGCCCAGCAACTTGTTGCAGACGTACCCCGACAACCACCCGTTGGTGGCGGGAGTTGACCACATCTAAGGTGGAGTAACACACGCCCGCGCGCAATTTACCGTGCAAACCTTTATCACGGGAACCACTGGTCGCCCCGGCTTCGGTCGTGTTACGAAAGTGCAGTAATGTCAGGTCGGGGATCAATGCTGTAACGAAAGCCGCCATGGTGGTGGATTTCCCCGAACCATTCCCACCGGATAAGGTGGTGACCAGCTCATCAAGATCGAATGTTCGGGCAAAAAAACCATTCCAGTTAACCAAGGTCAGTGAGCGAAATTTACCGCGTTCAATCATTCCTGTTCATCCTCTGCACTGTCCGTTGCATTGCCCATGGTGATATCGCTTTCGTCGCTTTCATCATGGAGTGACAGACTATTTTCGACCGCCATGGCTTCGCCATCGCGGATCATACGCAACTGAGCTTCGCGGGGATCATCACCGCTGCGCACATCGGCACCAAAGCGGAACACCGCCTCAGTGATACGAAACTTACTGCTGTCATTGCCCATAAAGTAGATCATGCCCAATCGACGCAGCCGGTTGAGTGACGTTCGTACTTTTTCCTGCAACTTCTGTTTATCCAAATCTGAACCGGTTGAGCGCTGGTTAACGAACTTCAGCAATTTGCTCTCATCGGCCAGGCTCAGCAACTCTTCGTATAACTCATGCTGGGCGAAAATACCTTCGTGAGCCAACCGCTCCGGGCTCAGATACAGATAACAAAGAATTTTCCCGACCATCATATCCAACTCGGATAACACCGAGCGCGGGATAAGGGTGGTCGACCGTGGGCGCAGATAGAAGAAACCTTCCGGTGCGCGAATTAACTCCACGTTATAGCGAGTATAAAATTCTTCCAGTTGCTCCTGAAAATCCATCAGGAAAGCATGATTTTCCAGCTCATCAATACCAATATGACGACCGGCGCGCAGCTGGCTATCGAGTGCGGGAAACAATGAGTTGGCCAATGCCTGAGCCAGTTTAACCGGCATTACTACTTCAATATTTGTTGATGACATGTGCCTGCACCTTGGCTCCGTAATCATTGATTGCCAGCCATTCAGCTGGTAACCCTGAGAAATCGGCTTCGGCCACACCAAGGCGAACTGCCTGGTCGACCAGGATACGAGCCACGTCGAAATGACGAGCACGCGGATATTGCACGAGGTAATCGCGCATGACTTCCCCCAGATTGAGTGGCATTTTTTGCTGTTGATACACCTGCAAGGCCTGCTCAATCATGGCGGCTAACTGCTCGCGGATCTCATTGAACTCTTCAAATTCCAGATCCGGTGGCAGCTCCCCGGTCACCTCTTCACTACGCAGCGCCAGCTCTTCATCGCGCATATCCAGCAAGCGATCAGCATTGGCGTAGGTCAGGGTCCAAGGGCTATCAAAGTAATTCTGGACTGACTGGCGCAACCGCTGGGCGAATACTCGGTTTTTATCCATATCAATCGCAGTACGAATAAACTTATGTACATGGCGGTCATAGCCAATCCACAGGTCAATGGCCTGCTGACCCCAACTGATAATGCGGTCAAGTTTGCTTTGCAGATCAAAGACCAGCTTATCGACCAAGTCCAAGCCCGCATTGCCGATAGTAGCTTCTTGAATACGTAACAAATTTGCCTGAAGCTTATCACCTGCCGCCTCCAGCGTGTCTTGTAACTCTCGCAGTGTACCGGAGGTTTCTGACAGCAACATTTCACAGCTGGCAATAGCGGCACGCCAGTCTTGATTCAACAACGCCGCAATATCTTCTTTGACGCTATGTTGCTGTTCATCCATCAAGCGCTGAGTCATATCAATACTGTCAAAGATTTCAGCGACTGAATATTTCAGCGGGGCAAATACATTGCGGTGCCAGTGAAACTCATCACCGCCCTCTTCTGCGGCTTCTGCTGCCCGTTGTAGCTCTTGTGCCACAATCGACAATTGCATCGACAAGCGCAGAGTGGAGAACTCGCGCTGGCGGATATAATAATCGGTAATACCAATGCCCAATGGAGTCAGACGGTAAATCGCATTGCCGTCGGCCATTTCACTGGTAAAACGGTTGAGTAAACGCTGACGCACCATATCATTGATGGCGTTATTGGCGCGTACTGCCACGGTTTCTGTGGTCTGCTCAAAACCTTTACTGACGTGACGAAATGCATCAACCAACTCGCCTTCGCTCATTTCGCCGTCCAGCCGCTCACCGTTTAAGGTCGCAATAGCCATAAGAAAAGCCAGACGCTCTGTTGGCAAAGTAATCGAAAAATCATTTTTTCGCGCCCAGGCGACCAGTTCGGGTACTGTCTGGGAAAATTCACTCATAATGGGTCCTTCAGATTCGGCTTAAACGCCATGACATGCACGTAGCGCCCCAAACTGATAAAGGGCTCCTGCCGGCAATAGCGCTGCTCCAACGCCAATAATTCAGCAAACTCATCGACTTGTTGCTGTTTATTTTTCATGTAATCGTGAAACACCCGTACTCCCGTCTTACCGCTAATGGATAAACCCATTTGCTCAAGCCAACCGTATACCGTCGGTGGATCTAAAGGATATTGCGGCGATAATGAGCGCTGACGACGCCTTTTTACCTCCGGTATCGCTAACTGAAAATTACCTAATACCGCATTGCGCATCACCAACCCATTGGCATTGAAGAACATCAATGACAGCGCGCCACCTGGGTTTAACGCATTAAAAAGGACCTGCAGAACGTGTTGTGGCTCTGCAATCCATTCTAAAACCGCATGGAACAATATCAGATCAACTGGCTGTTCTAAATGTTGGGTGATGTCCTGTACCGCACTTTGTACAAATTGCATGTTGTGGCTCACACCTTTTTCCTGCGCAGCCACTTTCGCACGTTGGATCATCTCAGCGGACAGGTCACATAATAGAACCTGGTGACCTAATGCCGCCAGTTGGCAAGCCATATGCCCTTCACCGCCACCGGCATCTAAAATCCGTAACGGGCGTTGCGGTAACTGTGCTAATAGCCCGGTGATATCTTGCCACACCACTGCCTGACGGATCATTCCCTTCGTTGTGCCGTAGATATTGCGCGAGAATTTCTCGGCGATATCATCGAAATTACGATCCTGCATGGACAATTGCTCCGCTATAACTATTGATTTACCGGCCTTGATAGAGACTCGCAAATCAATGGCTACAGCAAAAAGAATGACTCCCAACCTGCTATTTTGGCACAGCCTGACTTAGAATAAATCTTCTTGGCCCGTAATCATCACCAAATGCCGTTTTTTCAGCCAAAAGGTCCCTGTTTTTATGCTTTTTACCCTAAAAAAGTTTGTTGGCGGCTTATTAATGCCACTGCCCTTTCTGCTTATCGTAATGGGGCTGGCATTAATCTTATTGTGCTTTACCCGCTGGCAAAAAAGCGGCAAAACGCTTTTTGCATTAAGTTGGCTGGTATTATTGCTTGTTAGCCTGCAACCTGTCGCGGATCGCCTGCTATTGCCGTTGGAAAAACAGTACGCGACTTATCAGGGAAACGACCCGGTAGATTACATTGTTGTCCTTGGTGGCGGCTACACGTTTAATCCGAATTGGGCGCCAAGTGCCAATTTATTCTCAAATAGTTTGCCACGAGTAACAGAGGGGATCCGGCTGTATCACGCCCATCCTAATGCAAAAATGGTATTTACTGGCGGCGCTGGCCCCAACAGCCAAAGCAGTGCAAGAACAGCAGCGCAGGTCGCGGAAAGTTTAGGTGTCCCGGCGGCAGATGTTATTGCATTAGAGCAGCCCAAAGATACCGTGGAAGAAGCCTCCGCAGTGGCGGGCTTGGTCGGTGATAAGCCGTTTTTGTTGGTGACTTCCGCCAGCCATTTACCGCGAGCAATGAAATTCTTTACAGCTCAGGGTTTACATCCTATCCCGGCACCGGCCAATCAATTAGCCATTACCACCCCTTTGCATAGCTGGGAGCGCACTATTCCGGCGGCAACATATTTAGGTCATTCCGAGCGAGCCTGGTATGAAACATTGGGGCTAATATGGCAAAAATTAACTGAAAATAGCCCCCAGCAAATTGAAAGAGGTAACGGGGATATTTAATCTAACCAAGGTAAAAGTTGCCGGGCCGCGGTATCAAATAATGCGCGGTCTAAATTGCCGGTGTGGATAAAGCGAGAGACTAATTCCCAGAGGGTATAAAGCCATCGGCGAGCGACAAAAAATTCCGAAACCGGCGCTTTATTAAGATAACGATAGAATAGCTGGCTCGACATACCCTCCTCACTGAGGCGGAATAAATCATACTCACGCGGCGCCCATAACATTGGGCCAGGGTTGAGCATCGCCAGTAACTGATCACTGCGCGGATCTTTCAGCATACTACGCAAAGTCAAATTACCGTGAACCAGCACTGAACTGTCGTCAAAACCGGCGAAAAGTGCATGTAATGATGCCCGGGCACGATAAAGTACCGCTCGGTCCTCCAACGTCATTAGCGGAGAGTTCATATTGGACAGCGTGGCCCACAGCACTTCAACCCGCTGCTGATACCAACTGAACCAATCATTTTCCTGCGTACTGTCAACATTGCCGACGCAACCATGACTATCAATTCGATGCCAGGCTAATACGCCTTCAACTATTTGATCCATCAAAGCATTCCAGCGGTCCCCTGTCCGGGTCGGCGCTTCAACCGAAACGCCACGTAAACGCTCCATTAATAAAATTTCTTTATAGGGAGTTTGATGGGTCATGACTAAGCCATATACAGTTGGCAAGCGTATATCGCCTTCGCGCGACAACATGGACAGTTTATACGCCTCCTGCTGTGCAATCCCCTGACAAACATAACTTTTTGCCAACAATGGGATGGCCTGCCCCTGCTGATTATACATGGCATACAGATGGGCATACGGCTGCTCGCTGATGCGTTCAAGGCGGGTTATCGACTCCCCAAGCACGACACTTAACTCAGCTTTCAGCTGTTCCATAAGGCTTTGTCCCGTTATCTGACGAAATAGATTTATCATAATGGAATGGCAGGTTGGATATTTCCAGAATGCAGATCAAATAACAGCCACAATAAAAGTAAAATAGTTGAAAGACACAAGTATAAAAATAGCAACGCCAGACCCAATCGAGCCTGGCGTAATCAGCAGTTCAGTTGTTTATTTTATTACTGGCGCAGCATGATAGCCCGCACACGGTCTAAATCTTCTTGAGTATCAACCCCAACCGCCGGAACAGCCTTTGCCACAGCAACATGGATTTTTTCGCCGTACCACAACACGCGAAGTTGCTCTAATAGCTCTATTTGCTCAAGTTTGCTCGGTGTCCAATTAACATAGCGGCGAACAAACCCAGCGCGATAAGCATAGATGCCAATATGGCGTAAGAAACAATCACCAATGGTGTTTTTAGACTGAGCAAAACGTTCTCTTTCCCACGGAATTGCTGCGCGGGAGAAATACAACGCATACCCTTGAGCATCCATTACCACTTTAACAGCATTAGGATTAAAGGCTTCTTCACTACTTTCAATGGGTACGGCTAATGTCGCCATTCCTGCACTGGATGCAGCCAGATTATCAGCCACCTGACGGATAATCACCGGCGGTACCAGTGGCTCATCCCCTTGCACATTGACGATAATATCGTCATCAGCAAAACCATAGTGATCAATGACTTCCGCTAACCGCTCAGTGCCGGATTGATGATCTGCACGGGTTAAACACACTTCACCGCCCGCTGCTTCAACCGCTTTCACCACTTCTGGATGGTCTGTTGCCACAATCACCCGAGAAGCACCTGACGCCAGCGCTCGCTCCATCACATGCACCACCATAGGTTTGCCAGCAATATCAGCCAGTGGCTTACCAGGTAGACGGGTTGAAGCATAACGGGCGGGAATTATAGCAATGAAACTCATGCGTGCTTCTCATCAATTGACAGTGGGCGGGCTTCATTCTCTAACAATACCGGTATGCCATCACGCACGGGATAAGCTAGATTGTCAGCTTTGCATACCAACTCAAGATTTTCTTTATTGAAGTACAACTTACCGTTGCAGACGGGACAAGCAACAATTTCGAGTAAACGGTGGTCCATACATCCTCCAGAATGGAGTTTAGCCAGCAGGAAAGTGGTTGAGGATAGCATATCCGCCGATGCAGGTTAACTGTGCCGACGCCGTCATTCATATCCGTTATTGATAACAAGTAGTTATGTTAACCAGTCTCAATATAAGTAAGAATGCTGAGAATACGGAGTGATAAATGTTGGTTTTGTTATTGATATGTTGAATTCTGGGGAGTATTATTTTGTGACGAACATCACACAATTATGACTATCGAGTAAGAAATGAAAGTATTCCATAAAATTATTGCGCTGTTTGCTAACTTCAGCAACTAAGCAGCAAAATACAAATAGAAGCACCTGCGAAATAGAAACGGCTACCCAAGGGTAGCCGTTTGCTTAGAAAGCGATTACATCTGCTGCTGACGGCCCGTGAATACTACGATAAGTAGAGAATTCAACATCCTGCCCTTCACTCAGTGATTTGTTTTTGGTGTTGGCAATAGCAGTCTTGCTGACATACACATCCAAACTACCGTCGTGTGGTGAAATGAAACCGTAGCCTTCGGACTGGTTGAACCATTTCACGCGACCCATTTTTAACGTCATAATAAATTTCCTTTTACTGGGCATCCTAACAACTCATTTTTATTTATTGTTTAGATGCAGTTGCCCATCCTAAAGTTTTCTGATTAAACCTCTATGAGCTTGATTTTATGAAAAAAACCGCATAAGTGCGGGTTTTGGAATTTTGCTATCCGGATAGATGATTAACACATCAGCATCATCAATTTCCAAGATAATTCAAACAGTATATTGCTAAATTACAGAGCAACAACCTTGCAGCAGCCGGCCCGTGCGGCTGTCTTGGATGGTGTACTCAACGCTATTGGAATAGCGGGTCTGCAACACGAACATTACTTATGGGAGTTATTTATCGGAGATACTAGGAGGTTCGTCTTTGAAGCGGCATCAAAAGATAACGTTTTGGGAGGAACTGCTTTGCTTTACTCTCGTACACTCTTACACATAAATAGGTCTGTAATACAGGCCGGCGGCTATTTACTCATAAAACATATCGCCACGCAACTATTTTATCTGGGAATAGATAGTTAAGTGCAGCATCAATGAGATGCTGCGCATAAAAAACCAATATTATCCGCGAGATCCCCACAATTTACCGATATCAACCTAAAATAAAAACTGAGTATATACACCATTATTCGGCAATTTTGTGCCCTTCCAGGCCAAAAGGAGCAACCTGATTATGACCCACCAGCCATTTGTTCATCCTGATGAGATTCGCGCCAGATTCTCCAGAGCTATGTCGGATATGTATCAGGTCGAAGTCCCACTATATGGTGCTTTATTACAACTGGTTGCCGAAATCAATGGTAAAACTCTGGAGCAGTCACCAGAACTAACCCGACATTTGCATCAAACAGGGGAAATTGAACGATTAAGTATGGAGCGGCATGGTGCCATTCGTGTAGGAACTGCTGCCGAACTTGCTACTTTACGCCGCTTGTTTGCAATAATGGGCATGATTCCTGTTGGGTATTATGACCTGGCCCCAGCAGGGGTGCCTGTTCACTCGACTGCATTTCGCGCGGTACATGAGGCCTCACTGCAAGCCTGCCCATTTAGAATTTTTACATCCTTACTTCGTTTAGATTTGATTGAACAACCAGAACTGCGGCAACAAGCGGCTGATATTCTTGCCAAAAGGAACATTTTCACTCCGCGTCTTATCGAGTTAATTGTTCAGCATGAAACGGCCGGCGGGCTGACCCACCATGAAGCCGATGATTTCATTACTCAATCATTGGAAACATTTCGCTGGCATAACCAGGCGACCGTCAGTGCCGAGATTTATCAACAACTACATGATCAACATCGATTAATTGCTGATGTAGTTGCTTTTAAGGGGCCACATATTAACCACTTAACCCCACGGACACTAAATATCGATGCAGTACAAGCTGCAATGCCAAAGTACAACATAACCCCCAAAGCCGTTATCGAAGGGCCACCGCCACGTCATTGCCCAATACTGCTGCGACAAACCAGTTTCAAAGCACTGGAAGAGAAAGTCGCTTTTGTATCCTCAGGTGGGCATATTGTTCAAGGGAACCACACCGCCCGTTTTGGCGAAATAGAACAACGCGGCGCAGCATTGACGGCCAAAGGTCGCCATCTTTATGACCGTTTGTTACAAGCAGCTCAAGATCAATTACGCGTTCCAGCGAATGAACAGAATGCAGAGCAATATATGGCGATTCTGCACGAACAATTTAGCCAGTTTCCAGATGACTACCCGATAATGCGGGCAGAAAGACTTGCCTATTTCCGCTATTTTCCGACTGAAAAGAGCCTTAAAGAACCGGCGATATCAGTGCAAAATTTAACATTAGACCAGCTAATTGAGGCCGGATTCATCCAATTTGAACCTTTGGTCTATGAAGATTTCCTGCCGGTCAGCGCTGCAGGTATTTTCCAGTCAAATTTAGGTGATAAAGGGCAAAGCCATTTTGCAGGCCACTCTAGTAAACAGGATTTCCAGCGGGACTTGGGGAGTGATGTTATTGATGAACTGCAACTGTACGAAGAAACTCAGCAACGCTCGCTCACTGCATGCGCAGCGGCCCTGAAGCGCGCATCCCTGAGTCTCTAACTGAGATTATGCAGGGCGGTGGGGTAATGCCTGAATCTTAAGCAGCAATTGTTCAGCCTGATCGGAAGGCAACTGCGCATCTACCGGCAAATACCACCAATTGGGCTGGGCAAAAACCCGGCACTTAACAGCATCTTTTTCAGTCATCAGCAAAATTTCTGGCCCTGAAATCAGTGGGCTAAGTTGAGACAATGAATAGTCCTGATGGTCTGCAAAGGCATATTCTTTTTTAGGTTCAATACCAAGGAGATTCAGTGTGGCAAAAAAACGCGGCGGATGGCCGATGCCAGCCATGGCAACAACATGTTGTAGTTGTTGTGCGGGATAACGTTCGCCAGTCACTAAATTAATTGCGTCACATGCCACCAATTGCATCGGTATTTCACCAGCAGCAGCAATGCCACCATTAGTTATCACTGCATCAACTGAGCGCAGCCGCCCTGCCCGCTCGCGCATCGGCCCTGCGGGTAACCACCAGCCATTGCCAAAGCGGCGCACACCATCAATCACGACCAGTTCAAAATCTCGCTGTAGTGCGTAATGCTGTAATCCATCATCAGTGATAATGAAATCCAAATCATTAGATTTCAGTAATGCTTTGACAGCCTCTGAACGCTTTGGTGAAACCGCGACCGGAGCACCTGTTCGTTGATAAATCAAAACCGGCTCATCGCCAGCCTGAGCCGTGGTAGTCTCACTGGAGAGCAATAACGGATACACATCTGACTTACCACCGTAACCACGGGACACAACACCAACGCGGTAGCCCCGTAGTTTCAGTTGTTCCACTAACCAAATAACAACGGGTGTTTTACCATTCCCGCCCGCAGTCAAGTTGCCCACGATGATAACAGGCACTGGGGAGCGCCATGTCGAACGCAGCCCCAGAGTGTAACTGATACGGATAAGCCCAGTAATCGCCCCATATAACCAAGATAACGGCAGCAGGAGCAAATACAACCAAGACTTCCCAGACCAAATGCGCTCAATCATTGGCCAAACTGCATACGGTTAAGCTGAGCATAAGCACCTTTTTTCGCCAAAAGCTCTGCATGCATACCGCGCTCCACGATACGTCCATCTTCAATAACCAGAATCTCATCTGCTTTTTCAATGGTAGACAATCGATGGGCAATGACCAGTGAAGTCCGGTTTTTCTGCAATTCGTCCAAGGCGGATTGAATGGCTCGCTCAGATTCAGTATCCAGTGCAGAAGTAGCTTCATCCAGAATCAATATTGGGCAATCCCGTAGGAGTGCGCGCGCAATGGCAATACGCTGACGCTGACCACCGGAGAGCATGATGCCGTTTTCACCAATAACCGTGTCGAGGCCATTTTCCATTTTATTGATAAAGTCCATGGCATAGGCCATGCGGGCAGCTTCTTCAATTTCAGCACGGCTATATTGCTCATCACGGGCATAAGCAATGTTATTAGCAACTGTGTCATTGAATAAATGAACATTTTGCGATACCAATGCCACCTGATTGCGCAATGCTCCCAGCCGGTACTCCCGCAAATCATGACCATCCAGCAGAATACTGCCTTCACTGACATCATAAAAACGAGTCAATAAATTAGCGATAGTTGATTTACCAGAACCAGAACGCCCCACCAATGCGACAGTTTTACCTGCTTCGATATGCATGTTGATGTCATTCAGCGCCGGAGTATCTTTGCCAGGATAGTAGAACGTCACATGACGAAATTCTATCTCACCTTTAGCACGTTCAACTTCTCGTTTGCCTTCATCCTTTTCCTGCTCCATATCCAGAATGGTGAATAAAGTTTGGCAAGCAGCCATACCGCGCTGGAACTGGGCATTCACATTGGTAAGTGACTTCAACGGACGCATCAGAGCAATCATGGCCGAGAACACTACCGTAATGGTACCGGCCGTGAGAGTTTCCATCACACTGGGGAAACTGGCCGCATACAGTACAAATGCTAAAGCAAAAGAGGCAATTAACTGAATAATAGGGTCTGAAATGGAAGAGGCAGAAACCAGTTTCATCCCTTGCTGGCGCATGCGATTGCTGACAGCCTCAAAGCGCTCGGTTTCTACTTTTTGTCCACCGAAGATCAAGACTTCTTTATGCCCTTTCAGCATTTGCTCTGCACTCGTGGTCACTTCCCCCATGGTGCTTTGCATGTTTTTACTGATATTACGAAAACGCTTAGATACCAAGCGAATAGAAACTGAAACAATCGGCGCGATGACAATTAAAATCAGCGACAATTGCCAGCTGTAATAAAACATCATGATAAATAGGCCGATAATAGAGGCCCCTTCGCGCACGACTGTGACCAATGCACCAGAAGATGAAGCCGCTACCTGCTCGGAATCATAAGTGATGCGTGACAACAGAGTACCGGTTGATTGCTGGTCAAAAAATGAAACCGGCATCCCCATCATATGGCTGAATAAGCGGCGACGGATGTGCATCACCACTTTGCCTGAAACCCATGAGATGCAATAGCTAGAAACAAAACCAGTTATGCCACGAACCACCATCAAACCAATAACGGCCAGAGGCATCCATTTTAAAATTGAGCTGTTAGCTTTACCAAAACCATCGTCTAGCAAGGGTTTCAGCAACGACAACATAAAGGTGTCACTGGCGGCATTAAGGATTAATGCTATCGCCGCAACCACCAGACCGGTCTTATAAGGAGAGATCAATGGCCAGAGGCGACGGAACGTCTGCCAAGTGGATAGATCTTTATCATTAATCATGCAAATACCAGCACCAGAAGAAATAGCGGCCCATTCTACTCATTATGGCCTCCAACGCCAAATTGCTGGTGATACCAGCGAGGCATTAATTGTTCCCTATAACCATTAATTTGCCAACCATCGCTGTGAAAATAAACAATTAGTTGCCCAGACACCGAAGTATCACGCCAGATAATGTTATTTTTTTGATAGCGCTGAGTCACTTTTCTAGCCGGGAGACGCCATTGGTTATAGCGTGCAACAGAAGCAAAAGCTAACTCCGGCTTTACGGCGCGCAGAAACGGCGGGATTGAAGATGTATTACTCCCATGATGTGGCACCTGTAATACAGTTGAGGTTAATTTAGATCGATATTCTTTAATTAACTCTCTTTCACTTCGCATTTCGAGGTCACCTGTCAGTAATAAGCTGTGTTTTCCATCATCAACACGGATAACACACGAATCATCATTCTGCGCATTCACAGTTTGCTTTCTAGGCCATAACACATTGAAATTTAAGCCTTGCCACTGCCATGATAACCCTTGTTTACAAGGTAAAGTATTTGCAACGTTTTTTAAGGGAAAAGGGGCACGGACCGTTGCCATGGGAAAAGCGGCCTGAATATCAGATAATCCCCCAGTATGATCCTGGTGGTCATGGCTGAGAATAATTTGTTCAACAGTGATACCCCGCCAGCGCAAATAAGGCAGAATCACCGTCGATGCTATGCTGCCCGTCTCCCAGCGATTACCTGTATCAAAGATAATGGCTTTCCCCTTTCGTTCAATGACTACCGCAAGGCCATGCCCAATATCCAACATATCAACACGCCATTGGTATTCATCACGACGCTGAGTCAACAAAACCAAATTCACACAAAGCACCATGACGCCGATGGAATAATTGCGCCACCATTCAAAACGCCAGATAAGCATTGCCAGCCAACCACCGAACGCGATAGAAACTGATGCCACGCCAGTATGAAGCCACCCCAAACTCATCAGACTTAGAGGTAACATAACTGCCGCCAGCGACAGATCAGCTATAGACCAGAACAGACCTGAGATGGCCGGAAATAATGCAAAGGCCAGAGCTAGCAATACGCAGGGAACAGTTATCAGAGAAACAAGGGGCACAGCCCAGAGGTTTGCTGGTATCGAAAATAAACTGATGCCATGGAACATGCCTATTTGCAGCGGCATTAACAGTAACATCATACCTAATTGTAAATGGAGCCCACGAATAGCACTCCCCTGCCAGCCCGTTTTAAAACGCGGCGGAAGTGGAACCCAATAAAACCAGCATATTAGGCTGAATACCGCCAGACACGAGAGCCAAAAACTGTCTGAAAGTATCGCAAGAGGATCACTCAGTAAAATTAGCGCCAATGCCCATAGCCACACTTGCCATGCGTTACACGAAACACTAAAAATCCGAATCAATAGCCACAAGGTTAATGCTATAGCAGCCCTCAGTGCTGGTGGATTCGCGCCAGCTAGCCAAACATAAGTCACCGCCACAAGCCAACCGGTTAACAGCGGAAACAGTGGTCCCAGCCTATTAACAGGCAGTAAAAGCTGCACCATTCGTGCGAGCACCCCACCAAATAATGCTGCCATGGCAATGTGTAAGCCTGAAATTGCCATTAAGTGAGCTGTACCAGTATCACGCAACAATGCCCAATACTGGGGATTCAGTTGGCTCCTTTCACCAAAAGCCAATGCCAGCAGGATCTGCCGCTGTTTATAGGGTTCAAGTTGTTGTTCAATAACACGAATAACTTGCTGCCGAGCATTACAGCGTGCGTCCAGTAATTCCGCCCTAATAACCCGCCCTTGCAAGGGACGCCTATTTGCTATAGCCCAACGTTGGCTGTCAAAACCACCTTCATTGAGTAAGCTATGTACACCCCGCATGCGTAGCCAAAGCTTCCATTGCTGCCCGGAACAGTAACCAAGCCCCTCCTGCCACTTCACAGCGACGTTAATAGCGGGAAACACCCTCTTCCCATTGACCTGCTGAATTTGTAATAGAACTTTATTACCTTCAACCCATGCCAGATGTGTGGTGCTTATTGTGGCAACAACTTGTTGTTCTCTCTTAGTCAGTTGCTCAATCTGCATCAGTATCTTATCCCCGTGCCAACAGCCCCATGCAAAGCTCATCAAAACCAATGTAAGACACTGACAATAGGTATTACCGCTAACCCATAGTATTCCCCCGAATACCAGCAGCACGCCAATGAGCTCAACACCAGGTAGCTGAGGTAGCCAAATTAGGGGTAAAAGGCCGGCAATGATGGCAAAAGCAACATGATCAATCGATAAAGTGATAAGCAACCGTCCATTTTATAAATCTCAGATAGCCTCATTGCCATCCGCTCACCTCATGGTAAGAAACTGATTTTCTATGGAGATGTGCTATGGAGCCAGTATCAATGGCAGGAGTTCAGAGTTGGCTCGCTAACAGTTTTATCTTGTTGCAGAGTCAGCAGAAGAAATGCGGGATGCATCTTAAATAAGCGGGGGAAGTACAGGGAAGGTATTTTGCTACCAATAGGTTGCCAAGTTATAGAGGCATAAATAAAAACGGTGCCATTAAAGGCACCGTTTCGTATCAGCTTTACATAATAACGCGATTAGTTGTAGACAACTTAACCGTAGATATTAGCGCGATCACGCAATTCTTTACCCGGCTTAAAGTGTGGAACGTACTTACCTTCCAACTCAACTTTGGCACCAGTCTTTGGATTACGACCAACACGCGGAGCACGGTAGTGAAGAGAAAAACTGCCAAATCCGCGGATCTCAATGCGCTCACCTTCAGCTAGTGTTCCAGCCATATGTTCAAGCATTTCTTTCACTGCATCCTCAACGACCTTAGCCGGTACATGAGATTGCTGGCCAGCAAGTCTTTCAATAAGTTCAGACTTGGTCATATTACCTCCAAGCTTTGCAGCTAAACTACCGTATAGGGGCGGACAAAACCGCCCCCGTTATTATTACTCGCCTTTTGCAGCTTTGAACGCTTCTGCCATTGCGCTAGAGAAGTTGCCTTCTTCCGGCTTGTTGTTCACTGTAGCAATAGCATCTTTCTCATCAGCTTCGTCTTTCGCACGAACAGACAGGCTGATTACGCGGTTTTTGCGGTCAACGCCAGTATATTTGGCTTCAACTTCATCACCGACGTTCAGAACCAGCGTCGCATCTTCAACGCGGTCGCGAGTTGCTTCGGAAGCACGCAGATAACCTTCTACGCCGCCTGCCAATTCAACTGTAGCACCTTTAGCGTCAACTGCAGTTACTTTACCAGTAACAATAGCACCTTTCTTGTTAACAGACAGGTAGTTATTGAACGGGTCTTCCGCCAGTTGTTTTACGCCCAAGGAGATACGCTCACGTTCTGCGTCAACTTGCAGAACCACAGCTGCGATTTCGTCGCCTTTCTTGTATTCACGAACTGCTTCTTCGCCTGCAACGTTCCAGGAGATGTCAGACAGGTGAACCAGGCCGTCGATGCCGCCGTCCAGGCCGATGAAGATACCAAAGTCAGTGATAGACTTGATTTTACCTTCAACGCGGTCGTTTTTGTTGTGGGTTTCTGCAAACAGCTGCCATGGGTTAGATTTGCACTGTTTCAGGCCCAGAGAAATACGACGACGTTCTTCATCGATGTCCAGAACCATAACTTCCACTACGTCGCCAACGTTAACAACTTTAGACGGGTGAATGTTTTTGTTGGTCCAATCCATTTCTGAAACGTGTACTAAACCTTCAACGCCTTCTTCGATTTCTACGAAGCAGCCGTAATCAGTCAGGTTAGTTACACGGCCAGTCAGCCTGGTGCTTTCTGGGTAACGTTTAGCGATAGCAACCCATGGATCTTCGCCCAGCTGTTTCAAGCCAAGGGATACACGAGTACGTTCGCGGTCGAATTTCAGAACTTTAACAGTGATTTCGTCGCCCACATTGACGATTTCGCTTGGGTGTTTAACACGTTTCCAAGCCATGTCAGTAATGTGCAGCAAGCCATCAACGCCGCCCAGATCAACGAATGCACCGTAGTCAGTCAGGTTCTTAACGATACCCTTAACTTCCATGCCTTCTTGCAGGTTTTCCAGCAATTGATCACGCTCAGCACTGTTCTCAGATTCGATAACTGCACGACGAGAAACAACGACGTTATTGCGTTTCTGATCCAGCTTGATGACTTTGAACTCAAGCTCTTTGCCTTCCAGATGCAGAGTATCGCGAACTGGACGCACATCAACCAGTGAACCAGGTAAGAACGCACGGATGCCGTTCAGTTCGACTGTAAAGCCGCCCTTCACTTTGCCGTTGATCACACCAGTAACGGTTGCAGCTTCTTCGTAAGCTTTTTCCAGCATCAGCCATGCTTCATGACGCTTAGCTTTCTCGCGGGACAGCAGAGTTTCACCGAAGCCATCTTCAACAGCGTCCAGTGCAACATCAACTTCGTCGCCGACTTGAATTTCCAGTTCGCCTTGCGCGTTCTTGAACTGTTCTGCTGGAATTGCTGACTCAGATTTCAGACCGGCGTCAACCAGTACGATATCTTTATCGATAGAAACAACAACACCACGGACGATAGAGCCCGGACGTGTTTCAATTGTTTTCAGGGATTCTTCAAAGAGTTGAGCAAAAGATTCTGTCATGTTTATAATCTTCAGGATTCTTAAGTTTAACGTCCATCTAGCATCCCGCCGGATGGGGTTGTTTCACATGCCTCGCCACACATCCTTGCAGCAAGGTTAAAGTGCTCATCAAAAATAATTTTATTTAAAAAATAAATCGTTGAGAGCTCAGAACTGACCGCGTTGTCGTTATTTTTTTAACGGCAACGCTAGAATTCGTTGGGCATAAGCCAGCGCCTGTTCGATCACCTGCTCGATTGACATACTGGTTGAATCCAGTACCAACGCATCTGCAGCAGGGACTAAAGGTGCAATAGCCCGATTACGATCGCGATCATCTCGCTCCTGTATCTCGGACAAAAGACGTTCAAAGTTAACATTAAACCCCTTTTCCTGCAACTGTAGCATACGTCGGTGTGCGCGTTCTTGCGAACTTGCATCAAGAAATATTTTTACCGGCGCATCGGGAAAGACCACCGTTCCCATATCGCGACCATCAGCAATCAGGCCTGGAGGCTCACGGAAAGCCCGCTGACGACGTAATAAAGCTTCACGCACTCGCGGAAAAGCCGCCGCCTGAGATGCCGTGTTCCCCACAGTTTCAGTGCGGATCTCATTACTGACGTCCTCACCTTCTAAAATGACTTTCAACTGCCCATTTTGTGAGACAAAACGAACATCGAGATGTGCGGCAAGTGGAACTAATGCCTCTTCGGTGCTGATATCGACCTGATGATGCAACGCCGCCAAAGCTAAAACACGGTAAATCGCACCGGAATCCAGCAAACGCCAGTCCAACGATTCAGCCAATGCTTTGCAAAGCGTACCTTTACCTGCACCACTTGGTCCATCAACGGTTATCACCGGGGCTGACGCCGTCATTTATCTCTCCTTTCGGTAGGCAAAACCTCTTGTCTACCCAGTAGGGCAAACACAGGAGCCGTATTATACGCTGCATCGGAGTGAACTGTTACCCTGCGGTGGTTTAGTTGCTGAAAATAAAACCATAGGCGGTAGCAGAAGTGTAGAAGAGATGGGAAAGATAGATAGGTAAATATTTATTTTCTGGTAACCATAATTCATCAAGATGGGTGCCGGGCGACACCCATCTTAAGCGGATGATTATGCTATCTGACTCAAACGGGCCAGTTGTTCGAAATAATCAGGGAACGTCTTTGCCGTGCATTTAGGGTCAAGAATAGTCACCGGCGTATCCGATAAAGCCACCAGCGAGAAGCACATCGCCATGCGGTGATCATTATAAGTGCCTATTTCTGCAGCAATTAACTTAGCAGGAGGTACCACGCGGATGTAATCTCGCCCCTCTTCCACTTCAGCACCTACTTTTCTCAGTTCTGTCGCCATCGCGGATAAACGGTCGGTTTCTTTCACACGCCAGTTATAGATATTACGGATAACCGTCGGGCCATCGGCAAATAATGCGGTGGTGGCAATCGTCATCGCAGCATCTGGAATATGGTTCATGTCCATATCGATACCGTGTAATTCCCCCCGGCTGCACTCGATATAATCATCACCCCAACTGACTTTTGCGCCCATTTTTTCCAGCACATCAGCAAACTTGGTATCGCCCTGTACACTTTTTTTACCAATGCCGGTCACGCGCACTGTTCCGCCTTTAATAGCAGCGGCGGCGAGAAAATAAGATGCCGATGATGCATCGCCCTCAACCAGATATGTGCCGGGTGAGTGGTAGGTCTGCCCGCCTTTAATGTGGAAAACCTGATAGTTTTCATGCTCAACATCCACACCAAAAGTTTTCATTAGATGCAGAGTAATGTCGATATAAGGTTTGGACACCAACTCCCCTTGAATCTGAATATCAGTATCTTGCTCAGCTAAGGGCGCGGTCATCAATAGTGCCGTCAGGAATTGGCTGGAAACACTGCCGTCCACCGTCAATTTGCCTCCGCGCAAACCACCACGCAAGCGCAATGGTGGGTAGTTTTCTTGCTCCAGATAATCAATCTGAGCTCCCCCTTGACGTAATGCATCAACCAAATGACCAATTGGGCGCTCTTTCATACGCGGTTCACCGGTTAATACGATGTCATTGTTGCCCAGACACAATGCCGCCGCCAATGGGCGCATCGCGGTTCCGGCATTTCCTAAGAACAGTTCTAAGGGGTGCTCTGCGACCAGTTTTCCACCCACACCATCAACTTCACAGCGGGTACGGTCAGCAGAAAGACGAAATTTCACTCCCAATGCCTGTAGTGCATTGAGCATATGGCGGATGTCATCACTGTCTAACAAGTTATTCAGCTGGGTCGTCCCCTCGGCCAGCGCTGCCAGAAGAAGTGCACGGTTAGAAACACTTTTAGAGCCGGGTAAATTAACGGTGCCATTAATCAGGGCAATGGGATGTAAAGTCAGGGATTCCAGCATGGGAAAAGCACTCTCCAGTCTTTTATGAGCAACAGCCCCGCACAGGACGGGGCTATTGTTATTACTAAATAAATATGACTCAAATCATGGTGATAAATAAATCAGAGCCGGGTGATATCTGCTCAGGGCCATTAGCCATGGCGGCGTTCAAAGTCAGCCATAAAATCGGTTAATGCTTTAACACCTTCAATTGGCATAGCATTATAGATAGAAGCGCGCATCCCGCCGGCAACACGATGACCTTTTAGGGCTTGTAGCCCCTGGGCTTCTGCTTCGCTCAAGAACAGCTTGTCCAGCGAAGGATCTATCATTTGGAATGGCACATTCATCCAAGAGCGGTTGGCAGCCGCGACCTGATTGCGATAGAAGTCAGTATGGTCAATCGCGCCATACAGCAACTCAGCTTTCGCCTGATTACGTTTTTCCATTTCGCCCAGACCGCCCTGTTCTTTCAGCCATTTAAATACCAGGCCGGACAGATACCAGGCGAAAGTCGGCGGCGTGTTGAACATCGAGTCGTTTTCTGCCAGAACCTTATAATCAAGGATGGAGGGCAGCTCAGTGCGCGCTTTACCAAGCAAATCTTCGCGCACGATAACCACGGTCAGACCAGCCGGGCCGATATTTTTCTGCGCACCGGCATAAATGACACCATAACGGCTGACATCAATCGGGCGGGAAAGAATCGATGAGGAGTAATCGGCAACCACAATTTTGCTACCAAAATCAGGTTCTTCATTGATAGCAAGGCCGTCAATGGTTTCATTCGGGCAATAGTGCACATAAGCGGCATT
This sequence comes from Yersinia canariae, assembly GCF_009831415.1. Lineage (NCBI taxonomy): Bacteria > Pseudomonadati > Pseudomonadota > Gammaproteobacteria > Enterobacterales > Yersiniaceae > Yersinia > Yersinia canariae. The sequence goes on along the minus strand of NZ_CP043727.1, from coordinate 1,811,651 downwards.
ATCACTTAGCTTCCATTGCTTCATCGGCGTGATACCTGTTACGCCGTTATCGTGTGTCGTCACATCAATCACATTCGGCGTGCAATACTTCTGGGCTTCTTTGACCGCGCTGTGCGCCCAATAGCCACCATCAATGTAATCAGCACTGCGACTATCGCCGAGCAAGTTCAGTGGTACTGCCGCAAACTGGGCTCGCGCACCACCATGGCAAAATAACACTTTATAATTGGCTGGGATCTGCATCAGGTCGCGCAGATCTTTTTCTGCCTCTTCAGCGACCTGCATAAATTCTTTACTGCGGTGGCTGATTTCCATGACCGACGTTCCCAGACCATGCCAGTTACGTAATTCCTGTTCCGCACGACGTAAAACTTCAACCGGTAGCATTGCTGGACCAGCGCTAAAATTATAAACCTGTGTCATTTCCCCTCACCACACTCTACTGAGATTGCCATCGAGATAACCCATCACTCGGTTTTATCATCCGAGTCCGCCTGCTGCAACGGTTATTCGCTAGCAAGAGAGAAACTCTCAACCTCTTTCACCGCAGGCTGTCCGTTATCTTGTCATTAATTTGAAATTATTCACCAAAAGCAGCTCAAATAGGGCTTTGTTGCATGATAAATAACTCATTTTGTCCGTTGATGATACAAAGCTGCCACCCAGTGGTGATGACCACAACGTTGGCAAGTGGCACGGGAGTCATCGGAAAAAGTCATAATCAAACTGCATTGGCTACAGGCATATTCGCCTGCTTTTTCTATGTCAATTAATGGTTTAATACAGCATTTGGGGAGCACCGGCAGCCCTGGTTTCACCTTTTCTTCGCTGAAGAAAAAGACACTGATAGCACCATTAACCTCTAAAATAGCCAGTCGCACTTGACCAAGATGCTCCACACCTTGTTGGCGCAGCTCCATAAAAAACTCGTCGTGGGTAATGTTTTCCTTCTGCATGGTTTCCCAAACGAATATCCCATCACTAATAATGATGAGTGGTTCCCCTTCCATCCATTGCTGGATTTTTTCACTGCGGGACATTAGGAAAGTGGATAGGCGATACAAGAGCATAATGCTGATGAATACCATTACCACGGGCAGAATCGGCACATCTTCATAAAAAGTGACATCACCGGCGGCTGAACCGAGAGTCAGAATGATAACGACTTCAAATAGCGACATTTGCCGCACACCTCGGCGTGCCACTCAGTTTCAGAAATAAAAAGACCAATACAAAGGTGAAAAAACACCGGATACCCACCTCTGCTAAAAATTCGATAGGAAACTTATCAAGTGTCATCCGATTGAAATCAAAAGCTTTCATTTATTGTTATCCTGCTGTCTAAAAAGGTAGAAAACCATCACCGCACTGCCATTAAAGGTAGCGGGTTGAAGGGATTAGCGTTTTTATTTCAGATTGCAGGTAATAAATAGATACGGAGGCCGAAGCCTCCGTCAAAGATTGGCTATATCAATACTGATGGAATAATTTTTGAATTTCTTGTGGTTTTTGTGTTTGGGTTAATGCTAATTGCAGCAATACCCGTGCTTTTTGTGGATTGAGTGAGCCAGAAGCAACAAACCCATATTTGGTATCATCAACTTCAGCATCTTCGGTGGTAGAGCCGGTGGGTACGCGGGATGACCGCACCACGGCCACGCCATTATGTGCCGCCGTTGCCAATGTATCGAACACCGAATGATAAAGGTTACCATTGCCCACACCGGCGCTGACAATCCCTTTATAGCCGTCAGTAATCAATGCTTTAGCCGGTAGGTCAGAGGCATTCGCATAGTTATAAATAATGCCGACTTTCGGTAACTCATTCAGTTTACTGATATCAAACGCGGGCTGCCGTGGCGCGGGCTGGTGCAGATAATTCACTTTGCCATCATAGATATAGCCTAGTGGGCCGGTATTGGGTGACTGGAAAGTTTGCACCGAGGTGGTGTTGGTTTTCATCACATCACGCCCGGTTAACACCGTGTCATTCATTGCTACCAGCACGCCGCGTTTAGCGGAGTTAGGGTCACTGGCGACCACCACGGCGTTGTAGAGATTCAGCGGGCCGTCAGCGCCCAGCGCTGTAGCCGGGCGCATTGCCCCCACCATCACCACGGGTTTATCACAATTGACGGTTAAGTCGAGAAAATAGGCAGTTTCCTCCAATGTGTCAGTCCCATGGGTAATGACGAATCCATCAGTTTTGGCACAATCAGCATTAATTTTTTTGGCCAACTTCAGCCAGACCTCGTCATTCATATCCTGAGAACCAATATTCACAACTTGCTCACCTTGAATATTGGCGAGTTTTTTCATTTCCGGCACGGCGTTGACCAGAGCATCAACCCCCAGTTTGCCCGCAGTATAGTTAGATTTAGTGGCTGAATCGCCGCCACCGGCGATAGTTCCCCCGGTTGCCAATAGGGTAATATTAGGCAGAGCAAAGGCCGAACCGCTGATCCCTGCTAAGATTCCGGCTAAGACAGTTAGCTTTATAGATTTCATATTATGACTCCATTATTTATAAGCTAGTGAATTATCCGGAATATCCACATCAAAACTGTGACATTTGCTGTGCTTTAGGAATACATGGAGCTATTAACTAAAACCCCGTATGATTGCGCGTTTTTAGTACCGCCAAAAAGTGAAGACAATGACCCAAACCTTTATTCCCGGCAAAGACGCCGCGCTGGAAGACTCCATCTCCCGCTTTCAGCAAAAACTGAGTGACCTCGGTTTTAATATTGAAGAAGCCTCCTGGCTGAACCCAGTTCCTCACGTTTGGTCGGTACATATCCGCGACCGCGATTGCCCGCTGTGCTTTACCAATGGCAAAGGTGCCAGCAAAAAAGCAGCACTGGCATCGGCCTTGGGTGAATACTTCGAGCGCTTATCCACTAACTATTTCTTCGCCGATTTCTACTTGGGCAAAGCCATTACTGAAGGTGATTTCGTTCACTACCCGAATGAGAAATGGTTCCCAATTCCAGAAGATGATTTGTTGCCGGAAGGTATTTTGGATGAGCGCCTGCTGGCGTTTTACGATCCGGAAAATGAACTGGTCGCCAGTGATCTGGTGGATTTGCAGTCAGGGAATGCTGCGCGCGGCATTTGCTCTCTGCCATTCACCCGCCAATCAGATTTAGAAACCGTCTATATTCCAATGAATATTATCGGCAATCTGTATGTTTCTAATGGCATGTCTGCGGGGAATACGGCTAATGAAGCCCGCGTGCAGGCATTGTCCGAAGTGTTTGAACGCTCAGTGAAAAACCGCATTATCGCCGAATCTATTAGCTTGCCGGAAATCCCAGCCGAGGTGTTAAATCGCTATCCGGGTGTGGTGGAGGCGATTGCCAAACTGGAAGAGGAAGGTTTCCCAATCCTCTCTTACGATGCCTCTTTGGGTGGCAAATATCCGGTCATTTGTGTGGTGCTGTTTAACCCATCAAATGGGACTTGTTTTGCTTCATTTGGCGCACACCCAGACTTCGGTGTTGCCCTTGAGCGTACCGTAACTGAGCTGCTGCAAGGCCGCAGCCTCAAAGACTTGGATGTATTCACCGCACCAACCTTTGATGATGAAGAAGTCGCTGAGCATACCAATCTGGAAACACACTTTATTGATTCAAGCGGCTTAATCAGCTGGGATATGTTTAAAGAAGACGCCGACTATCCATTCGTAGATTGGAGCTTTAAAGGCACCACAGAAGAAGAGTTCGCCACGTTAATGGCCATCTTCAAGCAGGAAGACGCCGAAGTGTACATTGCCGATTATGAGCATCTGGATGTTTATGCTTGCCGAATTTTGGTGCCGGGGATGTCTGATATCTACCCTGCCGAAGATCTGCTGATGGCAAACAACACTATGGGCGTACACCTGCGTGATACCTTGCTGGCTCTGCCAGACAGTGATTGGCAGCCAGAACAGTATCTGGAACTCATTCAGGCCTTGGATGATGAAGGGTTGGATGATTTTGCCCGCGTCCGTGAGCTACTGGGCATTGCCTCCGGTAAAGATAATGGCTGGTACACACTGCGGGTTGGCGAGTTGAAATCCATGCTGGCCTTAGCGGGCGGCGATTTGGAACAAGCACTGATTTGGGTGGAATGGACGCAAGACTTCAACTCTTCAGTCTTCAGCGCAAAACAGGCTAATTATTACCGTTGCCTGCAAACACTGCTGTTGCTGACCCAAGAGCCAGACCGCGATGCAGCCCAGTATTATGGTGCTTTTGTGAAAATGTATGGTCAGGAAGCGCTAGAGGCTGCATCTGCGGCCATTGCTGGTGAGGAGCGCTTTAACAGCTTATTCAGTGTTGATGAAGATCTCAAAGCCCTCCCGGCACATCAGGCTCTGCTGGGTGCTTATGCTAAATTGCAGGCGGCGAAACGCCGTTATTGGGATAAAAAGTAAGTAATCACATTGCCCGACAGATCTCCGCTATTTGTTTGTCGGGCAGTCATCAAGCAAGAAAAGCGGCAAATGCCGCTTTTTTTATCTCAAGATTTCTCGCCTATTAATTTCTGCATTTATTCTGACGAATAAAAATACAAATAGCTCAAGCTAGCAATTGTTTTTGTCATAAAAAAACGTTATTTTCTGACGCCGCTTAGGGTAAAAAACAGCACCTTTAAACAAACATTATTTGCCAATCAGATAAAACAAACATAAAGGTGAATAAATAGTTAATTTTTAATGACGAAGAATAATAAAAATAGCTACAAACACTGTTTTTAATTAACGTTCTCAACGGCTTTAAAACAACGCAATCAAAATTATTTGTAAATATTAAAATATTTTTTCACTTTAATAATCAATGAATTAACCTCATTAAGCACACATTTTGTAGTGTTTTAGCGCCAACTAAACTCGCGCAATATGATCCATATCAATTTTCACGCTATACTGCTTTGCTAGTATCTCGTTGTGCTTTATTAACCCTTAAGAGAGAGTTAGTGTGAAAGCTGACAACCCCTTCGATGCATTATTACCTGCGGCAATGGCTAAAGTAGCCGAAGATGCCGGTGTCTATAAAGCCACCAAGCATCCGCTAAAAACTTTTTATTTAGCGATTACTGCCGGTGTGTTTATTTCAATTGCGTTTGTTTTTTATATTACAGCGACTACCGGAACCGCAGGCGTGCCTTTCGGTTTTGCCAAGTTGGTGGGTGGTATTTGTTTCTCCCTGGGGCTAATGTTAGTGGTGGTATGTGGTGGTGATCTTTTCACTTCTACCGTACTAACAACTGTCGCCAAAGCCAGTGGCCGTATTACCTGGCGCCAACTGGGATGCAACTGGGTTAATGTCTATATTGGGAATCTGTTCGGTGCGCTATTTTTCGTGTGCCTTATTTGGTTCGCTGGCCAACATACTGTTGCAAATGGTCAATGGGGTTTGAATGTTTTACAAACTGCCGATCACAAATTGCACCATACTTTTGTAGAAGCAGTATGTTTGGGTATTTTGGCTAACTTAATGGTTTGCCTGGCGGTTTGGATGAGTTACTCCGGCCGTACCATAATGGACAAGATGTTTGCGATGATTTTACCGGTGGGAATGTTTGTTGCCAGCGGTTTTGAGCATAGCATCGCGAATATGTTTATGATTCCTATGGGTATTGTGATTAAAAACTTCGCGTCGCCTGAGTTTTGGCAATCCATAGGAGCAGCACCAGAGCAATTTGCTAACTTAACCGTAAGTAACTTTATTATTGATAACCTGATCCCAGTCACTATCGGCAACATCATTGGTGGCGGATTATTGGTAGGTTTGACTTACTGGGTAATTTATCTGCGCGGTGACCAGCAACACTAAGTGTGGCCGCTCACGGTTTTCGAAGAAATTCACATTAAAAGGTAGATGCATTATGACCGAACTTAATGAAAAATTGGCCAAAGCATGGCAAGGTTTTACCCAAGGTGATTGGCAGAACGAAGTCAACGTTCGTGACTTCATCCAGAAAAACTACACTCCTTATGAAGGCGATGAGTCCTTCCTTGCCGGCCCTACCGAAGCGACCGACAAGCTGTGGGCGCAAGTTATGGAAGGTATCAAACTGGAAAACCGCACCCATGCGCCAGTTGATTTCGATACCGACGTAGCAGCGACCATCACCTCTCATGATGCTGGCTATATCAACAAAGATCTGGAAACCATCGTTGGTTTGCAGACTGAAAAACCATTGAAACGTGCCCTGATTCCATTCGGCGGCATCAAAATGGTTGAAGGCTCTTGCAAAGTTTACGGTCGCGAACTTGACCCACAACTGAAAAAAGTCTTCACCGATTACCGCAAAACGCACAACCAAGGTGTATTTGACGTTTATACCAAAGACATCCTGAACTGCCGTAAATCTGGTGTACTGACTGGTTTGCCAGATGCGTATGGCCGTGGCCGTATCATCGGTGACTATCGTCGTGTAGCCGTTTACGGTATCGACTTCCTGATGAAAGACAAACTGGCTCAGTTCAACTCTTTACAAGATGACCTGGAAAACGGTAAAGACCTGGAAATGACTATCCAGTTGCGCGAAGAAATTGCTGAACAGCATCGTGCTCTGGGTCAAATCAAAGAAATGGCAGCCAAATATGGTTGTGATATCTCTGGTCCAGCGACTAACGCTAAAGAAGCAGTACAGTGGACTTACTTCGGCTATTTGGCTGCGGTTAAATCTCAGAACGGCGCTGCAATGTCCTTCGGTCGTGTTTCTACTTTCCTTGACGTTTACATCGAACGTGACATGAAAGAAGGCAAACTGACTGAAATCGAAGCGCAGGAACTGATTGACCATTTGGTGATGAAACTGCGTATGGTTCGCTTCTTGCGTACCCCTGAGTATGATGAGCTGTTCTCTGGTGACCCAATCTGGGCAACTGAGTCTCTGGCAGGTATGGGCGTTGATGGCCGTACTCTGGTGACCAAAACCAGCTTCCGCTTCTTGAACACCCTGTACACCATGGGGCCGTCTCCAGAGCCGAACATGACCATTCTGTGGTCTGAAAAACTGCCACTGAACTTCAAAAAATATGCAGCTAAAGTGTCTATCGATACTTCATCTGTACAGTATGAAAACGATGACCTGATGCGTCCTGACTTCAACAACGATGACTATGCCATCGCATGTTGTGTTAGCCCGATGATTGTCGGTAAACAAATGCAGTTCTTCGGCGCGCGTGCCAACCTGGCGAAAACCATGTTGTATGCAATTAACGGCGGCGTTGATGAAAAAATGAAGATCCAGGTTGGCCCGAAAGAAGCGCCAATGATGGATGAAGTGCTGGACTATGACAAAGTCATGAACCGCATGGATCACTTTATGGATTGGCTGGCTAAACAATACGTTACCTCGCTGAACATCATTCACTACATGCATGACAAGTACAGCTATGAAGCTGCGCTGATGGCACTGCATGACCGTGATGTTTACCGTACTATGGCGTGTGGTATCGCAGGTCTGTCTGTTGCTGCTGACTCCCTGTCTGCTATCAAATATGCCAAAGTAAGCACCATTCGTGATGCTGATGGCCTGGCTATCGACTTCAATATCGAAGGCGAATATCCACAGTTTGGTAACAACGACTCACGCGTTGATGACATCGCTTGTGACCTGGTTGAGCGCTTCATGAAGAAAATTCAGAAGCTGCGTACTTACCGTGGTGCAGTGGCAACTCAGTCTGTGCTGACCATTACCTCTAACGTGGTTTATGGTAAGAAAACGGGTAACACTCCAGATGGCCGCCGCGCTGGTGCTCCATTCGGTCCAGGTGCTAACCCAATGCACGGCCGTGACCAGAAAGGTGCTGTTGCCTCTCTGACTTCTGTTGCTAAACTGCCGTTTGCATACGCGAAAGATGGTATTTCTTACACCTTCTCTATCGTGCCAAACGCACTGGGTAAAGACGACGAAGTTCGTAAAGCTAACTTGGCAGGTCTGATGGATGGTTACTTCCATCACGAGGCGTCCATTGAAGGTGGTCAACACCTGAACGTGAACGTAATGAACCGCGAAATGCTGTTAGATGCGATGGAAAATCCGGAAAAATATCCGCAATTGACTATTCGTGTATCAGGCTACGCCGTTCGTTTCAACTCGCTGACCAAAGAACAGCAGCAGGATGTCATTACACGTACATTCACTCAGTCAATATAAGTTCTATACCTTACAGGTATAACTAAAATAGATTAGACTAAAAGGCTCCACCTTAGTGGGGCCTTTATTTATCCAGTATTGGAGTAACCTGCAATGTCCGTACTTGGCCGCATTCACTCATTCGAATCCTGTGGCACCGTTGACGGCCCAGGGATTAGATTTATTGTATTCTTTCAAGGTTGCTTAATGCGCTGCCTGTATTGCCATAACCGTGATACTTGGGACACGCACGGCGGCAAAGAAGTTACCGTTGAAGAATTAGTTAAAGAAGCCGTTACCTATCGCCACTTTATGAATGCTTCTGGTGGTGGTGTCACTGCCTCCGGTGGCGAAGCCATCTTACAGGCTGAGTTTGTCCGTGATTGGTTCCGCGCCTGTCACGAAGAAGGTATTCACACTTGTCTGGATACCAACGGTTTTGTGCGCCGTTATGATCCCGTCATTGATGAATTACTGGATGCCACAGATTTAGTGATGCTGGATTTAAAGCAGATGGATGACAGCGTGCATCAGAATCTGGTCGGCGTATCCAATCACCGAACACTGGAATTTGCTCGCTATCTGGCAAAACGCAATCAAAAAACCTGGATTCGTTATGTGGTCGTGCCGGGCTGGTCAGATGATGATAAATCAGCCCATATGCTGGGTGAGTTTACCCAGAACATGACCAATATCGAGAAAATCGAATTGCTGCCTTACCATGAACTTGGTAAGCACAAATGGATTGCCATGGGTGAAGAATACAAACTGGATGGGGTCAAGCCCCCTACCGCGGAGATTATGGACCGCGTGAAAGGTATTCTGGAAAGCTATGGTCACAAAGTGATCTACTGATAGCCGTCAATTGACACACTGATGTTTAATCATGCCGCCATGCAAAGTAACCCGCTGGCGGCATTTTTTTGGCAATTATATCGCCGCGTAAGGCGTTTTTTGCTGATCGGGTTTGCGGAGCAACATCATTAAATACACTAAAGCCACCCCCGCAATCATGATGAACAATAGATTGTCTGAATAACGCTGCATCAGCAATGAAGTCATGGTCGGGCCGGTCAGGCTACCAATGGTATAACTCATTAATAATGCCTGATTCATTGCGACCAATTCATCGGCACTGGCCTTTTCACATGCCCATGCCATGGCGACAGGATAAAGCGTAAAACCGGCACATCCCAAAATGAATAATGCGGGGGCCAGCGCATAATTTCCCAGAATAGCGACACTGCCGAGGATCACGACAAATACTTGAATGCGCAGCACCAGTAGACGGCCGTAGCGGTCGGCCATTTTGCCTATCGGCCACTGCCCGATAATCCCAGAACTGACCAATAATGCCATCCACCATCCGACACTCGCATCACTCATTCCTTGATGAGATAAATACAACGGCAGCAGACCATAGAGCGAACCTAATAACACCCCGGAGATAATGCAGCCATTAATCCCCAAGCGCGCACTACGTCGCTTCAACATCGGCCAAACGGCAATATGTGGTACGTCACTGCCCCCTTCATGGGAAAAGTGAGCAAATAACAGCGGCAGCATCGCCGTAATGACCAGCGCGCTGACCCACGGAATAACACTGAGTAATTGGGTTGAGACCACACCCAAGAGCAATTGCCCGGTAACAGTTCCCAGATAATAAACCATCATATAGGCCGCCAGCAGTTGGCCTCGATTGGTTACCGTACCACTGCGCAATAGTGCGCTTTCGACAATAACCCATATTAATGCGCAAGCCACACCAGCAAAAAAGCGCCATCCCAGCCAGCTCCAAAAATCAACCGACAGCATTAACCCGCACGTCGCCAGCGCGAATAAAATACAGGAATAATGGTAGCTACGATTAAAACCAAGTTGTTGGATAAACCGCCCAGCAATCAACGTCCCGACCAGATTCCCGCTAAAGTATGATGAGCTAACCATCCCTACTTGCCAGGTCGGCAATTGTTGATGAGATAACCATAAGGGAACCAAAGTATTTAAAACTGCGATAGAAATCGTAAATAGCAAAAGCCCACAGAGCAAAAGCAGCACCGGGCGAGAATATGCGGACATAATAAGACTGAAGCCGTCGGGACAAGGAGGAAAGTGAGCGCATCATGCCACTGGTGATAAAAAAGTCAATTGCCTCGCGTGGGGCAATAGCACGATATGTTGCTAAATGAGTATTTTGTTCTATTTGCCAACACTTAAAAACAAAAAAGCGCCCGCAGGCGCTTTTTGATTATTGATGCTCGGCTATCGATTTTATTAACCAATAAATTCCAAACCACCCATATAAGGGCGTAAGACTTCTGGCACCTGAATACGGCCATCAGCCTGCTGATAATTTTCCAGCACCGCAACTAAAGTACGGCCAACTGCCAGGCCAGAGCCATTCAGGGTATGAACCAAACGAGTCTTTCTGTCAGTTTTATTGCGGCAGCGCGCTTGCATACGACGCGCTTGGAAATCCCACATGTTCGAACATGAAGAGATTTCACGGTAAGTATTCTGCGCAGGCAACCACACTTCCAGGTCATAGGTCTTGCTGGAGCCAAAGCCCATATCGCCGGTACACAACAGTACCTTACGGTATGGTAACTCCAGTAATTGCAGCACTTTCTCTGCGTGACCCGTTAGCTCTTCCAGTGCCGCCATAGAATCTTCCGGGCGGGTTATCTGCACCATCTCAACTTTGTCGAACTGATGCATACGGATCAAGCCACGGGTATCACGACCATAAGAACCCGCTTCAGAACGGAAGCAAGGGGTATGTGCCGTCATTTTCAATGGCAGGGAATCTTCTTCAAGAATCTCATCACGCACCAGATTGGTCACAGGCACTTCTGCCGTTGGAATCAATGCATAGTTGCTGCTGTCAGATTCTTCTTCTAGCGGTTTGGTATGGAAAAGATCACCACCAAATTTAGGCAACTGACCGGTGCCGTAAAGAGTCGCATGGTTGACCAGATAAGGAACGTAAGTCTCCAGATAGCCATGTTTTTCAGTGTGCAGATCCAACATGAACTGTGCTAATGCGCGGTGCATGCGAGCGATTTGCCCTTTCATCACCACAAAACGCGCGCCAGTCAGTTTCACTGCTGCAGCAAAATCAAGCCCACCGGCCATCTCGCCCAATGAAACATGATCTCTTACCTCAAAGTCATACTTGCGAGGTTCACCCCAACGGCTGACTTCAAGATTATCATTTTCATCTTTACCCACTGGAACAGAATCATCAGGCAGGTTAGGAATAGATAATGCCAGATCACGGATTTCGTTTTGCAACTTGTCCAGCTCGGCCTTAGCTGCATCCAGCTTTTCACCTAGTACATTCACTTCCAGACGTAATGGTTCGATATCTTCGCCACGCGCCTTGGCCGCACCAATCAATTTCGATCGGGAGTTACGTTCTGCCTGCAGACTTTCTGTTTCAACCTGTAAAACTTTGCGGCGCTCTTCTTGTTGGCGCAACATCTCAACATCAAGTTTAAAACCTCTGCGAGCCAGTTTTTCGGCGACTGCGTCTAGCTCATTGCGCAGCATATTGGGATCGAGCATGCTAGTCCTGTGCTTGTAGTTATGGATGCCCTTCATCCTTGAAATTTCAGTGGCGTTAGCGGCGCTCTTTCACTCCGATGACTTACCAGACTATGTTCATCGGAACTTGCTCACTGACTGCCTACTTACAACTCCAACTATCTTGGGCATAAAATGGTTATTAAGGGAAAATTTAACGCTGTAAGCGGTGTAAACAGCCACTTACCAAGTGGTTATAGCGCTAACCTTACCGCAACAGCAAGGCTAGCGGTAGCGTTTTATCGGGCTATTTTGATCCTGCTCAGCCAGCCATGCCAGCTTTTCACCAATTTTCCCTTCCAGACCTCGGGATGACGGTAAATAGTAGCGGGTAGAGGCCATTTCTGGTGGGAAATAATTTTCGCCAGCGGCATAAGCATGTTGTTCATCATGGGCATAACGGTATTCAGCCCCCAGCCCCATTTCTTTCATGAGTTTGGTCGGCGCGTTGCGCAGATGTTCCGGTACATCAAAATCTGGCTTATCACGTGCATCTTGCATTGCGGCTTTAAACGCCGAGTAAACAGCATTACTTTTCGGCGCACAGGCCAGATAAACAATTGCCTGAGCAATCGCGCGCTCACCTTCTGCCGGGCCAACACGAGTAAAACAGTCCCACGCAGATATAGCCACTTGCATCGCGCGAGGATCAGCATTACCGACGTCTTCCGACGCAATGGCTAATAAACGTCGGGCAACATAAAGCGGATCACCGCCCGCCGTGATAATTCGTGCATACCAATACAACGCTGCATCAGGTGCAGATCCACGAATAGACTTATGGACTGCTGAAATCAAATCGTAGTAACGATCGCCTTTGTTATCAAAGCGCGCACTGCGCTCGCCCGACACTTCTTTCAACAAATCAGGCGTCAATACCCGGGTTCCATTGGCATCTATTTCTGCCATATCGGCCATCATTTCAAGGCTATTCAACGCCCGACGCGCATCGCCACCCACCAATTCAGACATCATTCGGCGGGTTTCATCTGGCAGTTTTATATTCTGCCCACCATAACCTCGGCTGCTGTCTGACATCGCCTGGTCAATAACTTTTTCGATATCTGCGGCGGTGAGAGCTTTCAGCAAATAGACCCTGGCTCTGGAGAGCAATGCCGAATTTAGTTCAAATGAAGGGTTTTCTGTCGTGGCCCCAATAAAAGTGATAGTGCCATCTTCAATATGAGGCAAAAAAGCATCTTGCTGACTTTTATTAAAACGATGGACTTCATCGACGAATAAAATTGTCCTGCGCCCCGCATCACGATTCTGCCGTGCGCGCTCAATCGCCTCACGAATTTCTTTAATACCAGAGGTTACCGCAGAAATACGCTCAACATCCGCCTGACCATAGCGACCAATAATTTCGGCCAAGGTAGTTTTACCGGTTCCCGGTGGTCCCCAAAGAATCATTGAGTGTAATTGCCCAGCAACGATTGCCCGTGGTAACGGTTTACCCGGAGCCAGCAAATGCGGCTGGCCAATATACTGTTCCAACGTCAAAGGCCGCATCCGCGCGGCCAGTGGTTGAAACTCATTTTGGGAAAAATCGAGGGACATATTACTCACACTGACCTCACTGCCGCTGGTCGTCCAGCGTTACGCCCTTTGGTAGGGTAAACTTGAATTTACTCGCATCCGCTGAACTATTTTGCTGGCCTTTCAGTATATAAGCGCTGCGCTGCCCGTCTTGCTCAACCGCAGTAAAGCTTTTGATTGTACCCGTTGGCGTCACGGTAATAGCAAATTGCTTCAAATTGCCGCTTGCGCTTTTAGGTGTCAGCTCAAAATCGTCACCTTTCTGCTTCACATTATATTGTTTCCAATCATCTGGATTATTGCGGGTGATAAGCATAAATGGCGTATTGCCCGTAGCATTTTTCAGCCAGGTCGCCGTGGCTTGCTCCACAAACGGGTTATAGAACCACAGTGTTTCACCATCAGAAATCAGGACGCTTTCATCGGGGGAAGTCATATGCCAGTTAAAAAGATTAGGCCGTTTCACCCACAATTCACCCTCACCCTCTTGTACTGCTGCGCCATCTGAGCTGGTCACTTTCTGCGAAAAATTAGCATGGAAACTGTTCACTTTGCTCAGGCGACCTTGCAAATCGGAACTGGCATCTGCCAGCGCTGAAGCCGAAATTAAACCCGATAACAGACAACAAGCAACAAGCAGTTTTTTCATTATTCTACATACCTTATAAAATTCATTGCGCCCTAATGGGCTGCCACAAAGGCGGATTCAGTGAGCGAGTATATTGTCACTCTATGTGCCGTTTAAGTCTATGACCGGCAAGCTGAATGCATACCATAAACTTATGCACTTTAGCTGAAGCATTTCCCTCGCGTTAGCATATTAATCTGATAAATGCGGAGTTTGCGCTTCTTTGCATAAGGGCCGCAAAGCGGCCCTCTCTATGTTAACTGTTTCGATAAAAGGTATTACTCATGTGGCGGCGGCGCTAAAACTTCACGATTACCGTTATGTCCCGGGGTACTGACAATCTGCTGAGCTTCCATCTGCTCAATGATACGTGCCGCACGGTTATAACCAATACGGAATTGGCGCTGCACCCCGGAGATAGACGCACGGCGTTTCTCCAGAACAAAACTCACCGCCTGATCAAACAGCGGATCCAATTCCTCGTCACTATCCAGACCAAGACTGCCACCTTCACCTTCGTCACTACCACTAAGAATACTCTCAATGTATTGAGGGCGACCTCGAGCTTTCCAATCATTAACAACAGCATGTACTTCCTGATCACGAACAAAAGCGCCGTGAACGCGCACTGGAATTGAGGAGTTAGGCGCCATATACAGCATATCCCCCATACCCAATAGCGATTCTGCACCGGCTTGGTCAAGGATTGTACGTGAGTCAATCTTGCTGGAGACCGTAAATGCGATACGGGTTGGGATGTTAGCTTTAATCAAACCAGTAATGACATCTACTGACGGGCGCTGAGTAGCCAGAACCAAATGAATACCGGCAGCACGGGCTTTCTGTGCTAAACGGGCTATCAGTTCCTCGACCTTCTTGCCCACCGTCATCATCAGATCAGCAAACTCATCCACCATGACGACGATATAAGGTAATTTCACCAACATTGGCGGTGAGATATCCATACTATCGGAGGGTTTCCAGAATGGGTCTGGAATTGGCCGCCCCATAGCTTCAGCTTGGGCAACTCGCTCGTTGTATCCCGCGAGGTTACGCACACCCAATGCGGACATCAGCTTATAGCGCCGCTCCATTTCACCAACACACCAACGCAATGCATTCGCCGCATCCTTCATATCAGTAACCACTTCGGTTAACAGATGAGGAATACCCTCATACACTGACAACTCCAGCATTTTCGGGTCAATCATGATAAAGCGCACATCATCTGGGGTCGCTTTATACAAAATGCTGAGAATCATTGCGTTAACACCAACCGACTTACCAGAACCGGTCGTACCCGCCACCAGCAAGTGTGGCATTTTGGCTAAATCAGCGACGACGGGTTGCCCAGCAATGTCTTTACCCAACACGATAGCTAAAGGAGATGGGTTATCACGGAATTTGGCGCAATCCAGAACTTCACGTAAATAAACGGTCTGACGATGTTTGTTGGGTAGCTCAAGCCCGACATAAGGTTTGCCAGGAATGACTTCAACCACACGCACAGCAATGGCAGATAGTGAACGTGCCAAATCACGAGAAAGATTAGAAATACGTGAAGCTTTAACGCCTGGCGCTAAATCTAACTCAAAGCGAGTAATCACTGGCCCAGGAGATATACCGACAACTTCTGCTTTCACCCGATAATCACCTAAGCGCGCTTCAACCAGGCGAGCAGTTTGCTCCAAAGCAAACATATCAACGGGCTCTTCTTCCGCTGGCGGAGAAGAAAGTAAATCCAGCGTAGGTAATGGTGTTGTCGGTTTGATCAACGGCTGGTCATTACGCATTAGGAATGGGTGAATCAAACTGTCCATCGCCGGGGTTGGCTGCACAGGTGAAGTGGGTTGCGCAGAGGTCATTGGCTGTACGGGTGTTGATTGACCTGAATATCCTTGTTGAGATTGATGCGCACCCGATGACTGATAGGCCGCTACCTGCTCAGGTTGCGCAGGTGCCGAGGTGGCTTGCGCGGTTGCTGACTGTACGGTTTCATCAACATACGGAGAAAGCGTGAACAAAGGCTCACGCGGGCTTTCATCAATCAGATCGGCAACAGGCGAGAATGTAAAGGCACTGCGAGTGTCTACAGGCTGCATCTCTTCAACAGCAGCGGGTTCGTACTCGCGATTTTCACCATGATCTGCACCATAACGATGTTGTTGCTGCGCGGCAAAAGCTTGTCGCAAGGCTGCCTCTTGCAAGGCTTGTTCATCTTCCGGCTCTACCGCTGAGAAAGTATTCACTCCCGCAGTCGCTGATTGCCCATAACGCTCGGATTGCTGATCAGCAAAGGCTTTACGCAAGATTGCCTGTTCTAATGCATCATCATCTTCAGATGTAACACTTGCGGTGAACGGCGTCTCAGGCGCTTGTGGAGTTTGCACTTCTTGCTCACGTTGCTCCTGCTCCGCCATACGTTGAGACGGGAGCTTGATACCATAGGATGCCAGCTCACGCCGTGTCGGGATACGGACAGGATTGGGTCTTGGTAACTCCGGCCCTATACCTTGTTTAACCTGCGAACTGCTATCACTGATAGCAGTAAATGCTGGCATAAACGTAGCGGCGGCTGCACTTGCCGCCACAATACCCGCAGCAGACTCAGGGCGACTGGCTGACCCCAGAGCGGCCAGACTATCAGTATCTGCGCCTAATCCCGGATTCATATAAGAGGTATTTTCCACCTGATCGCTATGGCGCTGTGCCGCAGAAAAATCAAAAGGTGAATGGCTCGCCGGTGTTACTGGTTTATCCCATGAACCCAGCTGAGGCTCAGGTCGTTCAATCGGTAGAGCAATACGAGTCGGCGCTGGCGAGGTCGCTTCTTGTGGAATTTCAAACGAATAGAGCGGCGGTGTCTCTGTCTTAGTATCAACCATTGGTGCTGTACTGTGACTGATAGT
Source organism: Yersinia canariae (assembly GCF_009831415.1). Taxonomy (NCBI): domain Bacteria; kingdom Pseudomonadati; phylum Pseudomonadota; class Gammaproteobacteria; order Enterobacterales; family Yersiniaceae; genus Yersinia; species Yersinia canariae. Next base: position 1,794,854 of record NZ_CP043727.1, on the reverse strand, counting down.
CGGTTCTGAAAAGCTCTCTGTTTGAGATAATACAGACTGATCACCATCATCTGTCGCACGTAATGTGCTCAATAATGGGTCATAGTTATCTTTGGTTTCAGCCGCGCTTTCACCGCTCGGAGCCAGTATTGCCGCATCGGATAGAGGACTGACAGGTGTATCGGTTACTGATGGTGCAGAGAACAAAACATCGTCGTCATCTGCATGGGCTGAATTTGCCGCCAGCGCGGTAGCCGCGGCTACACCCGCGACAACTTTATTGGCTACTGCACTTTTATCTTGCTCAACAGAATTGGCATCATCAAGCGGATAATCATCATCTTCATCGTCATAACGTTCTTCACGACGTGAGCGATTAGTCATAAATGTCAACGAACCTAAGACGACCCCACCAATCTTTTCAGCAATGACCAACCATGACCAACCTGTAAAGAGCGTCAGGCCAACGGCCCAAATACAGAGCAACGTCAAGGTCGCACCAACACCATTGAACCACGGCAACATAGCATTACTGAATAAACTACCAATCACACCACCGGAGGCAAAATAGTAGAGATCGTCAATATTTAATGCTGCCAATCCACATGACGTTAAAATCAGCGCTAATGTGCCAATCAGGCGCAGCGAGAGTGCGAAGTAATCAATATGTTCACTGGTATCACGCTGACGGAATGCCGCCCAGCACAACATCACCATAATGGCGGGAATGGCATAAGCCAGGACGCCAAATGTAAAGAACAGCGTGTCGGCCATCCAGGCACCAACACTGCCGCCAAGATTATGGATAGGCTCGTGCCATGAGGTTTGCGACCAACTCGGGTCTGAAGGATTGAAACTGAGCAGCGCGGCCATTAGGAAGGCTGCCAAAATCGTTACTACAATCAAAACAGCCTCAAGCAAACGACGCCCACTGCTGAGTTTTTTCAAAGTAACTTCTTTATCTTCTGTATATTCCTGGCTCAAGAAAGGCTCTCCAGGTTCCTGTTAACTGGTATGAGTAACAACGCCGAGAACCCTCCCGGCGTTGAAACTGTATGAATAAACAGGAGTGTAACCAAATTACTCAGGTTTTGCACCTGCCTGTTTACCGCGTTTTAATCACAAGGCGGTTACTCTGCTTCACTTCTTCCATGACCACATAGGTACGGGTGTCGTTAACGCCCGGCAGGCGAAGCAAGGTCTCACCGAGTAAAGTACGGTAAGCGGACATATCCGGTACGCGGGTTTTCAACAAATAGTCGAAATCGCCGGAAACCAGGTGACACTCTTGAATTTCCTCAAGATTTTTTACAGCGGCATTAAATTGCTCAAATACATCCGGAGCGCCACGATTCAGAGTAATCTCAACGATAACCAGCAGTGATGCATCCAAATACTGTGGATTAAGCAGTGCGGTGTAGCCATGAATGAAGCCCTGACGCTCTAAGCGGCGAACCCGTTCCAGACATGGTGTTGGTGACAACCCTACTCGTTTTGAAAGCTCAACGTTAGAGATGCGCCCATCCTTTTGTAATTCATTGAGGATGTTACGATCTATACGATCAAGCTCTTTCCCCGGGCGTTTTTTATTATCTATCATCTTATAGTCTCTCTTAATTTCCTTGAGTCTGCGACATGCCTTAATCAGCAATAGATTTTCAGCTTGTTGCAAACCACGACCCGCAGCCTGTTTTATGCAAATATATCAACACGTTGTTATCTCACACCCTGTCTGTCAACTGTATGCGAGGTACTCGATGATTATTAGCGTTGAGGAAGAGATAGCGCATCACGAACACCTGTAGAAACTTCCCCCCTACAGTTGTTCGAGAACATACTCCACATGCCATCCAGTATTAATCGAAAACATTCCAGGGTTTTCGCTTGGTATCACTGATACCAAATCTGAAATTATGGCGCGCAGATAATTTCTTCTTCCTATGATGTTTTCGCAAATGCACAGCCGATTGTCAAAGTAAAAGAAGTTAAATCAGTAGAACGTGCCAGAATTAAAATCCCAGCCCCCTTCTCTTACCTATTTTTTCACCATTTATTTGCTAGAAAATGGTGCAAAAGAGCATGAGTAAGTTGTCAGCTTTTTTTGAATAATCGGCTTGCAAGCCACATTCTTTATAGGGTCAAAGGTTTTTAAGACTATTTAGCCCATAACGTAGAAATCAATTTTGGTCTAATTTATGCCCAGCTTGATTTTATTTACTGGCTAACTGTCGATTCTTAATACATTTAGTTCATTAAATAGGTATGACCTATCAAAAAAATCGCTAACAACATTTTTGCCTGCTTTTTTTAATGCACGAATTTCCCTACAATCGCTAACATTGTCCGCCATTGTGGGAAAGAGGTATTCATGAGCACGGCTAAACATAGCAAATTGATTATTTTAGGGTCTGGCCCTGCAGGTTATACCGCGGCAGTTTATGCGGCGCGCGCCAACCTGAAACCTGTATTGATTACCGGAATGGAAAAAGGCGGTCAATTGACCACCACCACTGAGGTCGAAAACTGGCCCGGTGACCCGGAAGGTCTGACCGGCCCGGCGTTAATGGAACGGATGCATGCACATGCAGAAAAATTCCAGACCGAAATTCTGTTTGACCACATCAACAAAGTCGACTTACAAAACCGCCCATTCCGCCTATTTGGTGATGGTGCTGAATACACCTGTGATGCATTAATTATTGCGACAGGCGCATCCGCACGCTATCTCGGGATGGAATCGGAAGAAGCATTCAAAGGCAAAGGGGTTTCAGCCTGCGCTACCTGCGATGGTTTTTTCTATCGTAATCAGAAAGTTGCCGTGGTCGGCGGCGGCAATACGGCCGTTGAAGAAGCGTTGTATCTGGCAAATATCGCCGCTGAAGTTCATCTAATTCACCGTCGTGATAGCTTCCGTTCAGAAAAAATCCTTATCGACCGCCTGATGGAGAAAGTGAAAAACGGCAATATTGTGCTGCACACTGACCGAACATTGGATGAAGTGCTGGGGGACAATATGGGTGTAACAGGTGTGCGTCTGAAGTCCACCAAAAGTAATGAAACCGAAGAACTCGCCGTCGCGGGTGTATTCATTGCTATTGGTCATAGCCCTAACACCGCTATTTTTGCCGGCCAGTTGGCATTAGAAAATGGTTACATCAAAGTGCAATCAGGCCTTCAGGGTAATGCTACGCAAACCTCAATTCCGGGAGTTTTCGCGGCAGGCGATGTTATGGATCATATTTATCGCCAAGCTATCACCTCGGCGGGTACCGGGTGTATGGCCGCACTGGATGCCGAACGCTATCTGGATGGATTAGCTAACGATAAATAATCCCTATTGATCTTGGCATCTGATATCACAGTTTCATCTAATACAGACGGGCAGCTGACACACACGTGAGCCGCCCGTTTTTGGTTTCTGTTGTTCCTTAATTTTTTATATCTACATGTCAATGAAAAACAGCAAATTATAGATATCGACTAATGCGGCGACTATCACAAGCATTATGGTTTCACCTCATAGCATGACGAGGTAATATTGGCCCTCACCAGTTTGCCATCTTTAGAGATGACAAACATTTTTTGAAGTTTCCCCGTACTCAGTGCAGATAAATTGCCCGATGAATAAAACAAGACAGTATGAGTTGATTCGTTGGCTGAAAAAACAAAGCGCCCCCGCGCAACGTTGGCTCCGCCTGTCCATGTTACTTGGCCTCCTCAGTGGGTTATTGATTATCGCTCAAGCTTGGCTGTTGGCTACCTTGCTGCAATCTTTGATTATTGACAAAGTCCCCCGCACAGCACTGGTCACTGATTTTGGATTACTGGCGGGGACCTTCGCCGTCCGGGCTGTGATCAGTTGGTTACGTGAACGCGTGGGATTTATTTGCGGCATGAAGGTGCGCCAGCAGATCCGCAAAATGGTGTTAGACCGGTTAGAGCAACTTGGGCCTGCCTGGGTAAAAGGCAAACCTGCGGGAAGTTGGGCGACAATTATTCTGGAACAAATTGAAGATATGCAGGATTACTATTCTCGCTATCTGCCACAAATGTATTTAGCTGTCTTTATTCCAGTGCTGATTCTAATTGCTGTTTTCCCTATAAACTGGGCAGCAGGCTTAATTTTATTTGTTACCGCGCCACTAATTCCCTTGTTTATGGCGCTGGTGGGAATGGGCGCAGCCGATGCTAACCGGCGAAATTTTGTAGCATTAGCTCGTCTAAGTGGTAACTTCCTTGACCGCCTGCGTGGTTTGGATACTTTGCGACTATTTAACCGCGCCAAAGCAGAAACGGATCAAATTCGCGAATCCTCGGAGGATTTCCGCCGGCGCACCATGGAAGTGCTGCGAATGGCTTTCCTCTCCTCTGCGGTGTTGGAGTTCTTCGCCGCCATATCCATCGCTGTTGTTGCTGTCTACTTTGGTTTTTCCTATTTGGGAGAATTAAACTTTGGTAGTTATGGCCTTGGTGTATCACTGTTTGCTGGTTTTCTGGTTTTGATTCTGGCACCCGAATTCTTCCAACCACTGCGAGATTTGGGGACGTTTTACCACGCCAAAGCACAAGCTGTTGGCGCTGCTGAGTCCCTGGTGACATTTTTAAGCAGTGAAAGCGAGGTTATTGGTCAAGGCAATAAAATACTGGATGGCACAGATGCCATCAGACTGGAAGCGAATGAACTGGAAGTTTTGTCCCCTACAGGTATTCGTTTAGCAGGGCCGCTGACGTTCTCCCTAACGGCGGGCAAAAGAGTGGCTATTGTCGGTCTAAGTGGTGCGGGAAAAAGCTCATTACTTAACTTGCTACTGGGTTTTTTACCCTACCGTGGCTCATTAAAAGTCAACGATATTGAATTGCGTGAACTGGATCCTAAAACCTGGCGTGAGCAGTTAAGTTGGGTCGGGCAAAATCCGACTTTACCGGAGCAAACACTGGTAGCCAATATAGTGTTGGGCCAACCCGATGCTGATAATAATCAGCTACAGCTGGCGATTAAGCGCGCCTACATTGATGAATTCCTAAATGACTTGCCGCAAGGGCTGGGTACTGAAATCGGTGACCATTCAGCACGCCTTTCTGTTGGCCAAGCCCAGCGAATTGCTGTTGCCAGAGCTTTGCTAAACCCGTGCCGGCTCTTGTTGCTAGACGAGCCAACTGCCAGTTTGGATGCCCATAGCGAACAGTTGGTAATGAAAGCGCTAGAAGAAGCCTCCCGTAAGCAGACCACATTACTGGTTACTCACCAGTTAGAAGATACTCTGGGGTATGATCAAATCTGGGTAATGGATAAAGGCCTTTTAATTCAACAAGGTGATTACTCCAGTTTAAGTCAGTCTGCAGGTTCATTTGCCAATCTGCTGTCCCACCGCAATGAGGAGCTTTAATCATGCGAGTACTTCTCCCCTTTCTGGCGTTGTATCGCCGTCATTGGTTCCTAATTTGCCTGGGTATTTTGCTAGCAATCGTCACATTACTCGCCAGCATCGGACTACTCACTTTATCGGGTTGGTTCCTTGCGGGTACCGCCATTGCTGGTCCAGCAGGATTATATACCTTTAACTATCTGCTGCCTGCGGCGGGTGTTCGGGGCGCTGCGATTACCCGAACAGCAGGACGCTACGCCGAGCGAGTCGTCAGTCATGACGCGACATTCCGAGTGTTGGCACATCTGCGAGTTTTTGCATTCCAGAAAATATTGCCACTTTCCCCTGCGGGTATTGCTCGCTTTCGCCAAAGCGAGTTGCTGAACCGCCTCGTTGCCGATGTCGATACACTCGACCATCTCTATCTGCGAGTAATATCACCGTTGGTTGCTGCCATTGTCATCATTGCAGCCGTCACATTTGGTCTGAGTTATATCGATGCCAGTTTAGCCCTGACACTCGGTGCCATCCTGCTAGGGTTGTTATTGCTAGTGCCACTTATCTTCTATCGTGCAGGAAAACCTATTGGCCGTGATTTAACGGAGTTACGCGCGCTTTATCGCTCACAATTAACCTCATGGCTACAGGGTCAAGCAGAACTGTTGGTTTTCGGTGCATTACACCGTTTTCGAACTTCATTGGAAGAGATTGAACAATGCTGGATGGTTCGCCAAAAACAACAGGCATCCTTGGCTGGTCTGGCACAAGCTTTAATGATTCTCGCTTCAGGTCTGACGGTAACATTAATTTTATGGCTGGCCGCTGCCGGAATAGGTGGTGACAGCCAGCCCGGTGCATTACTGGCTTTGTTTGTTTTCACATCGCTAGCAGCATTTGAAGCGCTGCTACCGGTTGCGGGCGCCTTCCAACACTTAGGGCAGGTTATTGCGTCCGCGACCCGCGTTGGGCAATTGATGGAACAAAAACCCGAAGTGACATTCCCAGTGGCCGGGCCGGCAGCAATCTCACAAGCAGCGCTAGAAGTGACAGGGCTGAGTTTTACTTACCCACAGCAGCCATTACCTGTTTTGCAGGATATATCGCTGTCACTGGCCGCAGGGGAGCATATTGCGCTATTAGGCCGTACCGGCTGTGGTAAATCCACACTATTACAATTATTAACGCGAGCATGGGATCCAAATAAAGGCATTATCACGCTGAATGGGAAACATTTAGCTAGCTATGATGAAACCGCGCTACGCCAAATGATGACAGTAGTCAGCCAACGGGTGCACATTTTTAGCAGTACATTACGAGAAAACCTGTTACTGGCCTGCCCTACTGCATCAGATGTACAGCTAAAATCTGTTTTGGAACAAGTCGGTTTGGCCAATTTATTGGATAACAGCGAAGGACTGAATGCCTGGATGGGGGACGGTGGTCGTCCATTATCTGGTGGTGAACAACGCCGTTTAGGAATTGCTCGCGCATTACTACACCCAGCACCACTGCTACTTCTAGATGAGCCGACAGAAGGGTTAGATGCAGAAACTGAACAACAGATTCTGACGTTGCTACGCCAACATTGTCAGCATAAAAGCCTGATTATTGTCACTCACCGCTTGTATGGACTGGAATATATGGATCGGATCTGCGTAATGGATGGCGGAAAAATAGTTGAGCAAGGCAATCACCAAGGCTTGTTACACAACAAGGGGCGCTACTACCAATTCCATCAACGGCATTAATGCAAAGAGCTGGCGTGAATCAAGGGACTAAGCACAAACAGATAATCAGCAAATTTACAGCTAATATTAAGTAAAGCTACTGAAAGCAAAGCAGTATTATTTGTTATTGATGATTACATCCAATGCTATTGGAATTGCAGTCAGGTAATACAGGCACCTAATCGGACGGACCTTGAACGGTATGCACGTAAACTCATAGAGCTAAGCTTCAGAATTGGTCTGTTAATCTCTATGTGCTTACGCCGTTAAAAGGCTCGTCCGAATAAACATCACTAATAATTCTGAGCCTTCAAATACGGCAAGGATGCCCAAATGGGCCTGTAAGTGTCACCAAGGGGATTTATGCGCATCACACAGCTCTCATCTCAATCATTTGCGTTCCCCTCGCCTGAGCTGGCTCTGCGCGAACCAAATGGGTTACTGGCACTGGGTGGGGACTTATCACCACCGCGTTTGCTGGCCGCTTATGAGCGAGGAATTTTTCCTTGGTTCAGCCCAGGGGAGATGATTTTATGGTGGTCACCTGACCCCAGAGCCGTCTTGTATCCAGAAGATTTACATATCAGCCGGAGCATGAAGCGTTTTTTGCGCCGCTGCCCTTATAAATTTACTCTCAACCATGCTTTTGAAGATGTTGTCCGTGCCTGTGCCTTGCTGCGTGATGAGGGAACTTGGATTGGCGATGATGTTCAGCAGGCTTATTGCCAGTTACATACACTGGGTCATGCCCATTCTGTAGAGGTTTGGTTGGAAAATGAGCTGATTGGTGGTTTGTATGGTATCTCAGTAGGTTCACTCTTTTGTGGTGAATCTATGTTTAGCCGGGCGGATAATGCCTCAAAAAGCGCTTTAATGGTTTTTTGTCATCATTTTACCCATCATGGTGGAGAACTGATTGACTGTCAGGTCCTCAACGCTCACACTGCGTCGCTGGGTGCGCTTGAGATCCCACGAAACTTTTTTTTGCAGCAGTTGAGTCAACTCCAGTTTAGTCCACTACCGGCTGAATGCTGGTTACCGCAATCGTTGAATTTTTCATTCGCGATGCAGTAAAGCTCAACCGCTGAAAAGAACCCCACATTAGGCTTTATCCCCTCTTACCGGCAGACTAATTTTGCTGAAATGGTGCGATGACCGCCAACACTTCTTTACATAATGTGGGTTTTTCGGCATTATCTTGCCGGTTAAAAACTAAGGTAGTTACACCTAGAGGATTCGATGGCCAAAGAAGACAATATTGAAATGCAGGGCACCGTTCTTGATACGCTGCCGAACACCATGTTCCGCGTTGAATTGGAAAACGGGCACGTGGTAACCGCTCATATCTCCGGTAAAATGCGTAAAAACTATATCCGCATCCTGACGGGTGACAAAGTCACTGTAGAGCTGACCCCGTACGACCTGAGCAAAGGCCGCATTGTCTTCCGTAGCCGTTAATCGGCTAATCTGTCGCCAGTTTAAGACTGGCGAGCTCTGAGGATGTAGTCCCCCCTCCGGCGCCCTTCCTAATTTATGGCAAGGGCGTTTTGCGTTTTCTTTTATTTGTCGATTTAGTGCAATTATTCACCACACAAATAAAAGTAAAATGTGCAAAGAAATAAAAAGGGCGATAGCTAAATTAGCTTATCGCCCTTTATTTTATTTCTAATATGACGCTACAACATAAATATCAGCTCGCAGACTTAGTGAACTGCACCTTCAGTTTTGCGTTTTTGAGCGCTCTGAAACTCATAAGCCAACTGCTGTTTCTCTTTATCCAGCCCAACAGTAACTGAGCCACCATCAACCAGAGAACCGAACAACAACTCGTTTGCCAGTGGTTTCTTCAGGTTTTCCTGAATCACTCGTGCCATTGGTCGCGCGCCCATCGCCTTGTCGTAGCCTTTATCAGATAACCAATCACGTGCTTCCTCACTGACTTCCAGTGACACGCCTTTGGCATCTAATTGCGCCTGCAACTCAACGATAAATTTATCAACCACTTGCTGGATAACCGCCGGTGACAAGTGATTGAACCAAATGATGTTATCTAACCGGTTACGGAATTCCGGAGTAAACACCTTTTTGATCTCTTCCAGCGCGTCAGTGCTGTTGTCCTGCTGTTTAAAGCCAATGGAAGTACGTTGTGTTTCACGAACGCCAGCATTGGTGGTCATCACCAGAATGACGTTACGGAAATCAGCTTTACGGCCATTGTTATCTGTCAGCGTCCCATTATCCATCACCTGCAATAACAGGTTAAACACATCTGGATGCGCTTTCTCAATTTCATCCAGCAGCAAAACGGCGTGAGGATGTTTGATAACCGCATCAGTCAACAAACCACCTTGATCGTAACCAACATAGCCCGGAGGTGCCCCGATCAAGCGGCTAACCGTGTGGCGCTCCATATACTCCGACATATCAAAACGCAGCAGTTCGATATCCAGCGCTTTAGCCAATTGTACTGTCACTTCTGTCTTACCGACTCCAGTAGGGCCAGCAAACAGGAATGACCCGACAGGTTTGTGCTCATGACCCAAGCCCGCACGGCTCATTTTAATCGCCTCGGACAATGCCTCAATGGCCTTATCCTGACCAAATACCAGCATATTCAGGCGGTCACTCAGGTTTTTCAACACATCTCGGTCACTGGCAGACACCGTTTTCTCCGGGATACGGGCGATACGGGCAACCACTGATTCGATATCCGATACATTGACAGTTTTCTTACGTTTGCTCACTGGCATCAAACGACTACGAGCACCAGCTTCATCAATCACATCAATGGCTTTATCTGGTAGATGACGGTCATTAATGTATTTAACAGATAACTCTACCGCTGCGCGTATCGCTTTCGCGGTATAACGCACATCATGATGCGCTTCATATTTCGGTTTCAGACCGTTGATAATCTGAACAGTTTCTTCCGGCGTTGGCTCAGTAATATCAATTTTCTGGAAGCGCCGTGCCAATGCGCGGTCTTTTTCAAAGATATTGCTGAATTCCTGATAAGTCGTTGAGCCAATGACCCGAATTTTGCCACTGGAAAGCAGTGGTTTAATCAGGTTCGCAGCATCCACTTGCCCGCCAGAGGCGGCTCCAGCGCCGATAATAGTATGAATTTCATCGATAAACAGGATGCTGTCTTTATCGTTTTCCAACTGTTTCAGTAGCGCCTTGAAGCGCTTTTCAAAATCGCCGCGGTATTTGGTGCCCGCCAGAAGTGACCCGATATCCAATGAATATAAGGTGCATTCTGACATAACCTCAGGAACATCGCCCTGCACGATACGCCAGGCTAAACCCTCGGCAATAGCGGTTTTACCGACGCCAGATTCGCCCACCAGCAGTGGGTTATTTTTACGCCGACGGCACAATACCTGAATGGTACGCTCCAACTCTTTATCGCGGCCAATAAGTGGGTCAATGCCGCCAACGCGGGCCAGTTGATTCAGATTGGTGGTGAAGTTCTCCATACGGTCTTCCCCTCCTGCCTGTTCTTCATTCACCGGATTTTCTGCATTCGGTGCCTGACCCGGTTCGTCCTTACGGGCGCCGTGGGAAATAAAGTTCACTACATCCAGACGGCTGACATCATGCTTACGCAGAAGATAGGCCGCCTGGGATTCTTGTTCGCTGAAGATGGCGACCAACACGTTGGCACCAGAAACTTCATTGCGCCCTGATGATTGCACGTGGAAAACTGCACGTTGTAACACGCGTTGGAAACTGAGCGTCGGCTGGGTGTCGCGCTCTTCTTCACTGACGGGTAAGGTTGGTGTGGTTTGTTCGATAAACGCTTCCAGCTCCTGGCGTAAGGCCACCAGATCAACCGTACACGCTTCCAGCGCTTCCCGCGCGGCTGGATTGCTCAGCAATGCCAGCAACAGGTGCTCCACGGTCATAAACTCATGTCTGTGCTCACGCGCTCTGGCGAAAGCCATGTTGAGACTGAGTTCAAGTTCTTGATTGAGCATAGGCACCTCCCAATAATTGCCTTAATCAGGCTTTTTCCAGCGTACAAAGCAATGGATGCTCGTTCTCCCTGGCGTATTGATTTACATGTGCGACTTTTGTCTCTGCCACTTCGGCAGTAAAAACACCGCAAATCGCCTTTCCTTGATAATGCACATTGAGCATCAGTTGTGTTGCACGTTCAATATCATAAGAAAAGAACTTTTGCAGAACGTCAATCACAAATTCCATCGGTGTGTAATCGTCGTTGTTAAGTATAACTTTATACATCGACGGCGGTTTGAGCGCCTCGATTTGTTTATCTTTGACTAAATGTTCAAAATTCAGCCAGTCGTTGTTCTTACCCATTGCCTGCCCATCGTTTCACTGAACCACACAGGAGCAATACTTCACTCCGGTTATAAGACCATTTCATGCAGATATCTATTATTATTTTAACATCACTTATGCCATAACGCCGCCAGAGAAAAAAGCCGCTGTATTTACCTTAAGAACGGTTAAATTGTATCCAAATAAATACAATAGCGTTAGCTACATCAAACTTTGAAGAACTGCCCCGCTCTGACAAAAGCTGGCCCCTTGACGTTAAGGCCATTTCCACTAGAGTGTATTTTCGTGAGCTGTTGGAGTTTTAACCAATTTGCGCTCACTTTAACCAGTAATTACCTCATCTCGAACTAGAATAGCCTTGCGAGGAACGTAGAAGTATGGAGACGGGTACTGTTAAATGGTTCAACAATGCCAAAGGTTTTGGCTTCATTTGCCCTGAGGGCGGCGGCGAAGATATATTCGCTCACTATTCAACTATCCAGATGGATGGCTACCGAACGTTAAAAGCGGGTCAAATGGTTAACTTTGATGTCCATCTGGGCCCCAAAGGGAACCATGCCAGCCTGATTGTTCCACTCGCATTAGATGTGGTACTGCAAGACACCATACCTCAGGAACTCGCTGCATTGGCCTAGCAGCACGCACTTATCTGCCGAGATTTCTCGGGCATACCATCACCTAAACACTCTGGTGCCAAAGGTATTTCCACGGCGATTTGTTGCAGTGCAACATCAATTGCGATTCAAAATGCCAGCCAATCAATAATGACTGGCATTTTTATTTCTCGAACATCTATTATGCGGTCAGCGCCGCTGGGGTCAACCTTCAATATTTGTTAGCGACTTATTCACGGGCCAACGCATCTATAGGATTTAGCCGTGCCGCACTGCGAGCTGGCAGATAGCCGAATACCACTCCTATCACAGTTGAACACAAAAACGCGCTGAACAATGCCACTGGCGGGAAAGCAATTTGCCAGTTAGGTAAAAACATTTCGACTATCAAACCAATGGCAAAAGATAGCGAGATACCGAGTGCCCCACCCACCAGACATACCAAAATAGCTTCGATTAAAAATTGCTGCATAACATCACTCGAACGCGCGCCCACCGCCATGCGAATACCTATCTCGCGGGTACGTTCTGTGACCGAAACCAACATAATATTCATCACACCGATACCACCGACCACCAACGAAATAACCGCCACCAGAGTGAGGAACAACTGCATCGTACGAGTGGTTTTCTCTGCAGTTTGCAGCAAACTGTCCATGTTATAGGTGAAGATGTCTTTCTTGCCATGGCGCATGGTCAGCAACCTGACTAACTGTTGCTCAGCTTCTTTGCTGCTATAGCCCTCTTTAATCCGGATAGTTATCGAATCAAAGTAAGAACGCCCCATCAAGCGGCTTGCCATGGTGCTATAAGGCACCCACACCCGTAGCGCTTTACTGCTGCCAAACATAGATTGCTTTTCTTCCACCACACCCACGACTGTCGCCGGCATATTGCCAATCAATATGACTTGCCCCACAACATCTTTGATATGAGGAAATAGGCGGCGCTGCGTATTGAGGTCGATAACAACCACTTGTGATTGGCGTTCGACTTGCTCACTGGTGATAGCAGTGCCCTGTTCAAGCTTCATGCCATACACGCGGAAATACTGTTCGCTAACACCCGAAACACTGGCGGCCACATCAATATTGCCATATCGCAACCGCATACTGCCGGCGATAGTGGGAGAAACCGCACTCACGTAAGACTGTGCTTTAAGGGCCGCCATATCGTCATACACCAATGCTTGCCGGGTACTGGGGTCATCATCACCAAAATCTTTACCGGGGTAGACATCAATCGTGTTAGTCCCAATAGCCCGAATATCCGCCAACACCAGCTGTTTAGCCGCGTCCCCAACTACTAATATAGAGACAACCGAGGCAATACCAATAATGATGCCCAGCATAGTCAGTGCGGTGCGCATTTTATTGGCCGACATTGCGCGCCAGGCCATCAACAACGCCTCACGAAAACGCCCGGCTAATTGTTGCCACGAAGGGGCTGGCGGTGTCAGGCTAATCGCTTCAGAAGTGGCGATATTTTGGCCTAATTTCGAACCAGAGTCGGCCATAATACGGCCATCTTTGATTTCAATAATTCGCTCAGCCTGAGCTGCAACAGTTGGGTCATGGGTAACAATAATGACTGTGTGCCCCTGCTGCTGGAGCTGCTTCAGAATGGCCATCACTTCAACGCTGGAATGGCTATCCAACGCGCCAGTAGGTTCGTCAGCCAGAATGACCTGCCCGCCATTCATCAAAGCACGGGCAATACTGACACGCTGTTGTTGACCGCCGGATAGCTGGTTGGGTTGATAGCTGACTCGCTCCCCCAGCCCCAATCGAGTCAACAGCATATTCGCTCGTTCGCGGCGCTCATTCTTACCCAAACCAGCATAAACGGCTGGAACTTCAACATTATGGGCCGCACTCAAATGAGGTAACAGGTGATAGCGCTGGAAAATAAACCCGAAATGCTCTCGGCGCAATGCGGCCAGTGCATCATTATCTAGCGCGGCGACATCTTGACCCGCGACACGATAGACACCCGCGCTCGGCTTATCCAAACAGCCGAGGATATTCATCAATGTTGATTTCCCCGACCCCGAGGCACCAATAATCGCCACCAGTTCGCCAGCATTAATGGTGAGTGAGACATCCTGCAAAACATCAACAGTTTCTTCGCCGGACTGATAGCTACGACGGATGCCTTTTAATTCAAGCAATGCCGTCATTATGCTTCCTCCGTGCCACCGCGGCTAACGATGACTTCCTCGCCCACATTCAAACCAGAAATAACCTGTGCGTCGACGTTATTACGGATACCAATTGTGACTTCGCGTTTTTCTTCTTTGCCATCTTTCAGCACCGCAACTTGATAGCGGTTAGTTCCCAACTCATCACCTAATGCCGATAATGGGATAACCATCGCCTGAGGAACATTAGCCAACTGAATAGATACTTGCGCGGTCATTTGCAGGCGCAATAATCGGTCTGGATTCGGGACTTCAAAACGCGCCGCATAGAAAATCGCGTCATTGACTTTTTCCGGTGTCGGCTGAATATCTTTTAATACGCCATCAAAGTGTTTCCCCGGGTCACCCAATACAGTGAACGAGGCTTTCATACCCGGTTTTAGGTGAATAACATCGGCTTCGGAAACCTGTGCATTCACCAGCATGGTGCTCATATCAGCCAGAGTCAAAATGTTAGGTGCTTGCTGCGCGGCAATCACGGTCTGCCCTTGTAAGGTCGTGATTTGCACGACATCTCCGCCCATCGGGGCCGAAATTTTGGTGTAATCCAAATTAATGTTAGCGGTATCCAAACTGGCTTTGGCTTTATTTATTTGTGCGTTAATCGTTTCAACTTGCGCTTTTTTCACAGCCAATGTCGTGCTCGCCTGATCCAAGTCTTGGCGGGACACGGCTTGTAATTTCGCCAGGTCTTGCTGACGACGCAAGGTGACCGCAGCCAATTGCAGCTCAGCTTTCGCCTGCCCCAACTGCGCATTCAAATCCTGTAGTGTCGCTTCCACTTCTTTAATTTGGTTCTGCGCCTGTTGTGGATCGATCATTGCCAGCAATTGCCCTTGTTTAACCTGATCGCCAATTTCCACATACAGTTTCTCCAACTGCCCACTGACCTGAGCACCCACATCAACTTTGCGTACCGCATCGAGTTTACCGGTTGCCAATACGTTCTGTTGCAGGTCATGGTTGGCAACTTTTACCGTCTGGAATTGAACCGGTGTTGGCGTCATGAGGTGCTTTACCATGAAAAAACCGCCGATAATCAAGGCGGCAATTGTGATAAGCCATCGGCGCTGACTTCTACTGAACTGCATCAAATCAATTACCTTCCTTAAATTGTAAATTTATCAACCCGCTGAAAATAGCATCGGCAATGCGCATTTAACTAAACGACATATAAACGCCAACCAAATCACAGGCGAAATCTAAGATGCATTAAGAGTCTGTTTAGTTCCCATTTGTTTCAATAGCGCTGGAAATACATTGATATAACGGACTTAATCATGCACAACACTAACAACCCCGTATTAATCCCTAACAATATTAACCGTTTGGGGTTAATTGCATTGCTGTTCAAAGGTCATCAAGCGCTGGGCGGCTCATGGCAAGAATCCCAATTTCGGCTTAAATTCCTCGCCCGCTCCTTAATTAGCCCAAAACTAACCTTTAACTTGCTGGGTGTATTGGTGAAGCAACCGTTTCTCAATAGCATACTTCGCGCGCAACCGGATTTACCCTGTAAATTACACCGGCCTTATTTAGCGAACACTCTCAATAATCGGCAAAAACTGGCAGTGCTACGGGATCATTTCCAGTTGGAAAACCAATGTATGCCAGAGTCATTACGCCGCAATTATTTGCACCATTCTCCTTATAAACTCACTGAGTTAACCGGTAAGAATGAGGAAAAGTATTCTCTTAATTTGGGCGTTATTCCAAAACTCAATAAAGAGGGTGAAATTACGCTGATGCTTGCCAATGAGCAACAAGATACCTTGGCATTACTCACATTCAGTCTGACTTACTATCAAAAACAAAAAACATTGTTTATTGGTGGGTTGCAGGGCGCAGATAATGACACCCCACACAGTGAAATTCAGACCTGCACTAAAGCTTGCCATGGATTATTCCCGAAACGATTAGTTTTGGAAGCGACCTGTTATCTGGCAGAGCTGATGGGAATCGAACGCATTATTGCCGTAGGCAATTCCACACATATTTATCAAAACTGGCGTTATCGGGCAAAAAAGAAAGATAAACTACACGCAGATTACGACTCTTTCTGGCTGTCACTGGGTGGGGAACAATGTGCAGAAGGCCATTTCAACTTGCCCGCCAGAATTGCACGCAAGCCCATTGAAGATATTGCGAGTAAAAAACGCGCAGAATACCGCCGGCGCTACCAGTTGCTTGAGCAACTTGAAAATGGTTTAGCCGCGCATTTCATTGACGACTAAACATCTTCACGCTGAATATTTCCTCCCGCTAGTCCGCCCGGCCTCGCGCCAACCAGACTACGCGGGAAAACATTTTTTTCAATAATGAAGGGACTAATTCAACGCCCCTTTCTCTAGCATAGCTAGTTATTTCAATGGCTAAATCTGGCTTAGAAGTACGATGAATAGCTTTTTCAATAACTCTGCGCGGCTGCATTTTGGCATTTGCTGGGATCCCAGATATCCGATGGTATACCTCATCAAAACCTGAACGATATAAAAAATGTTCCATATCTGGAGCGGGTAAAATGGTCAAACGATCCCGCTCGTGAGAGCGCCCATCCTCCGCCATATTGCGTACAGTCGCGGCATACTTCTTACCCGCATCATCACCATCAGTCAAAACATGCCACTGTATCCCCATTCTGTTAGCAAATTTCAGTAACGGGCGCAGGCCACTTTGAGCAAACTCAATCACTTTTACGCCTTCCGCTTCAAAGTGATAGCCACACTGGCGGGCAAGTTCATTCAGCAACCAAATTTCAGTTTCCCCCTCAACCAGCAGCCAACAGCGGGCAAACAAAGCAGAAGGCCGATTGAAACGAATATGAAAAGCGATACGGCGGCTATCTTCGGAACTCATGCCACGAGGGCCAATGCGGTATGTAGCGACCCTCGACGATTCGCGCACCAATCGACAAATGCTCTCTACCGGCACTAAAGAAATTAATTCGCCGGAATTGGTTGTAGTGATGCGTTGAAGGGGCAGTTGGCTGAGCAAGCCCCAAGCGACGGACAACATAATCGGGTGCAAACGGGTTTCTGGGTCTTCCACTAGCAGCAATGGGCGGGCATGAGGATCAAGGCTCAAAGGCCCTTTTGCTTGCAGCAATGTTGAAAACATTCCCAGAAGTATCAATCGCATACTGCGGCTATTGGGTTCAGCCACCATACGGTTGATGCTATCAAGGGCTAGCCAGGCCTCTCGTTCGGGTTGTGGGCGATAACGGTGATTACGCAAATTCGCTGACTGCGAACCCTGCTCGGCAAAATAATGTTCTAATAATTGTCGCATCGCCTCCAAACCCTGACGCAGTTCGGAATTAGTCAGTTTCTGTGGATTTCGCACCAGCTCCCGGCTGAGTTGGTCCAATTGCTGATTCAAGGCCGTTTTATCCGGCTGGTTGCTGCCCTCAGCAGTGGTGCTACGCAGCCGGCGTATGAAACGCGCATCTCGCAGACGCAATACTGGATGAATTCGAATCACCCCACGCGCCAGCTTTTCAATATCGTGCAGTTCCAGTGGGCAGCCTTCCAAATCGAGGAAAGTACGCCAGGTACAAACAGTCCCATCACCCGCTAACTCACCCTCAACGCGATAATAAATACGATGCAAACCGTCGTCATTTTTTATCCATAGGGGCGCTAATTGGCGATAGCGAGGTGCGCGCCAATGACCAATATCTTTCTCACAAAATGTAAATATTATTTGTAAATGGCGCTCTTTAGCACTCTCATCCCCAGCCGGATAATAAAAATCCTGCGAGGTAAAATGATAAAGTTGAGGTTCGGGGGACAAAAGTAGCGTGAGGGCATCTAATAAACTGGATTTCCCCCAAGCGTTCTCACCGATCAGCACTGTATTATCGTCAAGGTTCAATGAAATACGATTAATACCGCGAAATCCGACTATATCTACGCGTTCAAGATACATCTACGCCTCCGGTGCGAATTTATTCATACTGATACTATCAGATTACAAAGTTAACCCATTACCTCAGGTAAAAAAACCTTATAGGTCAAGTACCACGGTTGCCGGTGTTACTTTACTCTTTCCCTGATTTTAGATAGTTTATTGCGCCACAGCCCATTATTCATCTGCTAATAATACCCAAAGTCATTGGCGTTACAGCAAGGCAGCAAACAAATGACAAATTGGTTTTAAACCTTTTTGCCCAGTGTTTGCGCCAGCCCGCAGGATAAACCTCTCATGAGGTTCATTATCTCGATGAACTTACGTAAGTAAATCATTCGGATGAGTGAGTCCCGCTAGCGCCGCAGTAACATCAATGAAGAAGGGGACAGGACGGTATAACTCGTGTATTCAGGATTGCTGATCATTCTTTTGCCGTTAATTATTGGTTATCTGATCCCACTTAGCCGCAAAGCATTAATTCAATTGATCAACCGCTTATTAAGCTGGATGGTCTACGTTATTTTATTCTTTATGGGCATCAGTCTGGCCTTTCTGGAAAACCTCAGCGCTAACCTGCTGCTTATTTTCCAATACACTGGGGTCTTTTTCCTGTGTATTTTCTGTGCCAACTTACTGGCGTTATTTTTGCTGGAGCGTAAAACCCCGTGGAAAAATACGCATCGCCAAGAGGCTTTGCCCTCACGTTTGCATATGGCATTGGAATCGTTAAAGTTATGCGGCGTAGTTATCGTGGGTTTCTTACTGGGATTGAGCCAATGGGAATGGCTGCAATTTGCGGCTAAAGGCAGTGAACTGGCGCTTATTTTCCTGCTCTTTTTAGTCGGAGTTCAACTGCGAAACAGCGGCATGACACTGCGCCAGATTGTATTGAACCGCCGTGGCACGATTGTGGCTTTTGTCGTGGCGATAAGTGCATTGGCGGGCGGTATGCTCGCCGCAATACTCATGGGCTTGCCGATTAAGACCGGCTTAGCAATGGCTTCTGGTTTTGGTTGGTATTCATTATCAGGCATTTTACTGACGGACTCATTCGGCCCAGTAATTGGGAGTGCCGCTTTCTTCAATGATTTAGCGCGTGAATTAGTGGCCATCATGCTGATCCCGACCCTGGTGCGCAGCAGTCGCTCCACTGCGTTGGGGTTGTGCGGTGCAACTTCAATGGACTTCACTTTGCCCGTATTGCAGCGCAGCGGCGGGTTGGAAATGGTGCCAGCGGCTATCGTGCACGGCTTTTTACTCAGCTTGCTCGCGCCAATCTTGATTGCTTTCTTTTCCTCATAATGTTTCATCCGCGCAGTGAGTCACTCAGTTCACTGCGCACTCCTCTGCCCGATTGTGAATAAATTCTCATTCGCAGCAAAAGTTGCGCCAAATCAAAACAAGTTAAAGTTACATTAGAAAAGCCTTTTTAAACCCCTTGCGCACCTCTATGCTTTTAAACACGCATTACAAATGCAACTTTAAAAGGAAAAATAATTATGTTCTGTGTGCAATGTGAACAAACCATCCGAACACCTGTTGGTAACGGCTGCTCCTATGCCCAAGGGATGTGCGGGAAGACCGCTGAAACATCTGATTTACAAGACTTATTAGTAGCCGTATTACAAGGGCTTTCAGCATGGGCATTAACTGCTCGTGAGCTGGGCATTGTTGACCATCAGATTGACAGCTTTGCACCCAGAGCTTTTTTCTCGACTCTGACCAATGTGAACTTTGACTCGGACCGCATCGTCGGTTACGCCAAAGAAGCCATTTTATTGCGCCAATCATTGGCTATTCGTTGCCGTTTGATTGACAGCACGATTACCGTCGATCACCCACTGGCCGAGCTACAACTGCTGTCTGACGACATCCCCGCCCTGCAACAACAAGCCCAGCAATTCGCACTTAATAATGACAAAGCTGAGGTCGGTGATGATATTCACGGTCTGCGAATGTTGTGTTTATATGGCCTGAAAGGGGCTGCGGCTTACATGGAACATGCCTATGTCCTGGGCCAGTTTGATGAACAAATTTATGCGCAATATCATGCCTATATGGCGTGGTTGGGCACACAACCCCGTGATGTCGACACCTTACTGAATAACGCCATGGGCATTGGCAAAATGAACTTCAATGTCATGGCGATTTTGGATTGCGGCGAAACTCAAGCTTATGGCGACCCGCAACCAACATCAGTCAATGTGCGCCCAGTGGCCGGTAAAGCTATTTTGATTTCTGGTCATGATCTCAAAGACTTGCAAATGCTGCTAGAGCAGACTGAGGGCACTGGGGTCAATATTTATACTCATGGTGAAATGCTACCCGCGCACGGCTACCCAGAATTAAAACGCTATCCACATCTGGTCGGCAACTACGGCAGTGGTTGGCAGAATCAACAGACAGAATTTGCCAAATTCCCCGGCCCTATTTTGATGACATCCAACTGTATCATTGACCCGAACGTGGGCAATTACGGTGACCGCATTTGGACTCGCAGTATTGTTGGCTGGCCGGGTGTAAATCATCTCGAAGGTGAGGATTTCGCACAAGTTATTGAACAGGCGCTTGGCATGGCAGGGTTCCCATACAATGAGCTGGAACACCTGATTACTGTCGGTTTTGGCCGCCAAACCTTACTCAATGCCGCCGATACAGTGATTGACTTAGTCGCCACTAAAAAACTGCGTCATGTCTTTTTGGTCGGCGGATGTGATGGTAGCCGCACAGAACGCAGCTATTTCACCGATTTTGCCCGCAGTGTTCCGCAAGATTGCATCATCATGACCTTAGCTTGCGGTAAATACCGCTTCAATAAGCTGGACTTCGGCACTCTGGAAGGGCTACCCCGCCTACTGGATGTCGGACAATGTAATGATGCTTATTCCGCGATTATGCTGGCCGTTAAGTTATCAGAAAAGTTGGGCTGCACTGTCAACGACCTTCCACTGAGCTTGGTGCTGTCATGGTTTGAACAAAAAGCCATTGTTATTCTCCTGACACTGCTGTCATTGGGAGTGAAAAATATTTATACCGGCCCAACGGCACCGGGGTTCCTGACCGACAACCTGATGGCCATTCTGTATGAGAAGTTTGGTATGCAGCCAATCACGACCGTAGAACAAGATATGAATGCAATTTTAGGTCATTAAATCAATGCATTATGCCCGACCAATGCGCTTTGTCGCCGCTGGTTGGGCATAATTCCGCTTTTTGCCAAAAAATGACCTGATCTGTAGTGAGGTTTTAATGACTGATTTTATCCCAACTGATTGCCCAACTTCTCTCGCGCCTAACCGCATGCAAGTCCACTCCATCGTGCAAGAAACACCGGATGTCTGGAGCCTGCGGCTAATCAATCATGACTTTTACCCTTATCTGCCAGGGCAATATGCGTTGGTAAGCATCCGTAACAGTGATGAAACCCTGCGCGCTTATACACTTTCCTCTACCCCCGGCATCAGCCCCTTTATCCAACTCACCGTGCGCTGCTTAGCCGCTGGCGAAGGCTCACAATGGCTGACTCAGCACGTCAAAGTGGGGGATTATCTGTGGCTATCAGATGCTCAGGGCGAATTTACCTGCGCCCATTTTGATGATGACCACTACCTGATGTTAGCGGCGGGTTGCGGTGTCACTCCGGTGATGTCGATGTGCCGTTATTTGCTGGCGCAGCGCCCAAAAGCAGATATCCGGGTTATTTTTAATGTCCGCTCGCCTGCGGATGTTATTTTTGCCCATGAGTGGCAAATGCTGTTACAGCGCTATCCGCAGCAATTACAACTGACATTAATGGCGGAATCCGGGGCGACGGAGGGGTTTATTGCCGGGCGACTCAATACTCACGTCATGCAGCAAACCGCTCCAGATATTACTCACCGCCGGGTGATGACTTGCGGACCAGCACCTTATATGGATTGGGCTGAGCAATATTGCCGCGAACATGCCGTGCCGGCAGACCATTTCCAGAAAGAACAATTTCGCACCGCAGCCGATGCTATTGATACGGGCAATGAGCTGACGATGACCATCAGCCATCCGCTACGCAGTGTGAAAGTTCCCGTTGGAACTTCATTGCTATTCGCACTGGAACAACACCAGGTGCCGGTCATGGCCGCTTGCCGTGCGGGGGTTTGTGGTTCTTGTAAAACTCGCATTCTGCACGGTGAATACACCACAACCAGCACCATGACACTGACGCCCGAAGAGATTGCCCAAGGTTATGTTCTGGCTTGCAGTTGCCAACTCCAAGGTGATGTCCAACTGGCCTAAGGCCTTTCGCCCCATACTTTCCCCCTGCCCCCTAAATGTATATTGCCAGCATTTAGGGGGCAATTATTGTCAAACGCGCCATACTTTGACCTCATAGAATAATGACTCGCCATTAATCCTTGAAGGAACAACTATGAAGCAAACCGTGGCAACATTGGTCGCAAAAACGTTGGAACAAGCAGGTGTTAAGCGAATTTGGGGGGTAACTGGGGATTCACTCAATGGTCTGAGTGATAGCCTGCACCGCATGGGCACTATCGAGTGGCTAGGAACTCGCCATGAAGAAGTCGCGGCTTTCGCCGCCGGAGCGGAGGCGCAACTTACCGGGCAACTCGCGGTCTGCGCGGGGTCATGCGGGCCGGGTAACCTACATCTGATTAATGGTTTGTTTGATTGCCATCGCAACCACGTCCCGGTGCTGGCAATCGCCGCTCATATTCCCTCCAGTGAGATTGGCAGCGGTTATTTTCAAGAAACCCATCCGCAAGAACTGTTTCGTGAATGCAGTCACTACTGTGAATTGGTTTCGAATCCAGAACAATTACCTCGCGTGCTCGAAATTGCCATGCGCAAAGCCATTCTTAACCGTGGTGTTTCCGTCATTGTGTTACCGGGTGATATCGCGTTACAACCCGCCCCCGAAGATGCCGCCGTGGTGTGGCAAACACCTAAACTGCCACTGGTTCAGCCGCCAATGAGTGAACTGAATATATTGGCCGAGATATTGAACAAGGCCAAAAATATCACATTAATGTGCGGCAGTGGCTGCGCGGATGCTCATGATGAAGTGGTAAAACTGGCTGAAATGCTGCAAGCCCCGGTGGTGCACGCGCTGCGGGGTAAAGAACATATTGAATGGGACAACCCATACAGTGTGGGAATGACCGGGCTGATTGGGTTCGCCTCGGGCTATCATGCCATGATCAATGCCGATACTCTGGTATTACTGGGGACTCAATTCCCTTACCGCGCATTTTATCCAACCCATGCAAATATCATCCAGATTGATATCAACCCCGGAAGCATTGGCGCTCACTGCCCAGTCAATATGGCGCTGGTCGGTGATATCAAAACCACGCTGAGTGCGCTATTACCGCAGTTAGAAGCCAAAAATGACAATACGTTTTTGAACAAGGCGCTCGAGCACTATCGCACCACTCGCAAAGACCTCGACGGCCTGGCCACCGCCAATGACAACCAGCCTATTCACCCACAATATCTGGCGCAACAAATCAGCCGCCATGCCACGGATGATGCTATTTTCACTTGCGATGTCGGCACCCCAACCGTCTGGGCCGCGCGCTATCTGGAAATGAACGGCAAACGGCGTTTGCTCGGCTCGTTTAACCATGGGTCGATGGCCAACGCCATGCCACAAGCTATCGGCGCGCAAGCAACTGACCCGAACCGGCAAGTCGTGGCGTTATGCGGCGATGGCGGCTTCACGATGCTAATGGGGGATTTTCTCACCCTAGCGCAACTAAAATTGCCAGTGAAAATTGTGGTGTTTAATAACAGTGTGCTGGGCTTTGTTGCAATGGAAATGAAAGCCGGTGGCTATTTGACTGACGGAACTGACTTACATAACCCGGACTTTGCCGCGATTGCAAATGCCGCTGGCATCAAAGGCATTCGGGTAGAAAAAGCCTCCGAGTTGGATGCCGCGCTGGAAAGTGCTTTTGCTCATCCGGGGCCGGTGTTGGTGGATGTTGTCACCGCCAAACAAGAGCTGTCGATGCCACCACAAATCAAGTTTGAGCAAGCCAAAGGATTCAGCTTGTATATGCTTAGGGCTATCATTAATGGCCGGGGTGATGAAGTCGTCGAACTGGCGAAAACCAACTGGTTGCGCTGATAAAAAACGATTGAATCTACACTGAATATTCTCATGTCACTCGCCACAGATGCCGGTTTTATATCGGCTTCTGTGGCAGATAATTATTACTTTTCCCCATCCAGTTAACAGTTTTCCAATCATATACAGATAAAAATTAAGCCGGTGCATGGGGCTGTTTTATTTAAATCCTCATCCATAATGGACGCCGTAAACCACAGCAAAATCTAATCAGTGTTGGAGATAAATAAAATGGCAAAAAGCACCATGTCAGATTTCTCGCCCTCCGCTGAGTTAATCTGCATACTCAGAGCAAAGTCTTACCGTGAGAAAAGAGAAAACTACAAAACAGATGATTATATCTCATCGTTAATTTCACACTCTTTGACGTCCTTTTTTTCAATGACACAAAAATCATTTTTGATGCCAGGCAATATTCTCTCGCCACAAATCCCCGCGGGCAGTTATGAATTTTTAATTAGCCGGATAAAATATATTGATGAATTCTTTCAGTCACGAGCCAGTGAATTCTCCAACATTTTCATTCTTGGCGCGGGCTTTGATTCCAGAGCTATTAGATTTCAAAATCAACTATTACAAAGCTGTGTTTATGAACTCGACCATCCTATATCGCAAAAAAATAAAATATTAAAATTGCAGGAACTGAGCATTCCCAGCCCCCCTAATTTGCGCTACATCCCCATTGATTTTAATCAGCAAAATTTGTCCAGCGTCTTACCTGAACTTTCAACAGAAAAAGAAGGGAAAAGCCTATTTATCCTTGAGGGGCTGATTATGTATCTCCCGCCCGGCACCGTGGACAGTATTTTTTCAGCCATCGATATTTGCGCCCCCGCGGGCAGTGAAATCATTTTTGACTATGTCTATTCCGACGTCCTTGCCGGAAAAAACACCTCATATGGTTCAGCAGAAGTTTTAGAAGGAATAAAAAGTATTGGCGAACACTGGATTTTTGGTATTGAAAAAGGGCAGTTACAGACATTTCTCAATAAGCACCATATAAAGTTGTATGACGAGTTGGACGCCAACATTCTGGAAAAACGTTTTTTCACTAATAAACGCGAAGAAACACTCGGGAAAGTGAATAAAGCGCTAGTCATTGCTCACGGAATTAAATAAAAATCAGAATAAAATCAGCAAATAAAGCTTTGTGGCGAGATTAATCCGCTCTTTAAAATAAATAATCTTTTATCGGGCTTTTTTGTTTCAATATTCTCGCTATGATGAAGTCACTCTTTTCCAGCCGTGAGAAAATTATGCTGATCGATTTACGCAGTGACACAGTCACCCAACCTGATGCCGCCATGCGCAATGCCATGGCCAATGCCGAAGTCGGTGATGATGTGTATGGTGACGACCCAACGGTGAATGCTTTAGAGGCCCAAGCCGCCCTGTTATCAGGCAAAGAAGCGGCATTATTCTTGCCCACAGGCACACAAGCGAATCTGGTGGCACTGCTAACTCACTGTCAGCGCGGTGAAGAGTATATCGTCGGCCAAAAAGCCCATAACTATCTATATGAAGCCGGCGGTGCCGCAGTTCTTGGCAGTATTCAACCTCAACCTATTGATGCGAATGATGACGGAACCTTGCCACTGGATAAAATATTAGCCGCGATCAAGCCCGATGATATCCATTTTGCTCAAACCCGGCTGCTCAGTCTGGAAAATACCCACAGTGGCAAAGTATTGCCATTGCATTATTTGCAACAGGCATGGGCATTAACCCGTGAGAAAAAACTGGCGTTACACATTGATGGCGCTCGTATTTTTAATGCAGCGGTGGCGCTTAATGTCCCCCTGAGTGACATCAGCCAATATTGCGATACCCTGACAATTTGCCTCTCGAAAGGGCTGGGAACACCCGTTGGCTCCTTATTATGTGGCAGCGATGAATACATTAAACGCGCACGTCGGTGGCGCAAAATGACCGGCGGCGGCATGCGTCAGGCGGGGATTCTCGCGGCTGCCGGGTTGTATGCATTGGAACACAATGTCGCCCGATTGAAAGATGATCATGACAATGCCATCTGGCTTGAACAGCAATTACGCGCGCTGGATGTGGAGATAGTGGCACCGGGCGCTCAAACTAACGTGTTGTATATTAAGCAATCTGCCGAAGCCGCCGCCCAACTTGGCCCTTGGATGCGCGAACGCGGAGTATTAATCAGCGCAGGCCCAATCACCCGAATGATTACTCACATCAATATCAGCCGCACAGATCTGGAAAAAGTCGTGGCGTTGTGGCGTGAGTTTTTGACAGAGCACCGCTCATGACACCGCAACGGATATTAGTGCTGGGGGCCAGCGGCTATATTGGTCAACATCTGGTGCCAAGACTCAGCCAGCAAGGGCATGCCGTCACTGCGGCAGCCCGGCGTATCGAGTGGCTAAAAGAGCAACCCTGGCCGGAAGTTGAATGCCGTTTTGTCGACCTTTACCAACCCGCAACCCTGATTGCCGCTTTGCAAGATATTGATATTGTTTATTATCTGGTACATGGCATGGGCGACGGGCAGGATTTGATTGAACAGGAACGCCTCGCCGCCAGCAATATGAAAGCCGCGCTCCAACAGAGCCCGTCCGTAAAACAGATCATTTATCTGAGTGCATTACAGCCGAATGATAACAGTTCCCCTCATCTGATTGCCCGTAAACTGACCGGAGAACTCCTGCGCCAAAGTGGCATTCCGGTGACTGAACTGCGTGCCAGTATCATTGTCGGCCCAGGTTCGGCTGCTTTTGAAGTGATGCGCGACATGGTTTATAACCTGCCAATTCTGACCCCGCCGCGCTGGGTGCGCTCAAAGTCATCCCCTGTGGCACTGGAAAACTTGCTGGTTTACCTGATGGAATTGCTCAATCATCCCGCAGCAGAAAGCCGCATTTTTGATGTCGCCGGGCCTGAATATATTAGCTATCAAACAATGTTCGAGCGATTTATTGCTATCAGCGGCAAACGGCGCTGGCTTGTCCCTATTCCACTCCCTACCCGCTTTATCTCGGTTTATTTCATCAATATGGTCACCTCGGTGCCAACGCCCATTGCCAGCGCATTAATTGAAGGGCTGAATCACGATTTACCGGCTGATGGTCAAGCTTTACAAGCACTTATCCCTCAACAGCTGACAAGTTTTGATGACGCTGTAAAAGAGACATTGCGCCGCGAAGATGAAGTGGTGGATTCGCCGGACTGGGGTTATGACCCCGAAGCGCGCGCCCGTTGGCGGCCAGGTTACGGTTTTTACCCTAAACAGGCCGGTTGCCAACTTTATACCTCCGCGTCCAGCGAAGCGCTGTGGCATGTGGTTCAGCAAATTGGCGGCAAAGAAGGTTATTTCTATGGCAATCCGTTATGGAAAATCCGCGCCTGGATGGATGATATTGCCGGTGGCAGAGTCGTTTATGGTCGCCCCGACCGGGAAACACTGGAATTGGGTGACTTGGTTGATGGCTGGAAAGTTATTACCCTCAAACCATTACGTCAGTTGGCCATGATGTTCGGCATGAAAGCGCCGGGCCTTGGGCGACTAACCTTTACTATCAAAGAGTTGGGCGGGCGGCGTAGCTTTGATGTTCGCGCATGGTGGCATCCGGCGGGCTTTAACGGATTACTGTATTGGTTTGTGATGATGCCCGCACACCTGTTTATTTTCCGGGGAATGGCAAAACGCATCGCCACTTTGGCAGTACAATATGACAGCGAGCAGCAATTGATGCAGGGAAAGAAACTGTCATCCGGCACGGATGACGCCAAGTCAGAGACGCAATTGCAGCAGTGAGATAAACCAACAGGCCGATAAATAACGGTTATTTGTCGGCCAACTGCGACGTTTGTGATATTTAGTCAGCCCTTTCTGATTGCATAGCGCGGCATTTCACGGAAGAATGGCATCTTATTTGCTGGGCGAATGATTCACAGCTCTAGCATTCTGATTTTTGGTGGGAACCGAATTCGCTATGAAGGTATTGGTCACCGGTGCAACCTGCGGGTTAGGCCGAAATGCCGTTGAATATCTCCGTCGTCAGGGCATCAAAGTCATCGCCACCGGCAATAATCCGGCGATGGGCGCATTATTGACAAAAATAGGCGCTGAATTTATTCATGCGGACCTGACGAATCTGGTTTCCTCACAGGCAAAAGCCATGCTGGCCGATGTTGATACTCTGTGGCATTGCTCCAGTTTTACCTCGCCATGGGGCACCGAGCAAGCTTTTGAGCAGGCAAACGTCCGGGCTACGCGGCGCTTGGGGGAATGGGCCGCCGCTTATGGCGTGGAGAACTTCATTCATATTTCCTCCCCTGCCATCTATTTTGATTATCACCACCACCGTAATATTCAGGAAGACTTCCGCCCGGCACGTTTTGCCAATGAGTTCGCCCGCAGTAAAGCCGCGGGAGAAGAGGTTATTCAGCAATTAGCGCTATCCAATCCCCAGACTCATTTTACTATTTTGCGCCCACAAAGCCTGTTCGGCCCTCATGACACCGTGATGCTGCCGCGCCTGCTACAAATGATTAAATATTATGGCACCCTGCTACTGCCCCGCGGCGGTAATGCACTGGTGGATATGACTTATTTGGAGAATGCGGTACACGCAATGTGGCTGGCGACTCAAAGCCAAAACACCCAATCTGGCCGGGCTTATAATATTACCAACCAACAACCCCGCCCGCTGCGCACTATCGTGCAACACCTACTTGAAGAGCTGGGTATGACATGCCGTATTCGCTCAGTACCTTACCCGATGATGGATATCATGGCCCGAACCATGGAGAAACTGAGTAATAAAGCCGAAAAAGAACCCATATTGACACATTATGGTGTCGCCAAACTCAATTTTGACCTGACACTGGATACCCACCGCGCGGAATTAGAATTAGGTTACCGCCCGCAGGTGTCATTGGATGAAGGTATTATCCGTACTGCCCGCTGGTTGAAAGAGCATGGTAAATTGCGTGGCTGATAACCGGATTTAGCCAGTCGGGTGTTTTATCCACCCGACATTATTACTGTTAGCCTTTATGCCCCCATGATTATCATCAGTGGGCCAACACTTATTCATCACAGGTTTTTCTCTGAAAGGATAAGTGATCAAATCAATAATTAAATTCTGGGCGTCCAACCATGTCTTTTATTGTCAATAACTTAATACTTATTATTCTTTATTTTGTCCCTTTTATTATTGCGAAAAAACGCAAACATAATAGCTCAGGTTCTATTTTTTTAGTTAACCTACTGTTTGGATGGACATTAATCGGCTGGGCGATTGCTTTAGTTTGGTCAATGTCAGCAAATGTCGCGCCATTAGGTGTGATAGTTAAAAAAGATCTTAAGCAGCATTTACCTGAAATAAAATGCCCATTTTGTGGTTCCATGAATGTTGCCAATACTACTATTTGCCATGCATGCGGGAAAGATCAGGCAATAATGGCGGGTAGTGCGCGGCTCAATTCAGCCACTAAAATTGTCAGCTATGCCAGAAAAGATTCATCCGCAGGGATTAGCGATTTACAAGGCAAGCCCAGCAAAAAATATAAATCTCAGATTAATATTAATAACAACTAGCTGTTTAACATATTAATCGTGGCCTAAGACAGGGGGGAAAATAGGTTTATACTAATATAACGTCAATATCCACAATCACTTTCATAACAGATTCTTTCACTTAAGGTCATCATATGAAAAAGAAAAATATTGCCCTGATCCTTCCTCTCGCTATTCTACTTAGCGCCTGTACCAACAACGTTAGCCCGGCATTTAAGGATATCAGCAGCCGGACTGCGCCTTGTGTTGACGGCGGGCCGGATACTGTCGCGCAAAAATTCTATGACCTGCGGGTGCAGCAAATCGGCAATAAAAGTGGCTTGCCCGATGACAATTTGTCTGCGCAATTTCGCCCTTATCTGAGCCAGGCACTTTATGAAAAAATTCAAACGGCCAGAAAACAAGCGGGTAATCGCACATCTTCAGCAGTGAATACAACACAAAACATTAACGGTGATATTTTCACCAGCCTGCGTGAAGGCAGCACCAGCGCCGAGGTTGCCAGTGCTTCAACCATTCCGAATACTGATGCCCGGAATATTCCATTGCGTGTCAATTTGACACACCAATCAGCCGGTGGGCAGTCCGTCATGTGGCAAGACGAAGTATTGATGATCCGCGAAGGGACGTGCTGGGTTGTTGATGATATCCGCTTTATGGGGGTTTCTGCCCCAGCCAGCAGCCTACGCCAACTGCTGGGTGATCACTAACGACGACGTGAAAAGTAACAGCCGCGATATCCTATAAGTTTCAAAATAACTGTACCGGTTTTCTTCCAGTGAGACCGGTACACTTTGATTTGCAAACACATTCATGTTTTGGTTATTTTTTAACCCACACTGCGGTTACTCTGTCAGATTTATTCATCGCATGACAAATTCCCTCGGATAGCATTCAAATCCAGATGTTATGCTGTTTATTGCTCTCGAGTCTGGTTATTAATAAATTTTAACGCACAAAGATTGCATAAGTATGCCGTGGAAGTTACCATTCACCGCATCATTGGCTATTCAGATTTGGCGCATGAGTATTCAACTTAACGGAATTAACTGTTACTACGGCGTACATCAGGCGCTGTTCGACATTACATTAAACTGCCCTGCGGGCGAAACCTTGGTGCTATTGGGGCCAAGTGGTGCGGGTAAAAGCTCATTACTGCGCGTACTTAACCTGCTGGAAATGCCGCGGTCAGGAACATTGCAGATTGCAGGCAATCACTTTGATTTTTCCCAGGCTCCGGGCGCGAAAGCTATTCGCGAATTACGCCAGAATGTGGGGATGGTCTTCCAACAATATAATCTATGGCCGCACCTCACGGTGGTACAGAATCTGATTGAAGCTCCTTGCCGCGTGCTGGGTCTGTCAAAAGATGAAGCCATGGCTCGCGCACAAAAATTACTGACACGTCTGCGTTTGACCGATTTTGCCGATCGCTTTCCGCTGCACCTTTCCGGTGGTCAGCAACAGCGAGTGGCAATTGCACGCGCGTTGATGATGGAACCACAGGTTTTGCTGTTTGACGAACCTACCGCGGCGCTTGACCCAGAAATTACCGCGCAGATCGTCAGCATCATCCGTGAATTGGCAGGCACCGGCATCACTCAGGTGATTGTAACCCATGAGGTTGAAGTCGCCCGTAAAACGGCCAGCCGTGTGGTTTACATGGAAAACGGCCACGTAGTTGAACAAGGCGATGCCAGCCACTTTACACAACCAACAACCGAAGCTTTTGCCAGCTATCTGTCACATTGATATCTATTTGGGAATTTGCGATGAAAAAATTAATAATTGCTGCAGTCCTCGCCAGTATCAGTTTGTCTGCCTCTGCCGCTGAAACTATCCGTTTCGCTGCTGAAGCAACTTACCCACCATTCGAATTTATTGATGCCAATAATAAGATGCAGGGCTTTGATATCGATCTGGCTAATGCGCTGTGTAAAGAGATGCAAGCAGAGTGTACCTTTACTAATCAGGCCTTTGACAGTTTGATCCCAAGCTTGAAATTTAAGCGTTTCGACGCGGTCATCTCTGGGATGGACATCACCCCTGAGCGCCAAAAACAAGTAGCTTTCAGCCAGCCTTACTATGAAAACTCAGCGCTGTTTATTGCTGAAAAAGGTAAAGTGGCGGATTTAGCGGCTCTGAAAGGCAAACGCGTTGGGATGCAAAACGGTTCTACCCATCAAAAATATCTGATGGATAAACATCCTGAAATTACTGCCGTGCCTTATGACAGCTATCAGAATGCGATTCTTGACCTGAAAAATGGCCGTTTGGATGCAGTATTCGGTGATACTGCGGTGGTCAATGAGTGGCTCAAGCAGAACAACCAACTGGCTCCAGTGGGTGATAAAGTGACTGACACTGACTATTTCGGTACTGGTTTAGGTATTGCCGTTCGTCAGAACAACACTGAATTACAGGGTAAGTTAGATGCTGCACTGGCGAAAGTTAAAGCAGATGGCACCTATCAGACAATTTACAAAAAATGGTTCCAGCAGTAATTTAAGCCCCCATGAATGAATTTCAACCTTTAGCAAGCGCCGCCGGCATGACCGTCGGCCTTGCCGTTTGTGCACTGGCCCTCGGCCTGGTTCTGGCGATGTTGTTTGCCGTCTGTGAATCATCGCGCTGGAAGGTTGTCAGTTACCTGACAACTGGCTGGGTCACCATTTTACGCGGACTACCGGAGATTCTGGTGGTTCTGTTTATCTATTTTGGCTCCTCTCAGCTACTAATGATGCTGTCAGACGGTTTTACCTTAAATCTTTATCTATTTGAGTTACCGATTAAGCTCAATATTGATGATTTTGAGGTCAGCCCGTTCCTGTGTGGGGTTATCGCCCTCGCCCTGCTCTATTCCGCTTATGCATCGCAAACGCTGCGCGGCGCACTGAAAGCTGTGCCTATCGGGCAGTGGGAATCAGGTCAGGCACTGGGTTTGAGTCCGGCGGCTATTTTCTTCCGTTTGATTATGCCGCAAATGTGGCGTCATGCTTTACCCGGCTTGGGCAACCAATGGCTGGTGTTATTAAAAGACACCGCATTAGTGTCGCTGATTAGTGTCAATGACTTGATGCTGCAAACGAAAAGCATTGCCACCCGCACTCAGGAACCTTTCACCTGGTACATGATTGCTGCGGTAATTTATCTGGTCGTGACCCTGCTGAGCCAATACGTCCTCAAATGGATCGAACTCCGTACCACCCGTTTTGAACGGAGCCCATCCTGATGCTGGAATATTTACCCGAGATATTAAAAGGGCTGCACACCAGCCTGACATTGACCATTGCGTCTTTACTGGTTGCTTTGGTGCTGTCTTTACTGTTTACCATTGTGTTGACGCTAAAGACCCCCATCATCACACCGCTGGTCAAAATCTACATCACGCTGTTCACCGGCACGCCGTTGTTGGTGCAGATCTTTTTGATCTACTACGGCCCAGGGCAGTTCCCGGCGATTCGTGAGTACCCGTGGTTATGGAACCTGCTGTCGCAACCATGGCTGTGCGCAATGATTGCCCTAGCATTGAACAGTGCGGCCTATACTACTCAGTTGTTTTATGGTGCAGTCCGAGCCATTCCTGCGGGTCAATGGCAATCTTGTGAAGCGCTGGGGATGTCTAAAGCCCAGTCGCTACGCATCTTGCTGCCATTCGCCTTTAAACGCGCGCTTTCCTCCTATTCCAACGAAGTGGTTTTGGTGTTCAAAAGTACCTCACTGGCTTACACCATTACATTGATGGAAGTAATGGGTTACAGCCAACTGATGTACGGCCGAACTTATGACGTGATGGTCTTTGGTGCAGCAGGCCTTGTTTATCTGGTTGTGAATGGGTTGCTGACCCTGATGATGCGCTTGGTAGAGCGCAGAGCACTGGCGTTTGAGCGGCGCAATTAAGCATAGTTTTACCACTTGGTGATTATGTTCGATTCTATTCAATTGACAGGATACAACGCTCAGTTCGGTTGTTAGGGCTGAGCGAGTTGCTTTTCTGTCTGCCATCATCTTAGCTCCACAGTCTCAACCGAGCAGCAGGGAATGGGGTTACGCGCTTGTAACCCCTTAGCGCTTGAGGTGACGAAGATAAGATAGCGGTGAAACTCTATCAACCCGAAACTTGCTCCAGTCTGATGTCAACCAAACCTGTGAACCCAGCCCTGCCCCGCCCTATTCTATTCTTTCCTGTAATAAAATCTTTCCTGCAATAAAAATAAAAAACTAAATTTTTAATCACATTACTTGCATATAAATTCATATGATGGCAATGTAATCCACATCATTCATCCGAATTAATCGCGATGAAAAATCATTAGTGATAATAAAATCAATAAGTAATAACTTATTCTATTGAAAGAATTCAAACAGGAGTTTAAGCATGAAAAAGTTACTATTGGCGACCGTTTTAAGTGGTATGGTTTTCAGTGCTACCGCGGCGGAAACCATCCGTTTTGCCGCCTCAGCAACCTACCCGCCGTTTGAATCCATCGGGGCCAATAACGAAATTGTTGGTTTTGATATGGATTTGGCAAAAGCATTATGTAAACAGATGGAAGCCAACTGTACTTTCACCAATCAGGCCTTTGATAGCTTGATTCCGGCGCTTAAATTCAAACGTTATGATGCGGTCATTTCCGGTATGGACATCACGCCAGAACGTAGCAAGCAAGTGGCATTTACCCAGCCTTACTATGCTAACTCCGCCATTGTTATTGCCCCGAAAGGAAAATTCAGTTCTTTTGCTGACCTGAAAGGCAAGAAGATCGGAATGGAAAACGGCACCACACACCAGAAATATTTGCAGGATAAGCACCCTGAAATCCAAACTGTGGCTTATGACAGTTATCAAAACGCCATTATCGACTTGAAAAATGGCCGTATTGATGGCGTGTTTGGCGATACCGCTGTAGTGAATGAGTGGCTGAAAACCAATCCGAATCTGGCATCAGTTGGTGAACATGTAACAGACCCACAATACTTCGGTACTGGGCTGGGTATTGCTGTACGCCCCGATAACACCGCGTTGCTGGAGAAATTGAATAAAGCTATTGAAGCGGTGAAAGCTGACGGGACATATAAAGCCATCAATGATAAGTGGTTCCCGCAGTAATACCCCCCTTTGTACTTGACGTTGCAGGGGTGTTCGCTGCACTCACGAACCCGAATCACTTACCTGTGTAAGTTCATCGGGATTCGTTTGTTGGCTGCCTACCTGCAACGCCAATTACTTTGGGTTTAGCGCTTAATAAGTAAGGATAAAACTTCATAGTGAGCTGTATGCGGGAACATATCAAACAACTGCACGCGCTCAATGTGATAATCCGCTAAAAGATTGATATCTTTCGCCATTGTTTCGGCATTACAACTTGAATAGAGAATGAATTCAGGTGCCATCTGGCTGAGATATTCACACAACTCGGCACCGATTCCGCGTCGTGGCGGGTTAACCAAGACCAATTGCGGCACTTGTGTTTCTGCGGTGGCAAAATGTGTTGAATCCAACGCGGCAAAATTGACCTTTCTTAACCCTAATTGATCCGCGGACTGGCGGGCGCAGGCAATGGCTTCGGCACTGATTTCAATGCCGGTAAGCTCAGTGTCAGCATCGGCACAATGCAAACCAAAGCCCCCCACCCCACAGAATAAATCCCACATACTGTTAATATCCCGCTCGCGCACCCATTGGCGCGCCGTGGCGTACAGTGCTGCTGCAACTTGCGGATTAGTCTGGAAAAAACTTTGCGGGCGAATAAACAACGGCACCTGATTAAATATTTCGGGCAGTGCCTGCTGCTCAGTCAACGCAACCTCCTGCTCCCCTTCCAAAATCGCCATATGCACTGGCTGAATATTGGCAGAGATAACCGCCAGTTGCGGTAATTGTTGCTGTAACCAGGGTAGAGCTGCGCGTAACTGCGCCAGTTTGGTTGGTGAACGCAGCACAAAGCGCAGCATTAACTCGCCACGATAAGTGCTTTCCGTCAACAACAGAAATTTCAGTTCACCGCGCTTGCGTGCCACGTTATAAGGTGTCAGGCCCGCGCGCGCAATAAAGATTTTCAGCACCGCGAAAACCGGAGCAAAGCTGGCGGGATAAAGAGGGCATTCACATAAATCGACCGGAGTCCCATCACGGTGCAACATCCCCAATAATGGGCGCTCAACACTGCCACTGACCACCATTTTGGCTTTATTACGGAAAGCATTTTCCCGCCCGAAAACCGGCTCAAGCCACTGAGTGACTGTGTGCCCGGATAACAGACCTTTCAAATGATGTTGTTTGTCAGCCAGTTGCTGTGGATAGGGTTTATCCAGCCACTGGCAGGAACGGCAGGTGCCCGCCGTATACTGTGCGCAATGCATTAATAATTAACCGTTATAATCTGAGACATTAAATAATGTACAGCCGAGGCTGTTGATGGGGGCGAATTGTAGCACTGTGTCACGTTAAACACTCATTTTGACGAGCGGAAATAACGGTGCCAGGGGAAAAATAACAAACCAAGAATAACCACATCGGGGATCTTTTGTAGCAGCAAACTGTGCAGGATTTCAGCACCGGTATCACCCTCGATACGGAAAACATCGACATCCAGCTCCAGCCAATCCAGTGATGCCATCAGCAAATAAGCAATGACCAACAATTGGCATACCAGATAACCCCATCGCGCCCAGTTTTGCCGCAAACATACCGCCACACCACAAACCAGTTCTAGCAACAGGATGAAAATACTGGCAATAAAAATCAAGCCCGAATCCCAGCTTTGCAGGCTTTCATAGATAAAACTGCCCGTGCCTTCCCAACCCAACGTCGCCACCAACAATATGACACCGAGGAAACGGGTAGCAATAATGGCCGTTCCGGCAATTAAAACCGGGACGGGGGTGGTGGTGGCTGATGAAAATGCCTCGGATGAAAATAACAGTCTCATATTGCCCAGTCGGCTCCCTGTTCGGGTTTTGCAACCTGATGTTATCCCTGACAATAACGCCGCTTGGAAGCGGCGTCAGAAGATGATGAAAGACTAACAGTTTTAAGGGTAATCAGCTACGGGCAGCTTTGCGTAATTCGCGCAACCGCTGTTTTTCCGAACGAGACATAAACCACCATGCAATTAAGCCGATAATTCCGACCACCAGCAAAATAAGTGTCGCCAGCGCGTTTATCTCCGGGTTCACGCCCATGCGGACACTGGAAAAAACCAGCATTGGTAATGTCGTTGCCCCCGGCCCGGCGACAAAGCTGGCAATAACCAAATCATCCAGTGATAAGGTAAAGGCCAGTAGCCAGCCAGAGATGAGCGCGGGAGCTATCATCGGAACCGTAATCACAAAGAAGACTTTTAATGGTGTCGCCCCCAAATCCATGGCGGCCTCTTCGATTGACCGGTCCAACTCGCGCAAACGGGAGCTGATAACAACGGTCACATAGGCGGTACAAAACGTCACATGTGCCAACCAAATGGTGAACATACCGCGCTCGGCTGGCCAGCCAATAGCATGCCCCATAGCAACAAACAGCAGCAGTAATGACAAGCCGGTAATGACATCGGGCATCACCAACGGGGCTGTCAGCATAAAAGCAAAACCTGTCGAACCGCGAAAGCGACCAAAACGCACCATAACCACTGCCGCTATCGTCCCCAATACCACCGCCATGGTGGCAGAAGCGGTGGCGATAGTGAGGCTCAATCCTACGGCTGATATCATCGCCGAATCATTGAAAAGCTCTATATACCAGCGGATAGACCATCCTGCCCACACGGTCACCAGTTTTGAACTGTTAAATGAGTAGATAACCAACATCAACATCGGCGCATACAAGAAGGTATAACCGACAATTAAGATAACCCGACGCCAGACCGAGCGCA
The DNA here is from genome assembly GCF_009831415.1 of Yersinia canariae. NCBI lineage: Bacteria > Pseudomonadati > Pseudomonadota > Gammaproteobacteria > Enterobacterales > Yersiniaceae > Yersinia > Yersinia canariae. Next base: position 1,757,205 of record NZ_CP043727.1, on the reverse strand, counting down.
CCTCCGGTAGGTTATTCATACCGAGCCTCCCCCCGCTTTGTTCTGGTGCTTATGGAACCAGATAATCGGCACTATCAGCAGCACTAACATAACCGTCGCAACTGCTGAGGCCACTGGCCAGTCACGGTTATTGAAGAATTCCTGCCATAAAATGCGGCCAATCATGATGCTGTCCGGCCCGCCGAGCAGTTCAGGGATAACAAACTCACCCACCGCCGGAATAAATACCAACATGGAACCCGCCACAATCCCTCCTTTGGTCAATGGCACAATCACACTGACAAAGGTTTTAAACGGTTTAGCCCCCAAATCCGATGCCGCCTCGACCAACGAATAGTCCAGTCGGGTCAGTGCGGTATAGATAGGCAACACCATAAAAGGCAGATAGGAATAGACCACGCCAATATAAACCGCCAAGTTGGTGTGCAAAATAATCAGCGGCTGGTCAATAATTCCAGTCCATATCAGGAAGTTATTCAGAATGCCGTTATTCTTCAGAATCCCCATCCAGGCATAGACTCGAATTAGAAATGATGTCCATGACGGCAGGATCACCAGCAGCAATAAGATATTTCGCGTGGATGACTTGCTATGGGCAATAGCCCAAGCCAATGGATAACCGATAATCAAGCAACATAATGTTGAGACCGCCGCCACTTGCAATGATTGCAGGTAAGCATCGATATACAGCGGATCATCAAGCAATAACAGATAGTTACCAAGATTGAGCGAGATATCCAGCTTGCCGTCCAGCCAAGTCATCAGGTCGGTATAAGGTGGAACTGCGCGCGCCATCTCTGCCAGACTGATTTTGAACACAATCAGGAACGGCAACATAAACAGCAGGAATAGCCATAAATAGGGTATGCCGATGACCAACTTATGGCCATGCGACATTTGGAGGCGTTGAATCAGCGCCTTAACCGGCCCTATAGCTCGGGTCGGTGGCTCTGCGGCTCCACGGGTGGATTCTGGTATCACAATATTGAGCTCCCCTAACGATCAGCTTCCTAAACTATCAGCGTCCTAAATTATCAGCTTCCCAGCACAACACAGCTGTCAGCATCCCAACACAGTTGCACCTCATCACCCCAGGTGGGCATCCCTTTACGGTAGCGATGGCCATTTTGTAGTTGTGCGCTGAGCATTTGCCCGCTGTGCAGTTTCACGTGATAAATGGACAAGTCTCCCAGATAGGCAATATGCACGACTTCACCGACGGCAAAATTGCACCCATCTTCAGGTACTTGTTCACATAACATCACTTTTTCTGGCCGCAGGGCGACAAAGACAGGAACACCGTCAACAACGGAAGCATCTGAATCCACATGTAATGGGTGGCGTAGGCCGGGGCTTTCGATGACAAGCGCATCATCTAAGCGCTCCTTTAGTACCCCTTCAAACACATTCACCGAGCCGATAAATTCCGCGCTAAATCTGCTATTCGGGTGCTCGTAAATCTCTTCTGGTTCGCCAATTTGCACAAATTTGCCGCGGTTCATAATGGCAATGCGCCCGGCCATCGTCATGGCCTCTTCCTGGTCATGCGTCACCATCACACAGGTAGCGCCCACGCGCTCCAGAATATCCACCACTTCGAGTTGCATGCGGTCGCGCAATTTTTTATCCAACGCCCCCATCGGCTCATCCAGCAGCAGCAGTTTTGGCCGTTTCGCCAGACTCCGCGCCAATGCCACCCGCTGGCGCTGGCCACCGGATAACTGATGCGGTTTGCGCTTGGCAAACTCTTGCATGTGTACCAATGTCAGCATTTCAGCGACCCGGCTTTTGATTTCATTAGCAGGCAATTTGTCTTGCTTCAATCCAAATGCAATATTTTGCTCAACCGTCATGTGCGGGAAAAGTGCATATGACTGAAACATCATGTTGATGGGGCGCTGATAAGGCGGAACATGTGACAAATCCTGCCCATCAAGGACAATTTGCCCCTGCGTCGGCTGTTCAAAACCGGCCAACATACGCAGCAGGGTGGATTTCCCACAACCTGAAGCCCCCAACAGCGCAAAAATCTCACCTTTGTAGATGGTCAAATTGACATCATCGACAGCAGCTTGACCATCAAATGATTTAGTTAAATTGCGAATCTCCAACAAGGGAGTAAACACCTTCTGGGATTTTGGCTGCGGGCGGGGAATGACATCATTCACTCAGCGTGCTCTCCGTAAAAGCAGAACAGGCCGCATTTAAGGTGCGGCGCAATAAAAAACAGGAACAGGAAGATAGCTCCCTGTTCCCACCATGATTTTTCACTTAGCCATCAATACGTTATCAGTCATCAGCTCAACGCCTGTGACTGATTTTCGCCAATGGTTTATTTACCACTTTTCGCTTTGGTCCACGCTTTGGTTATCACGCGATCAATTTTCGGGTCTTGTACTTTCAGCGTAAACATTTTGGCCCGCACATCCGCTGGCGGATAAATACCGGGATTATCACGGACTTCCGCGTTCACCAGCGGTGTCGCCGCTTTATTGGCATTCGCATAGAACACGTGGTTACTGATATTGGCAATCACATCAGGGCGCATCAAATAATTCAGGAACTGATAGGCTTCATCCTGATTTTTCGCATCAGCTGGCATAGCAAACACGTCAAAGAAGGCTAATGCCCCCTCTTTCGGAATACTGTAGGCCACATTCACACCATTTTTAGCTTCTTTGGCGCGGTTAGAAGCCTGCATGATATCGCCAGCCCACCCGACAGCCACACAGATGTCCCCGTTTGCCAGGTCATTGATGTATTGTGATGAGTGGAAATAGCGGATATTTGGCCGTAATTTCAATAACAACTCGGTTGCAGGGCCAGTGTAATCTGTTGCCTGGATACTGTTTGGATCTTTACCCAAGTAATTGAGTACAGTAGCAAAAATCTCGCTTGGCGCATCCAGGAAAGAAACACCACAACTTTTCAGTTTCTCAAGATTCTCAGGTTTCAGTACCAGATCCCAACTGTCTACCGGTGCATCCTTCCCCAGCGCAGCTTTGACTTTCTCGACGTTATAGCCAATGCCGGTGGTTGCCCACAGATACGGAATAGCATATTTATTATCCGGATCATGCTTGCCGACTAACGCCAACAATTCTGGATCAAGGTTTTTGTAATTCGGTAATTTACTCTTATCTAGCGGTTTAAATACTCCCGCAGACAATTGGCGCTCAAGGAAACTGGCTGACGGCACGACCAAGTCAAACCCAGTGCTCCCCGCCATCAATTTACCTTCCAACACCTCGTTGGAGTCAAACACATCATAGACAACTTTAATGCCGGTTTCTTTCTGGAAATTAGCCAGCGTATCTGGCGCGATATAATCAGACCAGTTGTAAATATGCAGTGTTTTTTCTTCAGCAGATGCTGAGACGGACGCAGCCATTAATAGGCCAGCAGCAACACCCGATAACCACTTTTTACGTTGGGTGAACATCCGTTAACTCCTCCAGAATAGGGGGTAAATTCGTGCGATAAATTTGCATCCGATGGGACACAACACCGTTGTCCTGCCGAGCGCTATTTCCACAAAACCCGGATGCATGACTATGCACGGCGAGTGATTATTAACCTAACAAGGATAATCACTGATTTGCGGAGAAATATTATGCCCATTGCAGAAACAGCAGCATAACCGCAGTTCGCAATCCACACCAGACTCTAGGGTAAAAAACGCCTTTTATCGATTTTTTATGCACATTCTATCTATGTAATGCGTCACTAATGGCATAAACGGCGACAAATATCTGGCAAAGTAGGGTAAAAAGCAGAATATCTTATGGTTTACGGAGGGAATAACAGTGTGCCACTGGTTATCAGCGGCACCCAGATTATAGAGGCGAGGCGGAGTCTTTAATGAATAACGGGATAAGCCGTGGCTGTTTGCGGCAATTCATCGTCATCGCTGTTGCCGATAAACAATAAATCATTGGCGCGAGCTTCCAGAATAATCATTGAAATCTGCTCTTCGCATTGCTGCATAAAATAGCCAAACTGGGCGAATGCCACCCCGACTTCAACAACCAGTGACTGGCAGACTATCAGTTTTGGTAGATTATCATCCTGAATATCAATAAAAGCTTTCACTGTCAGCGAGCTGGCATTGATTTGGCTGAGATCCGCAACAAGCGGGATCAGGGCGGTCGGCCGCACTTCGGCCAGTGCCGAAAACAAGATAATGTTATCAACCAAATCGATTTTGGCATCAAACACACCCTCAAAATTTTGCATATGTGGCAAATGCAGCGCCTGGCAGGAATCGCATTCAAAAAATGAGATACCGAGTTGATCCAGCCAACGCCGTAATAAGGCTAAATCCGGGACGATGAGTGAATCCATAACTACCTACCTCACGATTCTCAAAATACGAAAAGTGGCATAGCTTACGGAATATTGGCCGACAGCGCCACTTCAATCCCGACTAATTTAATGCCCTCAGAAAGACTCAGGAGTGACCTTAGTCAGATTTATTCTCCTTTTTGGCTCGCGCTTCATCTAACTCTCTCTTAGATTGGGGTTTGGATATTCTGTCAGCACTGCCTAATAGTGGACCAAAACCCTTGGCTACGCGCCAAACAATGCAAGCTGCCGCCGGGATCATCAGGCCAATCCCAACAAAAATCATAATCACCGCCACTGTCTGTGTGCCCATTGACCCCGGTAATGACAAATAGTCATTGATACTAAGATAGGCCACAACCAGTAATATCATCCCCAATGCTTCCAGAATAATCACAATTCGGGGCATATCTCCTAACGAGCGCATCTTTACCTCCGACAGGCTCTGTCCTTCCATACTTGAAGCTGCAGTGTGTGAACGCTACCTATCTGCAACTCCACGTTCTTCGGGAATATATAAGCTTTTGCTTAGTGTATTGAATCCCCACTATTTGTAACAGTAACGATATGCAAATAGGTAAGATTAATCAGATTAACAGGCAAATCCTGCTTTTTTTTCACTGCGTCAAAGGGCATAGTAGACCCAAGTGAGAGTGAGTAATGCGCTAAACGTTATTTAACAGTTGAATATATCAGTAACTGTTGGCGAAGTGATTATCTCAAATTAATCAAGGAGTTTTACATGTTTGCTGTGATTTTCGGGCGTCCTGGATGTCCTTACTGTGTTCGTGCCAAAGAACTGGCGGAAAAACTGGAAACTGAACGCGATGATTTTAAATTCCGCTACATTGATATTCACGCGGAAGGGATAACCAAAGCTGATTTGGAAAAAACCGTCGGCAAACCAGTCGAAACTGTGCCACAAATCTTTATCGATGAGAAACACATCGGTGGCTGCACAGATTTCGAAGCCTACGCAAAAGAAAATCTGAGTCTGTTCCAGTAATCGGCTGACAAACTGTTCTGTTGGTGGATAACCGGCAACAGTTGTGCCAATCACGATTAACTTGATGCGAAAAGGGTGTTAATCACCCTTTTTTCGTGCCCCAACATGAAGCGTACGCCAGTAAAACCCTACCCCAAAGCGGCATTTCGCGGCTTATTTCCAGCATATAAACCTGCATTCATCTAACCCTAAAGCATATACCTCTAGCTATACCAAACTTCCTGCTTACTACTGGCTGTCTCGCAACAGACAGATTAGAATAACCCACACTATTGCCTACATTTATATCCTGTCTGGCGATAAATTTTTTTGAATTTAAATATATGTGTCGCTCTGGCTTTACATTAGGGTGTATGCATCGTGGATCATCCGAGCTAAATAGAAAGTCATTCTGGTGAATATAAACGTCGCAAATTTGTTAAACGGCAACTACATCTTGCTGTTATTCGTGGTTTTAGCACTGGGATTATGCCTGGGCAAACTGCGACTCGGGCCTATTCAATTAGGTAACGCTATTGGTGTGTTAGTGGTATCACTGATACTTGGGCAACAGCACTTTACCATTAATACTGAAGCTTTGAATTTGGGCTTTATGCTCTTTATTTTTTGTGTCGGCGTTGAAGCTGGCCCAAACTTTTTCTCTATTTTCTTCCGTGATGGCAAAAACTACCTGATGCTGGCTTTGGTCATGGTGGGCAGCGCAATGATTCTGGCGCTGGGGCTCGGTAAATTGTTTGGCTGGGACATCGGCCTGACCGCCGGGATGCTAGCCGGCTCGATGACATCCACACCTGTTTTAGTGGGCGCTGGCGATACACTGCGCCATACCATCGCGAATAATCCGGCACTGCAACATGCTCAGGATAACCTCAGCCTGGGTTATGCCCTGACCTATCTTATTGGCTTGGTTAGCCTGATTTTAGGTGCGCGATATTTACCTAAACTTCAACATCAAGACTTACCAACCAGTGCTCAGCAAATAGCCCGTGAACGCGGCCTTGACACTGACAGTCAGCGTAAAGTCTACCTGCCGGTTATCCGCGCCTATCGTGTTGGCCCGGAATTGGTGGCATGGGCTGATGGTAAAAACCTAAGAGAATTAGGTATTTATCGCCAAACCGGCTGTTACATCGAGCGCATTCGCCGGAATGGTATCTTAGCAAACCCGGATGGCGATGCTGTGCTGCAAGTCGGTGATGAAATTTCACTGGTCGGCTATCCAGATGCGCATTCCCGCCTTGACCCCAGCTTTCGTAACGGTAAAGAAGTGTTTGACCGTGACTTACTGGACATGCGCATTGTTACTGAAGAAATTGTGGTCAAAAACAGCAATGCCGTCGGTAAACGCCTCAGCCATTTAAAATTAACCGACCACGGCTGTTTCCTTAACCGCGTGATCCGCAGCCAGATAGAAATGCCGATTGATGACAATGTGGTGCTGAATAAAGGCGATGTCTTGCAAGTCAGCGGGGATGCACGGCGAGTCAAAAGTGTGGCGGAGAAGATTGGCTTTATCTCCATTCACAGTCAGGTCACCGACCTGCTGGCTTTCTGCGCTTTCTTTATTTTGGGCTTAATGATTGGCCTGATTACCTTCCAATTCAGTAATTTCAGCTTTGGTATTGGCAATGCCGCTGGCCTACTGATGGCGGGCATCATGCTTGGCTTTTTGCGGGCCAACCACCCGACTTTCGGCTATATCCCGCAAGGGGCACTCAATATGGTGAAAGAGTTCGGATTGATGGTCTTTATGGCCGGAGTCGGGCTGAGCGCGGGTGGCGGTATTAACAGCAATTTGGGTGCCGTGGGCGGCCAAATGCTGATTTCCGGCTTGATAGTCAGTTTAGTGCCAGTCGTTATCTGCTTTATCTTTGGCGCTTATGTATTACGCATGAACCGCGCCCTGCTTTTCGGCGCGATTATGGGGGCCCGCACCTGCGCACCGGCGATGGATATCATCAGCGACACGGCTCGCAGTAACATCCCAGCGCTTGGATATGCAGGGACTTATGCCATTGCAAACGTATTACTGACATTGGCGGGCTCACTCATCGTCATTGTCTGGCCGGGAATATTAGGCTAGTACGCCAAAAGAGGCATTTAAGATAAAGCTAAACATTATTTTATACTTTTTTTATTTCCCCAGAACTTTCTTACCGGGATGGGGTCTGATTTAATGCCACTGCTTTTCTTTGATGTCCCCATATTGAGGAGCCCGATAGTCCCGCCTTGTTAGGTTCAAGACTAATCGGGTTTTTTCTTGCCTGAAATTTGAGTTTTCTCCCGTTCCTCATGATTTATCACGACTTGTTGGCGTTGCAGATACCCCCCCATTAACGTCAAGTACGAAGGGAATGCCCTTAAGGCTTTCTTAAGGCAGAATTATTACAGTACAAATATTACAACTTCTGCTCCAGGTTATTGCGTGAAGATCAACAAACCCGTCACTCCATCTGATGTCACCACCTCAACATTAAATAATACCTCAACGGCATTGATAATTAGGACAAACTCCCTTTACTCGCTGCCGTTATCCTTTTATTTTTGGCAGGTTTTTGCGCTGGTGATCAGTGGATTGCTGTTTCTCTGGTTATCCCGCGATGAGCAGCTGGATTGGCTTATCAGTAATAATTGGTTTGATCCGGTCTCACAACATTTTCCATGGGAAAATAATGTCTGGCTGGATTTACTTAATCACCGGTTATTGAAAATAACCATTATTAGCGCTGCCACCATCGCGTTGTTGTGGGGCATTTATCACCGTAATACGCGCTTAGTGACCACCATGTTGTTGTTTGGTATCGGCCCATTGGTGATAGGTATTTTAAAAGCCACCAGCGCGCACTCCTGCCCTTGGGACTTAGTGGAGTATGGCGGCAAATCCCTCAGCTATGTGTTGATGGGGACAGTCCCCGCCGGCGCGGGTCCAGGCCACTGTTTCCCTGGCGGTCATGCATCCAGTGGTTTTGCAGTGATGGCATTGTTTTTCTTGTTTTACCCCGAGCGGCCACAGTGGGCTTTGCTGTGTTGGTTCGCCGGTGTCAGTCTTGGCATGTTGATGGGTTTTGGACAAATCATGCGTGGGGCACATTTTCTTACTCACAACCTGTGGGCGGGTTGGTGGGTATGGCTCAGTCAGTTGGCTGCGTATTGGATGATAAGCGGTTATTACCACCGTGATAAGGGTACAAAATGATAGAACAAATAAATTACTTTTTCTTTTCCATGATAAATGCCACCCCAGCATCACAGCCATGGATGATTTCTTTTGCGACTTTCATCGCACGCGATTTGATTATGATTATCCCCGTATTATTGGTGGGGTTATGGTTGTGGGGGCCAGAAAACGCCATGGATTCACAGCGCGCCTTAGTCACCAAAGCCGCCATCGCTCTGGCTTTTTCTATGCTTTCAGCCTCTTGTATCGGGATGCTTATCCCGCATGACAGGCCTTTTGTCATCGGTTTTGGTTATAACTTTATGAACCACGCACCTGACAGCTCTTTCCCAAGCGACCACGGCACTGCTATTTTCACTTTCGCTCTCGCTTTTGTTTTCTGGCACAAACTGTGGTCAGCAATCAGCATGATGATCGTGGCCGTCGCGATTGCATGGTCACGTATCTATCTGGGAGTACATTGGCCGTTAGATATGGCGGGTGCCTTTTTGCTCGGTATTGTCGGCTGCTTGTTTGCACAGTTAGTGTGGAATTTATTCGGCTATGCTATCTCACATGGTATGAAGCGCCTTTATCACCTCGGTTTTGCCTTGCCTATCAGCCGGGGATGGGTCAGAAGCTAGCCCTCTCACGTTATTAATTTTACATTGTCGGCAAACTAAAATGCCGACAATGCTCATCTAAAAATCTCTCCTTCATTTAAAAACACATAAAAATCATATGATTGCATTGGTAGTCATGCTATTTGATGGCTATTTAACAACCATTAATGTAATTAAAATAACAAAATAAAATCTAAAACAGCTAAATATGTGAGGATTATCTTTGTTTTTTCCATTAAATGTTATTATTATAACAACATAGCTAACTTACAGATGAACAAAAGGATAATAATCATGACGATCAATTACGCTAATTATATCGACCATACCCTACTGGCAATGGATGCTACCGAAGATCAAATTATTAAGCTGTGTGAAGAAGCTAAGCAGCATCATTTCTATGCAGTATGTGTTAACTCCGGGTATGTACCCGTTGCTGCACAACAGTTAGCAGGAACATCAGTTAAAGTGTGCTCAGTTATTGGTTTTCCACTGGGTGCCGGTCTGACTGAAGCAAAAGCTTTTGAGGCCCAGGCCGCTATCAAAGCTGGCGCACAAGAGATTGATATGGTTATTAATGTTGGCTGGCTAAAAAGTGGTAAAATCGCGGAGGTTAAAGCTGATATTAAGGCCGTGCGCGATAATTGCGCCTCCACACCGTTGAAGGTAATATTAGAAACTTGCCTGCTCAGTGACGCGCAAATTGTACAAGTTTGTGAAATGTGTCGTGAACTTGACGTAGCTTTTGTTAAAACCTCAACCGGTTTTAGCACTGGCGGTGCTAAAGAAGAACATGTCAAATTGATGCGCGCCACAGTAGGTCCAGAGATGGGAGTTAAAGCTTCCGGTGCGGTTCGCGACCGGGCTACAGCAGAAACGATGATTAAGGCTGGGGCAACACGCATTGGCACCAGTTCTGGCGTTGCTATCGTTTCAGGTCAGCAAACATCTGCATCAAGCTACTAACTTAGTCTGTATCCAATATATTTCAATAGGTTGAAATGCGGGTTACCAGCGCGTCAGCACTTGAAAGATGATGGGTATAAAGCCCGGCCAAGGTCGGGCTTACTTATTGCCATGTACTGTTTTGTACACTTTTTTGCGTTGCATGGTCTTGAAAACAACTCGTCAGGGATAGCTTATGGAAACTCGCCGTGCAGAACGAATCAATAAACTTACTCAGGCCCTTAAGCGTTCCGACAAAATCCATTTAAAAGACGCGGCTAATCTATTGCGTGTTTCTGAAATGACGATTCGGCGAGATCTTAGTGCTGAACCCACATCCGTTATTTTGCTCGGCGGTTATGTGGTGATGGACCCTAAAAGCAACAGCGCCAATAACTATTTTGTTTCTGACCAACAAGCTAAACAGGTGGAAGAAAAGCGCCGAATCGGCCAGTTAGCGGCACGTCTTATCGCGGAAAATGACACCGTTTTCTTTGATTGCGGCACGACAATTCCGTCGATAATCGACGAAATTGATGAAGAACTGTCTTTTACCGCGATTTGCTATTCCCTCAACACCTTCCTGTCTTTACAAGATAAACCCAATTGCAAAGTTGTCTTGTGTGGGGGGGAATTCAAACCTAATAACTACATTTTTACGCCGATAAGCCAACATAATGAGCTGGATAATGCTTGTCCAAACAAAGCTTTTATCTCTGCGGCAGGCGTTTCTATTGAGTACGGCGCAACTTGTTTCAATTTCGACGAGATCCTATTAAAGCACCGTGCAATTGCCAAATCCCAGCATAAAATTCTGGTAGCCGACCACAGTAAGTTTGGCAAAATAAAACCCGCCAGTATCGGCGCGTTGACACTATTTGATGCTGTCGTGACCAACCGTGAGCCTGATATCGAATTCAGTGAGTTCTTTTTACAGCACGATATTAAAACCTACTGTTAGGCCCTCTTTCTTTCGCACATACCGATAGCGAACAGGATGCGTGCAAATGCATCCTGCACTGAGAACGCCCTCTTATGACATCCAGTCTGGCGGCCTCCTCCTTGATTACATAGCAAAAATCTTAAATTGCCAAATACTGAGTAGATAATATCGGCTGCATATTGCCAGGCACTAATGGGCTATATTTAAGCAAAATAATCCGACAACAAATAACCATACTTTATTTGTGGCTAAATGGCGTTTTACTCATAAAAATTTTGAAACGCAATTCCATTGATTAATTAATATCCGTTGATATTTTTGTTTAAGGTAAATTAATTTAACATTTGATGTTCTTTTAATGCATTTACGTAAAAGAATAGCGTTAGTTTATTGTCAGACAAATTATCAACCGCATATGTTCATATGACAAATAAACCATAGAATACTAATAATCACTCCCTGACTTATTCTGAAAGACAATCTGAATTATTGCTATTTTCTTATTTCACTGCTTATAACACTATAAAAATCACCCGCTCTTACTTATTCTCTATAAAATATAATTATCTTCATATATCAACAAGTTGTGTTAATTTTAATATTTTAAATTAATGATATTCATCAAGGAATTAGTGGAAAAATTGATTTTTGCTAGATTCACAAGCGCGGTTAAAATATATTGCCCATCAAGAAAGGGGGAGCAAAAAAGAATTGTTTGTTTATTGGTCAATTATAGAAAAGATGTTTTTATTTTTCTTATCGATGAATTACAAACATTCACATAACAATCAGTTGTAAATCCGCAACAATTCATTGGGGTCGAGTTTATTGAGCATTTGCGAGCATGATCACGGTAGTTTTCACTACAAATCGCTATCTTGCCGCCAGCAAAAACTACTGTTCTCCTCAGAACAACAAAAATATCCGATAAAGCGAATTCATCCGCTTAAAATCGGTTAAATTTTGCACTTTAACGTTTAGGTATAAATCACAACCACGACACCAAGCTAATAACCAGGGCACCAATTTTAAACAAATCGTTTCGACTGAATTTTTCACCTGATAATGTCGCTAAATAAGGCACTACAGGTCTCTAACTTTCGGCTCTTAATTTTAAATTAACGTGTTCACATTGGAGATTTTTCATGGACACTACTCAAACGGGCACTATTGCCTCCACGGGAAAAACTTCATCAAGCACATGGCGTAAAAGTGACACCATGTGGATGTTGGGTCTGTACGGCACAGCCATCGGCGCGGGCGTATTATTCCTGCCAATCAATGCTGGTATCGGCGGCCTTCTGCCTCTTATCGTTATGGCCATTATTGCTTTCCCGATGACCTTCTATGCACACCGCGGCCTGTGCCGTTTTGTGCTGTCAGGTAAAAATCCGGGAGAAGATATCACTGAAGTGGTTGAAGAACATTTTGGTAAAGGTGCGGGTAAACTGATTACTCTGCTTTACTTCTTCGCTATCTACCCAATTTTGTTGGTCTACAGTGTTGCGATTACCAACACCGTTGATAGCTTTATTACTCACCAGATGCATCTACCATCACCACCACGTGCCATTTTGTCGCTGATCCTTATCATCGGCCTGATGACTATCGTGCGTTTTGGTGAACATGCCATTGTGAAAGCAATGAGTATCTTGGTGTTCCCGTTTGTTGCGGCATTGATGATGCTGGCTGTTTACCTGATTCCTAACTGGTCAAGCGCGATATTTGAGAATGTCTCAATGGATGGCAACGGCACGGGTAGCGGCCTGTGGATGACGCTGTGGCTGGTTATCCCGGTGATGGTGTTCTCATTCAACCACTCCCCAATTATCTCTGCTTTTGCAGTAGCAAAACGCGAAGAGTATGGTGTTGATGCTGAGAAAAAATGCTCCCGCATTTTAGCTTTTGCTCACATCATGATGGTTGTGACAGTGATGTTCTTCGTATTTAGTTGCGTACTGAGCTTGTCGCCAGCCGACCTGGCAGAAGCGAAGAGCCAAAATATTTCTATTCTGTCTTACCTGGCTAACCACTTTAATACCCCAATGATTGCCTATATGGCGCCAGTCATTGCCTTTATCGCTATCACCAAATCTTTCCTGGGCCACTACTTAGGCGCTCGTGAAGGCTTTAACGGCATGATGATCAAATCTCTGCGTAGCAAAGGCAAAGAAATCAATCATGACAAACTGAACCGCATTACTGCGCTGTTCATGCTGGTGACCACTTGGATTGTCGCAACCATGAACCCAAGCATTTTGGGCATGATTGAAACCCTGGGCGGCCCAATCATCGCGATGCTGTTATTCCTGATGCCAATGTATGCCATCCATAAAGTGCCAGCGATGCGCAAATACAGCGGTCACATCAGTAACATCTTCGTGGTTATCATGGGTCTTATTGCTATCTCTGCAATCTTGTTCAGCCTGTTCGGTAAGTGATTTTGAAGCTGGCCAACCTCCACGGCCAGCTCATTATCATCCGCTGATAATCGATTCAAAAGCCGGTGCGTCCGCACCGGTTCTTTTCCACGGCAATGTATGCATTTTAATAATATTACCTAAGTGATGGGTGTTACAGCTAACACGTAACAACACCAGACACGAAAGGTATAACGCCTTTAACATGAAGGAGGCGAATAATATGGTCAGCGTTTTTGACATTTTCAAGATTGGTATTGGTCCTTCCAGCTCTCACACCGTCGGCCCGATGAAGGCTGGCAAGCTGTTTACCGATGATTTAATCACTCTGGGACACCTTTCAGCCGTCACCCGAATCACCGTTGATGTTTATGGCTCTTTGTCTCTTACAGGTAAAGGCCACCATACCGATATTGCCATCATTATGGGTCTGGCGGGAAACATGCCGGATACAGTTGATATTGATGCCATCCCTGGTTTTATCCGTGATGTAGAGTCGCGGGAGCGTTTGCTGCTGGCCAATGGCAGTCACGAAGTTGATTTCCCGGCACGTGGCGGGATGAACTTCCATGAAACCAATTTGCCTTTGCATGAGAATGGCATGACCATCAGCGCACATGCAGGTGATGAATGTCTGTTCAGCAAAACATATTACTCCATTGGCGGCGGGTTCATTGTCGATGAAGCTCATTTTAGTCAGCAAGACAGCAATACTGTTTCTGTCCCCTACCCGTTCAATTCTGCGCGTGATTTGCAAAAACACTGTAAAGATACCGGCTTATCTTTATCCGGTTTAGTGATGCAAAATGAGTTGGCTTTGCACAGTAAAGCCGAGATAAGTGCGCACTTTGCGGCTATTTGGGATGTCATGCGTGCCGGTATTGAGCGCGGTATTAATACTGAAGGCCTCTTACCTGGCCCCATGAAAGTTCCGCGCCGCGCCGCTGCATTGCGCCGTATGCTGGTCACCACAGATAAACATAATGCCGATCCGATGATGGTTGTCGATTGGATCAATATGTATGCCTTAGCGGTCAATGAAGAAAATGCGGCAGGGGGGCGAGTTGTCACTGCGCCGACTAACGGGGCTTGCGGTATCATCCCTGCGGTTTTGGCTTACTACGACAAATTCATTCGCCCTGTGAATGAGAACTCATACAGCCGCTATTTCCTTGTTTCAGGTGTTATTGGTGCGCTGTATAAAATGAACGCATCCATTTCTGGCGCTGAAGTCGGTTGTCAGGGGGAAGTCGGTGTTGCCTGTTCAATGGCCGCTGCCGGTCTGGCTGAATTGATGGGCGGAAGCCCAGCTCAGGTCTGCATTGCGGCTGAAATTGCCATGGAGCATAACTTGGGGCTGACGTGTGACCCGGTTGCAGGGCAAGTTCAGGTGCCATGTATCGAGCGTAACGCAATTTCCGCCGTGCAAGCCGTTAACTCAGCCCGTATGGCATTGCGCCGCACCAGCGAACCCAGCGTCTGTCTGGATAAAGTCATCGAAACGATGTACGAAACAGGCAAAGATATGAACTCAAAATACCGCGAAACATCTCGTGGCGGCCTGGCCATCAAGGTTGTAGCTTGTAACTGATTTCTCTGAATAAATCATAAAAAGGGCGGCTTAATAGTCGCCCTTTTGCTTAAAGTTAGCTAAATAACTGGCTAATTTTCATCATCACGAAATCCCAGATGCGGCTGAAGAATCCGCCCTCTTTCACTTCGTTTAAGACGACTAACGGCCGCTGATCAATAGTTTGACCATTCAGTTGAAAATCGATAGTTCCGACCACTTGATGCTTCGCCAGCGGAGCGCGCAATTCCGTCTCATTGAGCTTATAACTGGCTTTCAAGTTCTTCATCTGCCCTTTCGGGATGGTAATAGCGGCATCCTCAGCCACGCCAAGTTCAGCTTGCCCGGTATCACCAAACCAGACTTTCTGCGTCACAAAAGGTTTCGTGGCCTTAATCGGCACCACGGTTTCATAGAAGCGGAATCCCCAAGTCAGCAATTTCTCACTTTCACTGAAACGGACTCTGTCACTGGGAGCACCCAGTACAACGGAGATCAAACGCATCGGCCCATCAGTCGCCGAGGCCACCAGATTATGCCCGGCACCGGAGGTAAAGCCGGTTTTCATGCCATCGACATTGAGACTCGTGCTCCATAACAGCCGGTTGCGGTTAATCTGACGAATTTTATTAAAGGTAAATTCTTTCTCTTTATGCAGCGCATATTCATCAGGAACATCACGGATAAGCGCTTGCCCTAAAACCGCCATATCACGCGCGGTGCTGTACTGCCCGGGAGCATCAAGGCCATGCACCGTCATGAAGTGGGTATTGTTGAGGCCAAGCGCTTTGGCGTAATTATTCATCAAACCAACAAAGCTGTCCTGACTGCCGGCAATAAAATCAGCTAGCGCAATACTGGCATCATTACCGGACTGAATCACAATACCTTTGTTCAAATCGGACAATTTGACTTGATCACCCGGTTTCAAAAACATCACCGAGGAGCCGCGCAATGCCGGGTTACCGGTGGCCCAGGCATCTTTACCGACGGTCACTAAATCATCCGGATGCACTTTGCCGGCTTTAATGGCCTGTCCAATCACATAGCTGGACATAATTTTTGTCAGACTAGCAGGGTCAAGACGCTGGTCACTGTTACCCTCAGCCAGCACTTTTCCACTGTTGTAATCCATTAATACGTAGGCTTTGGCGTCTATCGCAGGAGGTGGTGTGTCAGCAGCATTGGCATGAGGCAGTGCCAAGAGCAACAAACCAGCACTGAAAGTCAGCTTTTTTAGCTTGAACGGGAAAATAAATTTCATCATGAGGTCGCCAGAGTATCCTTGCAAATAATTGGAAATAAGTGGTATTTCCAAAATAACCACAGTCCAATTAGCGAAAAAATCACGTTTTTTCACTGAAACTGAAATATTAGCTTAGTCATATTTCAATACCTTTTCTAAATTTATCCCATTGCCGCGCCAAATGGGCATTGTTTTACGTTTTGTTTTGTAAAGACGCTGTTTTCACCGAGTATTGATGGCTATACGGCTAACCATCTTCCTATCTAAACACCCTTACATCTAAGCACCTAAACGTCTAAAAAACCATAAGTATATTACCAAAAGGAATATGAACGGGTTATTTGTTCTTTTTAGTGCCTAAGCCGCTAGCGCTATTATCCAGCCATAGGTTGTTAACCGAACTCATTCTGTTAACTCAATGTTTACTGGAGTCAATGATGGCTATCCCGCGCTCGGTGCTTGATCTTATCGGCCACACCCCACTTTTGGAACTGACCCGCTTTGATACCGGGCCGTGCCAGTTATTTGTGAAGTTGGAAAACCAAAATCCCGGCGGCTCAATTAAAGACCGGGTCGCACTCTCAATGATTGAACAGGCGGAAAAAGAGGGCTTACTGCAACCCGGCGGCACCATTATTGAGGCCACCGCCGGGAATACTGGCCTTGGGCTGGCGCTGGTCGCCGCACTTAAAGGCTACAAGTTGATATTGGTCGTGCCGGATAAAATGAGCCAAGAGAAGATTTTCCATCTGCGCGCATTGGGCGCACAAGTGCTGCTCACCCGCTCTGATGTGGGAAAAGGCCATCCGGCCTATTATCAGGACTATGCTCTGCGGCTGGCGCAGGAGACTCCGGGTTCTTTTTATATTGACCAGTTCAATAACCCAGCCAATCCCGCAGCTCACCGCACCTCAACTGGCCCTGAACTATGGCAGCAGATGGGCGAAAAAATTGATGCTATCGTGGTGGGCGTGGGCTCCAGCGGCACACTCAGTGGGCTAAGCCAATATTTCACAGAGGTTTCGCCCGCAACAGAATTTGTGCTGGCCGACCCTGCTGGTTCCATTTTGGCGGATTTCGTCGACAACGACCACATTGGTGATGCCGGTAGCTGGCTCGTCGAAGGGATTGGCGAAGACTTTATCCCGCCGTTGAGTAACTTCTCTCAAGTAAAAAAATCCTACAGTATTGATGATGCTGAAGCTTTCAGTACCGCCCGCATCCTGCTGCGTGAAGAGGGTGTGCTGGCAGGTTCTTCTACCGGAACCTTATTGGCAGCGGCATTACGCTATTGCCGCGAACAAACTACGCCAAAACGGGTGGTGACTTTCGTGTGTGACAGCGGCAATAAATACCTGTCCAAAATGTTCAATGATTACTGGTTACTGGAACAGGGATTGCTGAGCAAACCTCAGCGGGGTGATTTGCGTGATTACATCACTTATAGCCATGAGGACGGCGCAACCATTTCTGTCTCACCACAAGATACCTTAGCCGTCGCTCACGCCCGGATGCGCCTGTATGACATCTCCCAATTGCCGGTATTAGACGGCGAAAAAGTCGTTGGCCTCATCGACGAATGGGATCTTCTGAACGCAGTGCAAGCTGATGCTTCCCATTTCAAACACCCGGTCAGTAGCGCGATGACCCGTCAGGTCAATACGTTACAAAAAGAAGCCGATTACCGGTCTCTGCTGGCAACCTTTAATGATGGCCATGTCGCAGTGGTACTCGATGGTGAGCGCTTCCTCGGGTTGATTACCCGCACCGATGTTTTGAATACCTGGCGTCAAAAGCTGGCTTAATCTTCTCTTATTAAGGATTTTTATCATGGCAAAGTTCGATACCCTAACCGTCCATGCCGGTTATACCCCAGACAGCACGGGTGCAGTGATGCCCGCAATTTACGCGACGTCCACCTTTGCACAACCCGCTCCTGGCGAACACACCGGGTATGAGTATTCCCGCAGTGGTAACCCCACTCGCACTGCATTGGAAAAAGCAATTGCAGAGTTGGAAGGTGGCATCCGTGGTTATGCTTTTGCCTCGGGTTTGGCCGCCTGCTCAACAGTTCTGGAATTGCTGGATCAAGGCAGCCATATCATTGCCGTGGATGATTTATATGGCGGAACCTACCGCCTGCTGGAGAAAGTACGCAGTCGCACCGCCGGTTTGCGGGTAACTTATGTTTCTCCCGCAGATACCGCCGCACTGGAACAAGCCATTTTACCTGAGACCAAAATGATCTGGGTGGAGACGCCAACTAACCCATTGCTAAAATTGGCGGATCTGGCCGCGATTGCTGCTATTGCCAAAAAACATCAGTTGATTAGTGTGGCAGACAATACCTTTGCCTCACCTTATATTCAGCGCCCGCTGGAGTTAGGTTTTGATATTGTGGTGCATTCAGCCACTAAATATCTTAATGGTCATTCTGATGTTGTCGCCGGTGTCGCCGCCGTGGGGAACCATCCTGAACTGGCAGAACAATTGGGCTTTTTGCACAATGCTGTCGGCGGGATTTTAGACCCCTTCAGCAGTTTCCTGACATTACGCGGTTTGCGCACTTTGGCGTTGCGTATGGCGCGCCATAATCACAGCGCACAGCGTATCGCCGAGTGGCTTGAACAACAGCCGCAAGTAGAAAATGTGTATTATCCTGGGCTGAAAAGCCATCCACAGCACGCGTTGGCTGCCAAACAGATGGCCGGTTTTGGTGGCATGATTTCGGTGAGATTGAAAGGAGATGATGAGTTCGCTCGTGCTGTCATCAAGCGCTCACATTTATTTACTTTGGCCGAAAGTCTCGGCGGTGTCGAAAGCTTAATCAGCCAACCCTACAGCATGACCCATGCATCAATCCCATTGGAAACCCGCTTAAAACACGGGATTACCCCGCAACTTTTGCGTTTATCCGTCGGGATTGAGGATACCGAAGATTTGATTGCTGACTTGGCGCAAGCATTAAACGGCTAATTATCCTGTTTTTGAGTCTTGTTCTTTGCGAAATAAAGCTACAGGAGTGAATATAACGCCTGTAGCTTCAATTCTAAATCGGCATGATAGAGTCACAAACTTTAGCGCCGATGCGCCAGCGACCTGACCCACTTATCACCCAGACTTTGTGCGCCCTGTACCAGAATCACCAGAATCACTAAGGTTGCCACCATCACTTCATTATTAAACCGCTGATAACCATAGCGAATCGCCAAATCGCCCAAACCACCGCCGCCAATAACACCGGCCATGGATGAGAACCCCACCAGCATCACCACAGTTAAAGTCACTCCTGCTAATAAAGCCGGTAGCGCTTCCGGCAGTAACACTTTTTGAATCACATGCCGTGCAGACCCGCCCATAGATAAAATGGCCTCAATCCGCCCTTTATCCACTTCATCCAACGCGGCCTCAACAACCCGGGCAAAAAATGGAATGGCACCTAACGTAATGGGCACGATAGCGGCAGTGCTCCCCAATGTAGTGCCGATAATCCATCGGGTGATGGGAATCAGCGCGATAAGCAATACCACAAATGGCATTGAGCGCCCCAGATTCACAATAGCACCTATCAATATATTCACCCGAGGGGCCGGTAGCACACCATTAGGGCGTGAAACAAATAATAAGATCCCCAGCGGCAGGCCAATTAATAGAGTGAAAAAGGTCGCTACAACAACCATATAAAGGGTTTCACCGGTCGCATTGACCACCAGCTCCAACAGATCCTGCCAACTCATCCCGCTGCTCATATCAGTTCGGCCCTCACACCACGCTCATTCAGAAATTGTAAAACTTCCGCTAAATTCAGCCCGCCGTCTGGGTGGCTGAAATCAACTTGCAAGCGCCCAACTCGTTGACCGCCAATAGATTCGACCCCGCCCCCCAGTAGGGTGACTCCTACCGCATGCCGCTGCGCTAATTCACTCAGCACCGGCGAGGCCGATACCGTATCAAAGAAAGTCAACTCCGCTACTGGTGTGCCAGATAATGATACCGGGCCACGCGCGGGCAACAGCGAGCGCCCCAGCCGAGAGTGAGGCGAAGAGAGTAAATCGGCTATCGCGCCGGTTTCCACCACCCGCCCATTTTCAAGTAAGGCGGCGGTATCGCAGATGGACTTCACAACATCTAACTCATGGGTAATCAACACGATAGTTAGCCCCAGTTGGCGATTAATATTGCTGAGCAGCGCCAGTATCGAGGCCGTGGTTTCTGGATCCAGCGCACTGGTGGCTTCATCAGATAACAAATAAGATGGCTTAGCCGCCAGCGCCCTGGCGATGCCGACCCGCTGTTTTTGTCCACCCGATAATTGCGAGGGAAAAGCATGGGCTTTATCATTCAACCCGACTAAATCCAATAACTCCGCCACACGCTTTTGCCGCTGTGGTTTCGGCATACCAATAATTTCCAGCCCAACAGCAATGTTGTCCCATACGTTACGTGAATGAAGTAAGTGGAAATTCTGGAAAATCATGCCGATATTCTGTCTTTGCAGACGTAATTGGCGATCTGAAAGTGTGGTTAACTCGCGGCCATCTACTTGAATACGGCCCGAAGTGGGCCGTTCCAGTAAATTCAGGCAGCGGATTAAGGTACTTTTCCCCGCCCCGCTGCGGCCGATAATACCGAACACCGAGCCCGTCGGGATCTCCAGTGAGACCTCCGCCAGGGCCACCATCGGCAGCCCTCCCTGTGGATAGGTTTTACTCAGGCGTTCGATGCTAATCATGATTTAATGCCTGCCACTGGAATAACAGAACCGGCATATTTTTCAGTGATAAACTTCGCCACTTCTGGTGACTGCAAATCTTTCGCCAACTGTTTGATTCGTGGATCATTTTCCAGCGCCGGCGTGGTCACCAAAATATTGGCGTACGGGTTACCCGCGGCTTTCTCCAGCCCTAAAGCATCTTTGGCCGGATTCAAACCCGCTTCTAATGCATAGTTTCCATTAATGACTGCTAAATCAACATCATCCAGTGAACGCGGGATCTGCGGTGATTCAATCTCCAGGATTTTCAGGTGTTTAGGGTTGTTCGCAATATCCTTGGGTGTGGCCTGATTTTTCGCCGGGTCAGTAAAGCCCGGTTTTAACGTAATAAGCCCTTGATCTTGCAATAAATAGAGCGCACGGCTGAGGTTAGTGACGTTATTGGGTACCGCGACAGTGCCCTTGTCCGGCACTTCAGCAAAGGTTTTATGTTTATGGGAATAAACGCCCAGTGGCTCAATATGCACCGTGGCAGCAACCGCAAACTTCTGCCCCAATGCTTGCTCTTGAGAGTGCAAATAAGGAACATGCTGGAAATAGTTAGCATCCACATCACCATGCGCTAACAACTCATTCGAGTTAACACCATTAGTGATTTCAATGACTTTGAGATTCAGCGACGGATCCAGTTTTTGGATAAATTGCAGAATTTCCGCATGCGGAATGGGGTCTGCTGCGACCCGCAGGGCCTCGGCTGCTTGTGCCGATAAAGTAAAAGTCGACGCCAGTGCCGTCAGTAATGCCGCACGAACCAAGCCAGAAATACGGGTTTTAGTCATCATTGTCTTTGTCATCATTATCATCCCCAAAATAAGTTTTTATAATTTAATATCAATAAGTTGTACTGACGGCAGCCGTTGCAGCCGACGGCGAAACCACGTCTGGATAATAGCGCTCGGCAACATCCGGATGAGAACGCAAACGTCCTTTGAGATAATTAAGCCCAACATCACGGAATAGGGGATTATGCGGATCACTGGCCGGCCCACGAGCTTCCGCAGCCAGAGAGGCGGGCAGTTGATACAATGGCACGACGGCATCCAAGCGCGCGCCGAGGAAAAAGGCGATTGATAAACGGTCTGCCCCCGCAGGTGGGGTTTCTACCCGATGCACTGTGACGCGCAAATAGCCATTACTGGCCAGTTCCAGCAGTTCACCAATATTGACCACAAAAGTGTCTGGCCGCGGCACCGCATCAATCCAGCGCCCCTCTTCTACCTCAACTTGTAAACCACGTTGCTGGTCTTGCAACAAGAAACTGAGGAAACCGGAATCTTTATGCGCGCCCACTCCCTGCCCGCTTTGGGTGGTTTCGCGCCCTGGATAACGAATCAGTTTGATATGTTCATTGGGTTTATCGCCATACAACTCATCAAATGCGTTTTCATCTAAATTTAGTGCCAAAGCAAAGGCGCGCAGTAAGCGCAGCGCCATACCGGTCATTTCGCGCTGCCATTGCAATAAAGTTGGTTTTAATTCGGGCAGCGCTTCTGGCCACTGGTTTGGGCCTTGCAGCCGAGCCCAACTTGGTGTGCCGGAGGTTTGAGGTAATGGCGTGCGCTCAGCGCCGATATCGAACTGTTCACGCCAATCTGGCTGGCCGCGCGTGAGTTCCGAAGCCGCGCGGTTGTAACCACGAAAATGCGGAGAGCGCACCATGGCAACAGCCAGTTTCTCTTCATCAGGTAGAGCAAAGAATTCACGTGATAAGGTCTGGATTTGTTGTAATAACGCGGAGTCAATACCATGTCCGGTCAGGTAAAAAAATCCAATATCTCGGGCGGAATGACGTAAAGCGACGAGAAATGCCTGACGTTCCTCTTCATTGCCATTCAGCAATGAAAGATCTAATAAAGGTAATATATCCGCATTAACCGGTGATTGACTGCTTAGGTTTTGGTGACTCATTTTTCACTCCAGAAGATTCAGTTGGTTGCTTTTTTTGCTCAGAACCAATGAAAACTGGACAACCATACAAACGAATAATTAGCATATTCAGCTCCTGAGCTGTGGGGGTGAAAGCAGGCAGTCGACAACACTCTTTCCTTGGCCCAGGGCGGTTGGTCACAAACTGCGCGGTCAGACAAAGCGCAGTTTTAAGAGCGTTCTCGACTAAATGCTTAACAATCTATATCCAAACGATATAAATAATTAACACCGAAACTCGCTAACTCACCAATATCAATCCGTTCTATGTTATTTCTTTCATTACTTTGTCTTAATTGCCCCCTATTCTGATTTACTTTCATGTTTGGGTAGAAAGTATTAGGTTAACTATTGATACCTGTTATTCCGGTGGGAAATTGCCAATGTTCAGCACATACCCTGTTAAGTTTCACTTCGCCCGCGTTATCTACTTGGAGGTGGCTTAATGGATTTGGCCCTGTTTGATCTTGATGAAACGCTGATAAGCGATGACAGTTCTGGCCTATGGATGCGCTGGCTGGTTGATGAAGGAATTGCTTCTCACGAACTGGCAGAACAAGAACAGTATTTAATGAAACAGTACTATCAGGGAAACCTGTCGATGTCCTGTTATATGGAATCAACTTTGTCACCTTTGGTAGGAAAGCACACGGCTGAAGTGGCCGGCTGGGTCGAGCGTTTTATCGAGCGCGACATTTTGCCCCGCGTCTATCCGCAGGCCAGAAAACTTCTGAACTGGCACCGTAATCGTGGTGATTACATCGTGATTATTTCAGCCACTGGCGAGCATTTGGTCACCCCCATTGCGCAGTGTTTCTCTGCCAATACAGCATTGTCTATTGGCGTGGAAGTGGAGAATAGCCGCTATACCGGCAAGACTTACGGTACCCTGACTTATCGTGAGGGCAAAGTTGAGCGGCTGAAACAGTGGTTGAAGGAATCGCCCCAATTAGACTTCCAGCGGACCTATGGTTACAGTGATTCAATCAATGACAAACCGTTATTGGAATATGTTGATCGCGCCGCAGTGATCAATCCGGGTACTGAATTGGTGGACCTGGCAATTTTGCATGATTGGGATATCCATCATTGGCAACGGCGTTAACTCAAAATAATTTGAGTTGCAAGAAAGTAGCGCGTGAATGAAAGCCGCTGCACACATGCAGCTTGACGAATGGCGGGTATTAAAGAGGGTTTGATATGCTCACAGTCTGGGGTCGAAATAATTCGACTAATGTCAAAAAAGTGCTTTGGTGTCTGGAAGAGTTGGGAATTGACTATAAGCGAATAGATGTCGGGGGCCAATATGGCAAGTTGAATGACCCGCTCTACCGCTCACTGAACCCCAATGGCCTGATCCCTTGCCTGCAAGATGACGATTTTATCCTGTGGGAGTCCAATACCATTGTCCGTTATTTAGCCGCGCAATATGGCGAAAATACGCTTTATCTGCCAGATGCAAAGCAGCGGGCGGCGGCCGAAAAATGGATGGATTGGGCGACATCAAGTGTCGTGGAGCCGTTTAAAGCCGTTTTTATCGGGCTGGTACGCACCGCTCCGGAATTACAGGATAAAGCCAAAATTGCTCACGGTATTGAGCAATTGAATACATTAATGGCGATTGCAGATGAAGCCCTGAGCAAACAGCGCTATCTTTCGGGCGATAAATTTGGTGTCGGTGATATTCCATTAGGCTGTCTGGCTTATGCCTGGTTCAATCTGCCGATTGAGCGCGCGCCATTGCCGCACTTACAACATTGGTATCAAAACCTGACCGAAAGATCGGCATTTCAGAAAGTCATTGATATTGGTCTGAGCTAATTAAATAGGGGTGAGCAACGTAAACCCACCCCTGCGACTTCAAGGCAAAATCTATCCCCAAAGTCATTGAAATCGCAGGTAGGCGGCCAGCAAACGTATCCCGATGAGCTTACTCAAGTCAGTGATTCGGGTTCGTGAGCGCAGCCAACGCCCCTGCGGCTTCAAGGACGAAGGGGATTAGAAATCGTAGCTGGCACCAATCATATAACGGCGACCATCCAGAACTTTATCATTCACTTCGATATCTACTCGTTTATCCAGCATGTTATAAACCCCGCCCATCAGTCGGAAGTCTTTTGTTAGCTGATAGTTAGCGCCTAAATCAACAAAAGTATAAGACGGAGTTTGGGTGCTCATACTGGTACGGTTTAGATATTCCGAGGTTTTACCGCGATAGTTAGCGCGAATCCAGGTCGCCAACTCTTCACTGGCTTGCCAGTTCAAGGTGCCATTTAGCATGTGTTTTGGCATCTGATTCAATGGCTGGCCGGAGAACTGCCCACTCTTTTGCTCTGATTGAGTAAAAGTATAGTTAGAGGTCAGTGACCAGTCTTCATTGATATCCCAACCAAAAGTCGCTTCCACACCGCGTGTCATGGCTTTATCCACGTTGGTTCGGTCACTAATAAACTTATAGCTGTTGCCATTAATCATGCACTGACCGGACGCATTACCTGTGGTGTCAGTGCAGCGGCGGACTTCAGTAATTTTATCTTTAAAATCAGTATTAAACAGTGTCACACCGGCATTCATACCGTCCTGATCGTCCCAGAGAATACCGATTTCCTGACTGATACTTCTTTCTGGTTTCAGGTTGGCATTACCGACAATAATAGCCGGGTCACCTTTACCACCGGTGATTTGCCCCCAGTTATCGGTCGCCTGGCGCAAATCAGGCGAACGATAGCCGCCAGATACCCCGCCTTTTAATGTCCATTGCTCTGCCAAATGCCAAACACCGTATAAACGCGGTGTCCAGTGAGTACCATAGTTTTCGTCCTGATCCATACGGATACCGCCGGTCAGCGCGAAATCATTCGTCATTTGCCATTCATCTTCAGCAAACAGAGCCCAACTCCAGCGGGTCAATTTAGTCAGGTCACTGGCTGAAGCTAACTGATTGCCCTCATCATATAATTCTTCATAGCGATATTGGCCGCCAAGAATTAACGTGTGGCTATCAAACAGGAAGGAGGTTTGGCTATTAAAGACATTATCGACACTTTTCATTTCACGTGATGGATTGCGGGTTTCATCACGTTGAACATAACTGGTTGAATTACCAAAATCATAATAGCCGTGGTGAGTAATCGCATAATTATTACGATCATATTGTACATCACTGCTTTTACCGTTTAATGCCACTGAACGCCCAGCAGTTGAATTTCTATCTTGCACATAATGGCCAATATCAAAATCAAATTCGTTTTTATCATCGGGTGTGAGTGTGAATGTCGCTGCACCATTTCTTAGGCGCTGCTCATTATAGCCATCGACAATTTTATCTTCGCTACGATGAGAAAGCAGGCCGCTGACTTTTAATCCCAATAAGCCGTCAATTAATGGGCCAGAGGCGTAGGCGTTAGTTTGATAAATATCACCGGACTTGGAATCTTCCTGCAATGTAGCATCCGCACGTACAGTGCCGTGCCACTCTTTGCCCACTTTACGGGTAATAACGTTAATAACCCCACCCATGGCGTCCGAACCATATAAAGAAGACATCGGGCCACGGACAACTTCAATGCGTTCGATGGCCGCCAGCGGTGGTAACCAGCCCTGCTCAATCCCCGAGCCGTCGCTATTTGGCCGCGTACCACGGGTATCAACCCGCTTTCCATCCACCAGAATCAAGGTGTATTTCGCCGACATGCCGCGAATGCTGATATCACTGTGACTCCCGCCACCGGTGACAACCACCCCCGGCACATCTTTGAGTGCATCGGTAATATCACGATAAGCTTTATTTTCGATTTGCTCGCGGGTCACAACGGAAATAGACGCCGCCGAATCTTGAATACGTTGTTGGAAGCCTGTTGCCGTTACCACCATAGTATCTGTCGTGGTGGTTTTGGTTTCAGCGGCATATACCTGAGATGAGATAATTGTCGCTATTACTAATGCCGCAACATTAGATTTCCTAAAACTCTTATTGGCCTTCGCCATTATACGTTCTCCATGAGATATAAATTTACTCAGAGCCTTTCCATCAGGTTCTTTTTGCCTGCAGCGATGTCGCCTGACGGGCAGGTGATAAATATTATTTTTATAAAAATTGGCAATAGCTCACCAAAGCAGGAATTGCGCTTCCAACGATTCCTACTTAATACATAATTATTATTTTATGAATAACAGTACTTCTCATATAGATGCCTTACTTAACCTATGGAAAACATTACCCATAATAAGAATAAGGCATCAAAATATTGGCTAAATAGTTGGCTCCGTCACCAGGCCGTCAATTAACACCTGCGGAGTGCCTTGTGAACAGCGCTCAATCCGCCCTTTCACTCCATAAACCTTGGCCAGACTTTGCGGCGTAATCACCTCTTGCGGTAAACCATCAGCAATCAGCGTGCCGTTTTGTAACATCAGCACATGGTCACCATGACGTAAGGCAATATTGATGTCATGCACCACCACCACGGTAATAATATTGCGTTTCTGGGTTTCCTTACGTACCAAATCCATCACATGAAATTGATAATTAAGGTCCAGCGCGCTCAGCGGTTCATCCAGTAATAACAAGGATGGCTGGCGAATAAGTGACTGTGCTAACCCCACTAACTGCTTCTGGCCGCCAGAGAGCTGGTCCAGATAACTGAGTGCCAAATGGGCAATGCCCAGTTGTTCCAGCAAGGTTATCACTTCCACTTCACTGCTCGCGTTGCTGCGCCCGCCAGAAGCCCGCTGGGCAACAATAATTGATTCCAAAACATGGAGATGCACACCGGCGGGCAATGATTGTGGCAAATACACCACTTTCTCTGCTCGCTGCGCAAACGGCATCTGCATCAGGTCATTATTATCCAGCCACAACTGCCCTTGAGCACGGTTTAAACCGGCCATGGAACGTAATAGTGTCGACTTTCCACTACCATTTGGCCCAAGCAACACCGTGATTTTGCCGCGCGGCAGTAATGGCACGGTCAAATTCTGAATCACCGGGCGCTTCGGATAACCCGCATTGAAATGTTCAATACGTAAGCCGGAAGTCATACATTCCCCCTATGGCGCAAAATAATACTGAGGAAGAATGGAACCCCCACCAGCGAGGTGACAATCCCGACGGGAATAATGACGCCCGGAATCAGGTTTTTCGAGGCAATCGACGCCATGGATAACACCAGCGCACCAATCAGGGCGCTGGCTGGCAGATAAAAACGGTGGTCTTCACCAAAAGTCATACGCGCGATATGAGGAGCCACTAACCCGATAAATCCTATAGGGCCAACAAAAGCCACCGCCAGTGCCGATAACATACTGATACGTAACAATGTTCCCAGCCGCAAACGGCGCACATCAATACCAAAACTTATCGCTCGGTCTTCCCCTAAGCGCAGTGCCGTGAGTTTCCACGAACTCATCATCGACAACGGCAGCATCAGGGCAAACACCGCCAGCATGATGCCCAGTTTACTCCACGAAGCGCGTGCCAAACTGCCCATGGTCCAGAACACCAGACCTTGCAGCGTATCTTCGCTGGCGATGAATTGCATCATTGAGACCAGCGCATTGAAGGTAAAGACCAGCGCGATACCAAACAGCACGACACCCGATGTTGCAACCCGCGTCCAGCGCGTGATCCCGTCAAGCATCAGTGCGGCAAATAGAGCAAAAATAAAAGCATTAACTGAAATAAACCACTGTTCGGGCACGCCCGGAATACCAATTCCTGAGACAATCGCCAGTGCTGCCCCGAATGCCGCAGCAGAAGACACGCCCAGGGTAAAAGGGCTAGCCAGCGGGTTATTCAGGATGGTTTGCATCTCCGCGCCCGCAAGCCCGAGTGACAAACCAATAACCACCGCCATCAAGGCGTAGGGTAAGCGGATATCCCACACGATAACCCGAGTCCCCGTCTCTGCACTGGCCGGGTCAAGTAGCGTCTGCCACAGAGACGACAGTGTCAGACCTGATGGCCCCAAGGTGAAATCCAGTAACAAACACCCCAAAATGGCCAATATCAACACGCCCATGATAAGCAGACGGTGGCGCACAATATTCTTATACCGCCCCATCACACTGGCATCAGCCTGGCTCGGTGTTTTTGTCATGGGTTCAGTGGATACACTCATTTATTTCGGCTACCGAGTATCAATATGGCGCTAACAATAAAACAAACGATAATACTTATCAATAAGATTGCTATAACTGATTTGATATCATTTTCTGTAAATGCTTATTTTATAATATTATTTAATCAGTATGGTTAATCTAACCCATGATATTTGGAGGGAGATGAAGCGAAGTTAGCGAAATTATTTGCTCAATATTGTTCGAAAAGTCATCAGCTCGCCACAATAAAAAAGGGCGATATGATTATCGCCCTTTCATCACTGCATCATCACGGTGTCAGTCAGAAATCAGTACCGTTTTTTTAGGTTCCTGATCATCATGGCTGTCATCACGCCATTTCGGGAATTCCATATCTTTGTATTTGATAACCTTAGTGCCACGGCTCAACTTATAGCCAAACCAAATAATCAGAAACAATGGAATACCGATATAAGTCGCGGTCACACCATACCAATCAATACGGTCTTGCAGGAATGCCTGATAGTTTTGCCCCAAAGTAATGATTAAACACAATACAAAGGCAAAAATAGGCCCCAGAGGGAAGAAACCCGACTGATATGGTAAGTCGTTCAAATCGCGGCCTTGCATCATATAGCCACGGCGGAAACGGTAGTGACTGATAGCAATCCCCAACCAGGCGATAAAGCCCGTCATACCGGAGGTATTGAGCAACCACAGGTAGACAGTTTGGTTACCAAACATGGAGCTTAAGAAGCACAAGCCCGCGACAACAGTCGTGGCATACAGCGCATTACGCGGCACACCGCCCTGAGAGAGTTTGGCAAAAATGCGCGGAGCCTTGCCTTCTGATGCCAGAGTAAACAGCATGCGAGTTGAGGCATACATCCCTGAGTTACCGGCTGACAATACCGCCGTCAGAATAACTGCATTCATCACCGCTGCCGCAGACAACAGACCGGCATTCTGGAACACCAAGGTGAATGGGCTGACACTGATATCTTTCACATCATTACGTAACAGACTTGGGTCGGTATACGGAATAATCAGGCTAATAATAAGGATGGCGAAGATATAGAACAGCAGAATACGCCAGAACACCTTGCGCACTGCGCGCGGAATATTTTTGCCCGGATCCTTTGATTCGCCAGCCGCAATACCAATGAGCTCAGTCCCCTGGAAAGAGAACCCAACTATCATCGCCACCCCAATCATCGCCGAGAAACCACCGGCAAAAGGTGCATCGCCGACTGTCCAGTTGTGCCAGCCCGCACTCTCGCCGCCTTTCATGATGCCGCTAATCATCATCACACCAATAATGATGAAGATAACAACCGTGGTGACTTTAATCAGAGAGAACCAATACTCCGCCTCACCAAAGCCTTTGACTGATATGTAATTGAGTAAAAACATCAGGGCGAGGAACAGAGCACTCCAGATCCAGCCGGGGGCGTCGGGGAACCAGTAATTCATGACCAGTTGCGCGGCAACCAAGTCCACGGCGATAGTCACCGCCCAGTTGTACCAGTAGTTCCAGCCCAATGCGAAGCCGAAACCTTCCTCCACATATTTTGAGCCGTAAGTCGAAAATGAACCGGACACCGGCATAAATGCCGCCAATTCACCCAAGCTGGTCATCAAGAAATAAACCATCAGGCCAATCAATGCATAGGAGAGCAATGCGCCACCCGGGCCGGCCTGGGATATCGTCGCCCCTGAGGCCACAAATAAACCGGTACCAATAGAGCCACCGATAGCAATCATGGCTAAATGTCGTGATTTAAGCTCTCTGCGTAAGCGCTGCGCACCCTGTTGCACGGGGATTTTAGTATTTTGCTGAGTCATTCTTACCCTAATTCACCCTTAAAAAATAAGGCGGGATTGTAACAAATCCCACAGTCTCGGATAGTAACAATGCGCTGATATAAGATACCTTCATGATCCCAGCCCAATTATTAGCAAAAGCTCAATTATCAGAAAAAACGGACATCTGCGGGCTATTTTTACCGCCATAGCCCTTTTCTGTGGTGGAAAAAACTTAAAATCCTCTGCCGCATACCGCTAATTCGCTTTAACGAAAACCGCCAATTCACGGCTCTTCCTGACAATAGCTGAGAAAGCGTTGCAACGCATTTGAGATGTGTTTTTGCCGATGATGAATTAGATATAACGTCCTGATTAGAGGGGGCAAAGGAATATTAAGCTCGATCAGTTCACCGCTGGCAAGTTGGTCGGCAATCACCCGGCGCGACAAACAACTAATGCCCATGCCATAGCGCACCGCCCGCTTAATAGCTTCAGAATTCCCCAGTTCCATGACCAATTTAAAATGCGGCAATTTTGCCAACAATAAGTGGTCGAGCACCTCACGAGTGCCAGAACCTCGCTCACGTAAAATCCACGCGGCCTCGGCCAGCTCATCTAACGTCAGCATTTTATGACACAGTGGGTTATCAGGAGCGGCAAACACCACCAACTCATCACGCAGCCAAGCTTGGGTCATCAACTCTGGCATGTGGCACGGCCCTTCAATCAAGCCAAGGTCGCCGCGAAAATCAGCCACGGCTTCAATCACATCCTGACTGTTACCAATATTCAGTTCCAATGGCGTGCCAGGGAAATCGCGCCGGTATTTGGCAATCATGCCCGGCAACATATAATTGCCGATAGTGCTACTGGCAGCGATGCGCAATGCGCCTAAGTCTTGTAAGAAAAGTTGTTCAATTTCAATTGCCTGGTCAAGCAGCGCGAGTGCTTTGGGATAAAGCAACCGCCCATGTTCATTGGTGACTAAACGCTTACCGACCCTATCAAAAAGTTGCACCCCTAATTGCCCTTCCAAATCCGCCAATGCTGCGCTGACTGCCGATTGTGAAAGCGCGAGCACAACCGATGCTTGGGTCGTAGAGCCGCTTTTTAGCACCTCAGTAAAGACTTCAAGTTGACGTAAGGTTATGTGCATAACGGTCTCTGTAGTAAAAAATGGAGGACGCTATCATCACTCTGTTCGTCAGTTGCTGGATGAGAAGAGCTAACGTTTACCCAAAGTAATTGGAGTTGCGACCTGCAAGCCCGGCGCGCCGACACGGGTCAGACTCCCCCGGATGAACCGCCGCGGTTAACCGCGCTGCAACTTCAAGTAAGAAGGGTATATTAGTCACTAACGCAATTGCTGACGAAAGGATTATATAGCCTCAATTACCGTATAAGACTAACACCTTTGAGCAAAATCTGGAGGTTATCAGGAATGAATTTAAACAGTAAGAATGCTATTCATTATCATCTGATCGAGGGGTAAGACGGTAAATAATGGCGACGACCACAGCGACAACCACATTGAAAATCAGCCAGATAACCAGTAGGTAACTGAATGTTTGGAATAATGGAATGCCGCGTTCACTGTTAAACGGGTTAAAATGCGGCAGAGGAGCAATATGGAAAGGATTCAAGTTATATAGTTTAAAAAAGTAACCCAGCAAATAAGGAGGAATAATCAAATAAATCATTGCGGCCATTATCAGAATCAACCATAGTGACTTTTCAGCTTTGACCTTTTTCATTTTAATATTTCACACCACGGCCATGATTGATAAGGACGTTATAGTTTATCTCTGGAAAACATCAATAAGGAATATCATTCTCCAATCAACTTAAAAGGATTTTTTATGATAAAAAAGACTATTGGATACAATATACTTTTTCTGCTAACCGGATTTATATCTTTTTTCGTATATTCAAGCGCATTATATTCACAGCAACCATTAATTCAAACAGATATCGTTAGAATAGATAAAACAAAAACTATTTTTCCTATACAAGATTATCCCCAAGATACAGATAGATGGATACCTGAAAACAATCACTATCACACTCCTTTTATGAACTCAGAGCAACAGAGTTCAGCTTTTAAGGCTTTGCTGAATCATTACTTTGGGCAAAACAGCGGGGATTTATCACCTTGGAACAAAAACTATATCAGTACCGCGCTGGGCAGTGCGGGAGTCGCAACCAAAAAACTGTCTAAATATATTGCTCAGTTTACCCGCTCAGATTCGCGTCACTACGGCGAAAATTTCCTTCTGCTTGATTCTGGATGGAAAAAGCAGATACAACATCTCGCTTCCATCGCCATAACCGAAGAATATCACCGAACTTCGCGCGGTATCGTGTTAAAAGAAACGGCCGTCAGACTCCTGCCAACAACCTACCCCGCATTTGGTAATCCCAGTCAGGCAGGCCAAGGATTTCCATTTGATATGTTACAGGAATCGGCACTTCATCCCGGCGAACCCATCTATATTGCAGGTATTACTCAGGATAAATCATGGAGTTTTGTTATTTCGCCCTCAGTAATAGGCTGGGTTGAAAGCTCAGATATTGCCAATGTTGATGATGTTTTTATCCAACGCTGGATTTCAATGGCAAGAGCAAGTCTTGGTGCTGTGATAAATGATAATGCCAGCTTGGTAGATAGTGAAGGCATCTTCAGGTTTACTGCGCGAACCGGAACACTTCTGCCACTGAAAACAGTCAACGGTAAGAAAATTGTGGCAATTCCGGTAAAAAATAAACAGGGTAAGGCCGATATCTATTACGCTCCTTTATCTGAAAATGCCATCCATCAAATTCCTATGATACCAACCCCCGAAACTCTCTCACTTTTGATAAAAGGCATGCAGGGAAAAAGCTATGGCTGGGGGAATATCTATGGTCATAATGACTGCTCCGCCGAGATAAGAAATTTGCTACTGCCTTTGGGTATTTATCTTCCCAGAAATGCTCATGAACAATCTTTGAGCGCAAGAAACGTCGATTTGAGCCATTATTCTACTGCTGAACGAATAGACTACCTTATGAAGCATGGCAAACCATTTACTACACTGATTTATATTGGCGGACATGTAATGCTCTATATTGGCAATATTGACTGGAAAGGCCAAACAGTGCCGGCAACCTATCAAAATTTATGGGGTTTAGAACCCGCCGATGCTTCAAGCCGCAGTATCATTGGGAAATCGGTTTTCTTTCCCCTACTATCGCGTTACCCGCAAGATCCGAAACTGGATTCACTGGCTGGCAAATCAATATTCATTATGACTTGGCTTAACTAATATAAAATATCCATCATAGTTAATATGATTACATCTCTGTAGTTCAATAGAAAATCAATACTACGTGAACAATTAATATTCTCTGCGGGTATACCGAGGCCTCCATCAAAAGCATAGGAATTAATTAACTGTGTCATTGATTTTATCGACTTGTAATTTATGGGATGAGGCAAAACATCATATTTTTTGATATGAAAACAGGTATTGAATAACTTAGTGGTGCATTTCTTCTTGATAACTCTCTTTTCAGATATACCCATTTTGCGTATGTCTGCATCGCCGATAACTAATGCGCCACTTTTCTGACCATCAACTACCCTCTCATTGCACTTACCACTTATACAGATTAATTATAAAGATATAATGAATTTATCTATTATACCCAAAAATTGTAAACTGTGCGCAATCGTTACAAGACACAGGACATAAACATGGCGACTTCTCATATTAAAGAACTCTCCCAACCACAGCTACCGACTCTGTTCCGCTATATTCCGGGCTTGGTATTGACTGGTGTGATAACTGGGTTAGCGCTCAAAGTGGGTGATATGCCGTGGTTTATCAACATGGGGCTGGGGGCGCTGACTCTGGCGATTCTATTCGGTATCGTGGTGGGCAACACTTTGTACCCTTGGGTGCAACCGGTTTGCGCTGACGGGGTAGTGCTCGCCAAACAGCACTTGCTGCGGCTGGGGATCATTTTGTACGGCTTCCGGCTCACCTTCCAGCAAGTGGCTGACGTGGGGGCTACCGGGATGATTATTGACCTGTTAACCCTCAGCTCAACCTTTATCTTGGCCTGCTGGCTGGGGAAACGCGTGTTTGGTCTGGACCAGCAAACCGTGATGTTAATTGGTGCCGGTAGCAGTATTTGTGGGGCCGCGGCCATCATGGCGACCGAGCCGGTGCTGAAAGCCGATGCCAGCAAAGTGGCGGTGTCTGTTGCAACAGTGGTGATTTTCGGGACATTGGCGATTTTTGTTTACCCTTGGTTATATCAATTAAATCTGCATTATCAATGGCTGCCGTTTAATCAGGAAACTTTTGGTATCTTTGCCGGTTCAACCATTCATGAAGTGGCGCAGGTAGTCGCGGCTGGGCATGCAATTGGCCCTGATGCCGAAAATGCGGCCGTCATTACCAAAATGATTCGGGTCATGATGCTGGCACCATTCTTACTGTTGCTGTCCGCATATCTGGGCCGCAGCAGTCTGAAAACTCGTGGCGAAAAACGTGAAAAAAGTGCCATTACCATCCCATGGTTTGCGGTGATATTTATCCTGATGGCTGGTTTTAACTCACTGAATTTACTGCCAGCAGCATGGGTTAGCCAACTGATTACATTGGACACCATTTTGCTGGCCATGGCGATGGCAGCGCTGGGCTTAACTACCCATGTGGGTTCCATCCGCCAGGCGGGTGTCAAACCCCTGTTACTGGCTTTGATACTGTTTGTCTGGTTGCTGGTCGGCGGGACAGGTATCAACTTACTGGTGCAGCATATTGCCGCGTAAATCCGCTATCCAAGCTCGCTAATTATTGTTTAAGGGCTGCATCGGCAGCCCTTTTCCTTTCTCGCAGTTTATCCCATTCAATCATGTCGCCATCAATGCCATAATGGCTGGGTAATCAAAGGAGAATGGAATGAAATTTGTCGGTGCACATGTCAGCGCAGCAGGTGGTGTAGACCAGGCTGTGATTCGGGCGCACGAACTTGAGGCCACTGCCTTTGCCCTGTTTACCAAGAATCAACGCCAATGGCGCGCCGCCCCGTTAGCGGAAGATGTTATTGAAAAATTTAAGCAAGCATGTGAGCAATACGGTTATACCTCAGCACAAATTCTGCCTCATGACAGTTATCTGATTAACCTCGGCCATCCGGTTACCGAGGCGCTGGAGAAATCCCGCGAAGCCTTTATCGATGAGATGGGGCGTTGTCAGCAACTGGGGCTGTCATTACTGAACTTCCATCCCGGCAGCCATTTACTGCAAATTGATGAAGATAAGTGTCTGGCTCGCATTGCAGAATCCATCAATATCGCGCTGGACGCCACTGAGGGTGTGACTGCCGTGATTGAAAATACCGCCGGTCAGGGCAGCAATCTTGGTTTCAAGTTTGAACATCTGGCCGCCATCATTGATGGGGTGGATGATAAAAGCCGCGTGGGGGTTTGTATTGATACTTGCCATGCTTTCGCTGCCGGTTATGATTTACGTACAGAAGATGATTGTAAACATACCTTCCATCAGCTTGGTGAAATCGTCGGCTTTCAGTATTTGCGCGGCATGCACCTTAATGATGCCAAAAGTGAATTTAACAGCCGTGTCGACCGCCACCACAGCCTGGGTGAAGGGAATATCGGCAAAACCGTATTCAGCTACATTATGCGCGACCCGCGCTTCAATAATATTCCGCTCATTCTGGAGACAGTGAATCCAGATATCTGGGCCGAAGAGATAGCCTGGCTGAAGTCACAAGCCGCATAGACATAAAAAAACCGGCACTTGGAGGCCGGTTTTTCTTATTCACTGCGTTATCTGATTAACTGTAACTCGTTGACTTATTAAGCCACTTTAGCCACGGCTGCATCAGGGCGTTTCAGCATCGCGTACAGGCCACCGGCCAAGACGGTACCGGCAATAATCGCCACCAGATACAACAGCACTGGATGAATAGCCCCTGGGATCAGCAACACAAACAGGCCGCCGTGTGGTGCCATCAGCTGCGCGCCAAAGGCCATAGACAGAGCACCGGTCAATGCGCCCCCCGCGATACAGCAAGGTAGCACACGCATTGGGTCACGAGCCGCAAATGGAATCGCCCCTTCAGAGATAAAGCACAGGCCCAGAACCAGCGCCGCTTTGCCCCCTTCCTGCTCGCCTTTGTCAAACTTATGACGCGCCAACAGTGTTGCCAGGCCCATCGCCAACGGTGGAACCATCCCCGCCGCCATGATGGCCGCCATCGGGGCATAAACTGACGAACTCAGCAGCGCCACACCAAAGGCATAAGCCGCTTTGTTCACCGGCCCGCCCATATCGGTACACATCATCGCACCGAGGATAGCCCCCAACAGCACCGCATTGGCGGTACCCATGGATTGCAGCCAGTTAGTCAGGCCAGTCATGATTTTAGCCACCGGCGTACCGACCACATAAATCATCACCAAACCGACAATCAAGCTCGCCACCAGCGGGATAATCAATATCGGCTTAAGCGCTTCCATACTTTGCGGTAAATGCAGTTTGGTGCTGATAGCTTTGGCCACATAACCGGCCAGGAAACCGGCAATAATACCGCCGAGGAAGCCCGCCCCCGTGCTCACCGCTAACATGCCGCCAATCAAACCCGGTGTCAGACCCGGACGGTCAGCAATGGAGAAGGCGATAAAACCGGCCAACACTGGCACCATCAGGGCAAATGCTGAACCGCCACCAATTTGCATCAAGGCCGCGGCCAATGTGCCTTTGACTTCAAATGCTTTGATACCGAACACGAAGGAGAGCGCGATACACAAGCCGCCAGCGACCACCATTGGCAACATGTAAGACACACCGGTCAGCAGATGGCGATATGGCCCGCCAGTTTCTACTTTTTTACTGCCCGCGCTGCCGGTTTTTGGCTGATAAACGTCTGCTTCCACCAGCGCTTTGTCCAGTTCCTGCGCGGTTTTCTTCAACGCCAAGCCGGTCGTGGTACGGTACATCGGTTTGCCTGCAAACTTATCCAAGTCCACTTCAATGTCAGCTGCCACAATCACTAAATCTGCTGCGGCCACTTCTTCTGGCGTGATGGTATTACCCGCGCCAACAGAACCGCGCGTTTCAACCTTTACCCACCAACCGCGTTTTTTGGCTTCACTTTCAATAGCTTCCGCGGCCATAAAGGTGTGAGCCACACCCGTTGGGCAGGCGGTAATCGCCACAATGCGTTTTGGGCCAGTTGCTGAAGTTACTGCTGGCATTGCGGTGGCCGCAGCCTGATAAGGTTTAGCCTGCGCAATCGCCTGAGCCAGGAAGCCCTCAGGGTCACGCACTGCTTTTTCCACATCACCGACATAGACTTTTTTACCATTCAGCTCACTGTCAGTGGGCGCTGATTGCCCGGCCACAATCACCAGTTCCGCATCAGCGGCTTTCTCAACCCAGCTCAGTCCTGCTTTTGCCGCCGCAGCACCCAGCATCAGTGACGCAAGGTGGCCTCTGGCCTGCCCGAGCGAACTGTCTATTATTAGTAGCGTTTTCATTTCGCCTCCGGAGATCAATTAAAGGGTTTCAGGTCAACTTTCGCCATCATGGCTGCCAACTGTGGGCGATCCGTAATACCCACATTGCTCTGACTGACGGCCAAAGCGGCGACTGCGGTTGCCAGGCGCAGGGTATGCTCACTGGATTCGCGCATTAATAATCCATAAATCAGGCCACCGACCATGGAGTCGCCGGCACCTACGGTGCTGACCACGTCACAAGCCGGAGGTTTTGCCAACCAAGCACCAGAGGCATTGACCCACAGCGCACCTTCGGCCCCGAGTGAAATCACCACGTGGGCAATGCCCTGGTCACGTAGCGCGTGCGCGGCTTCGACCACATCACCCAACTCAGGTAATGGGCGACCAGCCCAGATTTCCAGTTCGCGGCGATTAGGTTTCACTAACCATGGCGAAGCTTTCAGACCGGCAACCAAGGCTTCGCGGCTGCTGTCGAAAATAATGCACGGGCACTGGGAGCGCAGACGTTTCATCCAGTCGGTAAAATCATCAGGATTAACCCCCGCAGGCAGGCTACCGCTGACCGCCACCATGTCGAACTGCCCTAACCAGCTCAATGAGTCGTTCACAAAACGATCCCAATCCGGTTTAGTGACTTCAAAACCGGAGAAGTTAAAATCGGTTACTTCGCCATCTTTTTCGGTCAGTTTGACATTAATGCGGGTACGCCCCGGCACCACTTGAAAACGGTTGGCGATACCCAGTTCGCTAAATAACAGTTGGAAGCCATCTTGGTTATCTTTACCGAGGAAGCCACCGACCGTGACATCAATACCTAAATCTTTCAGCACTTTAGCGACGTTAATGCCTTTACCCGCAGCATGCAGACCGGCGGTTTTTACCAGGTTAACTTCGCCGCGTTCAATCTCAGGGCAAAAGCCCACCAGATCATAAGCCGGGTTTAGTGTGATGGTTGCGACTCTTCTGCTCATGCTGCCCCCTCGCCCAAACCGGCGGAGATAGCTTCACCAATCGCATCCAGTGCGGCCTGTGCATCTTCACCGCTGGCGGTAAAGCGTAGGCGATTCCCTTTTTTAACCCCTAAAGCCACAACTTTCATCAGACTACGTCCATTAGCGGGTTTACCGGTGCCGTCCAGATTGGTTACGGTGATTTCACTGGTAAACTGTTTGATTGTATTGACTAAAATCGTCCCTGGGCGCGCATGTAACCCGTGTTCATTGCGGATAACAAACTCAGCGCTTAATACTTCGTTTTGCTCGATATATTCACTGGTCAGCAAGGCCAACAGCGCGGCGGCATCAGCGTTCAGCAACACGTCAGCTTTTTTGGCGAGCAGCAAATCACTAAGATAATTCAGCACAGAGAGCGGCTGTTCATCAGCCACTGACAGTGTCAGCAATAGGGCAACTTTCTCCCCATGATGTTCAAAGGCCGTCGCCGGGCGGCTTACCGTGGCAGCACTGACCAAATTGCCTTCGGTACTGTCACTTAACCAGATCCCCTGCCCCAGATTCAGCGGCTCACGGGTAATCACATCACTGACAAAACGAGCATCAACAGCGCCGATTTGCTGTAAACGGCCCGCATTGAGTGCTTGCAGTGTGATCAGGTTGTCGGCCGCAACATCAAGGGCAATAAGTGAAGTGTCGAAATGGAATTCAGCGGTTTTTTTCTCGCCCATCAGCAAATTGCGTAACTCTTCAGCTGAAGTGGTTTTTGCCAATTGCGCGGCGACCGCATCGTCACTTAGCACGTGCGTCAGTTGGCGCAGTAATGCCAGATGCTCATCAGAGCGGGCGGCGATGCCGATAACAATATAGGCGGTTTGATCATCACCCCAGGCAATACCCTGCGGGAATTGGAAAACCTGAACCCCAGTGTTCAGCACCAAGTCGCGGGTATCAGTGGTACCATGGGGGATGGCGATGCCATTACCCAAATACGTCGAGGTCTGCTGCTCTCGGGCTAACATCCCATCAAGATAGCCGGCAGCAACATTGCCAGCTTGAGTCAGAGCCGCGGCCACCTGGGTGATAGCCTCGTTTTTGCTGTCTGCTTGTGCAGCCAGATGGATATCTTGCGTCGATAACTGGAACATTATGTCTCCTCTCTTGCTGAAATTGAATCGTTTCAGCTTTAGTGAGAAAAAGGAGCGTTACCCTTTATCATCTGGTGACGAGATAACGCTGAAACGTTTCAAGGAGTGTGTTTCCGACTTAGAATATATGCAAGTTTTCTGCTTTTATTCTTGATGAATTTATGACACTCCGCACATTTCTGTCTTGAACAGGTTTCTGTCAATCACAAAATAGTCCAATTTGCTGACAGTTGCTGATACCCATATCAAAGGAGCTGAAATAATGTCTGTCGTCGTCGGTGTTGGCGTCATTATCGTCAATGAGCATGGTGAAATACTGTTGGGGAAACGTAGCAGTCAGCATGCCCCTTACTGGTCAATTCCTGGCGGTCATATGGAGGCCGGAGAGTCTTTTGAACAAGCCGCGCGGCGGGAAATATTAGAGGAAACTGGTTTAAATATCAGTGAGATAAAAGTTATTGGGTTGTGCAATAATCTGGCGACCTGGCGAGAGGAAGGCAAACATACGGTTTCGGTTTGTCTGTTAACACAACATCCCGGTGGGCAACCTGAGCTGAAAGAGCCGGATAAATGTCAGCAATGGCTGTGGTGTAACCCGCGTGAATTGCCCGAGCCACATTTTGAAGCCAGCCGCCATGCTATCGACTTATGGTTGACACAGCAGTTTTATTCCCTTTCTCACTAAAATATACCCCTTCCCACTAAAAAATAGCGCTATGTAAATCATTATATAGCCAGCAATTTCAGCGGGTTATTTCCTTTCATCATAAAAATTTCGCCATTTCTGGCAGTTATATTCAACAAGTTTGAACTAATATTGCTAAATACCTCTATTGGGTTAGTCATCGATAGAAAACCGCCCTACAATAGACCCACTTATTTTAAGGGAAAGGCTTATGCCAGTCGATGAGCCTGTGTTGGCAGATTATCTGGCTTTTATTCAGCCACGTATTTGATCCGTCCGTTTTACTAATAATTATTATATATATTAAGTGGGTGCAATTATGAGCAATAAACAAGCTGGCTTCGGGAAGCGACGCCGGTGGGGGTGGTTATGGGTTCTGCTGATCGGCATTATTATTGGTGCCGCCCTCCTCGCAGGAACCGCCACTGTCTTCCATAAAACCAGTGATACCGCGTTCTGCGTTTCCTGCCATACCATGCAACAGCCACTGGCTGAATATCAAGGTAGCGTCCACTTCCAAAATACCAAAGGAATCCGTGCTGAATGTGCTGACTGCCATGTGCCTCACGAGCCGCTGGACTATCTGTGGACTAAAATCCGGGCCGTCAAAGATATCTACGGTGAAATGGTTGGCACAATCAATACACCGGAGAAATATGAAGCGCATAAGCTCGCCATGGCCCAATCGGTATGGAAAACACTAAAAGAGAATGATTCGGCCACCTGCCGTTCGTGTCACAGTTTTGATGCCATGGATATCACCGGGCAAAGTGCTGAAGCACGTATTCAGCACCCGGCGGCCATCAAGCAAGGCGAAACCTGCATTGATTGCCATAAAGGCGTTGCCCATATCCTACCGGACATGAGTGAAGTGACTCAGGCCGGTGCCGCCGAACTGGCTACCGCCGCAGCACAAACACCCGCGACCGCGACCACACTTTATACCATCGCCACTGAGCCGTTCTTTATGAACGCCGGTGACAGCCATAACGCGGGTAACTTGATGCCATCGACTGAAGTTGAGGTCGTGAAACAGCAAGGTGACCAAGTGCTGGTTGATGTTAAAGGCTGGCAGCAAGATGGGGTGGCAGAGGTGTTCTACGCTGCGCAAGGGAAACGCATTCTGAGTGTGTTACTGGGCGAAGACGCGCAAAAAGCACTGAAAACATTGAATACCCAAACTGACCCGGAAACCAATTTAGTCTGGCATCAGGTTGCTCTTCAGGTGTGGTTACCGAAGAAACAACTGGTTGATGATCAACAGAAAATCTGGCGCTATGCCGCTGATATGATGTCGGCTAACTGCACCGGTTGCCACGGTTTAACCGCGCTCGACCGCTTTAATGCAAACCAATGGATTGGGGTAATCAAAGGCATGGCACCACGCACGTCCCTGACTCAGGAACAGTTGCGCGTGATGACTCAGTATGTACAAAAGCATGCCAGTGATATGCCGGCCAAGCTGTAAATAAGAGGCGAAAATGACTAAATACGAACAACAACCCTTACAAATGAGCCGCCGTCGCTTCTTACTGGGAACCGGCGCACTGGCCACATTGCCTTTGGTCGGCGGTCTATGGCCAAAATCAGCATTGGCCCAAGCTATTAGCCAGGCACTGCCTCAGTTCCTGGCACTGCGTCAGGCGCAAAAAGGCATTTTGACCGGCGCCCATTGGGGAGCCTTTGAAGCTATCGTCGAGAATGGGCGCATGGTGGGCGTTCAGCCAGTCAAAGATGACCCATGGCCGAATGACCTTATCACCATGGCTCCGTATCAGGTCCATGCCGAAAACCGCATTAAATATCCGATGGTGCGCAAAAGTTGGCTGGAAGGTGGCCCGGGCAGCCATACCGAGTTACGTGGTCGTGATGAATGGGTGCGAGTCAGCTGGGATAAAGCCACTGAACTGGTCTGTAACGAAATCGTGCGTGTGCAGAAAGACCACGGCCCGCAAGCACTGTATGCCGGTTCTTATGGTTGGAAAAGTGTCGGAATGTTGCATAACAGCCGCACACTGTTGCAGCGCTTAATGAATCTGAATGGCGGTTTCCTCGGGTATGCGGGTGACTATTCTACAGGTGCCGCGCAGGTAATAATGACCCACGTCATGGGTTCAATGGAGGTTTATGAGCAACAAACCGCTTGGCCTAATGTTATCGAAAACAGCGAACTGGTGATATTGTGGGGCTGTAACCCTATGATCACGTTGAAAAATAGCTGGAATGTTCCAGATCACGTCGGCCAAACTGGCTTTGAAGCACTGAAGAAAAAGGGCACTAAAGTCATTAGTATTGACCCAGTTCATAATGACAGCGCCAAGTTCACTAATGCTCAATGGATTGCCCCGCGCCCTTATACCGATAGCGCGATGCTCATTGGGATTGCTCATACATTGCTGACGGAAAAGCTGCACAATCCGGACTTTATCAAAACCTATACTATTGGGTTCGATAAATTCCAGGCTTATCTGTTAGGGGAAACCGACGGTCAGCC
Source organism: Yersinia canariae (assembly GCF_009831415.1). Taxonomy (NCBI): domain Bacteria; kingdom Pseudomonadati; phylum Pseudomonadota; class Gammaproteobacteria; order Enterobacterales; family Yersiniaceae; genus Yersinia; species Yersinia canariae. The sequence continues at coordinate 1,713,553 of NZ_CP043727.1, read as the reverse complement.
GAAGACGGCGGAATGGGCGGCGGATATCAGTGGTGTTGATGCTGATGTATTACGCCAGCTCGCACGCGATATGGCGAAACAGCGCACCATGATAATGGGCGGCTGGGGAATTCAGCGCCAACACCATGGTGAGCAACAACATTGGCTGCTGGTCACCGTTGCTGCAATGCTCGGCCAAATTGGTCTGCCGGGTGGCGGTTTTGGCTTCAGCTACCACTACTCTTCCGGCGGCAGCCCAACGGCCAAAGGCGGTATTTTACCGGGGATCTCTGCTGGGAATGCGCCGAAGAACTCCCCATCACCGATTCCGGTGGCGCGGATTGCCGAATGTCTGGCAAATCCAGGGAAAACCATTGATTTCAATGGCACCAAAGTGACCTATCCGGATGTCAAAATGGTTTATGTTGCCGGCGGGAACACTTTCCACCAACATCAGGATACCAATAATCTGGTGAAAGCTTGGCAACATCCAGAGACTATCGTGGTGAATGAACCTTACTGGACTGCCACCGCCAAACATGCCGATATCGTGTTACCGGCAACCACCAGCTATGAACGCAATGATCTGGAAATGGGCGGCGACTATTCACAGCTTTATGTTTTCCCAATGCATCAGTGCGTTCCGCCGCAACACGAATCCCGTAGCGATTTCGATATTTTTGCCGCAATGGCCACTCGGTTGGGTGTCATTGATGCCTTTACTGAGGGCAAAGATGAAACACAGTGGCTGAAATCAATGTATGACGATATGAAATCGCAGGCCCGAACTGCACGCGTTGCCCTGCCGCCGTTCGATATGTTCTGGGAGTCGAACAACTATATTCGTTTTCCTATTCCAGAGGCGAACAAGCAGTGGGTTCGTTTTGCTGATTACCGCGAAAACCCGTTACTCAACCCGCTCGGAACACCATCGGGCAAGATTGAAATCTACTCCGATACTATCGCCAAAATGGGGTACGCCGATTGTCAGGGGATCCCGACCTGGATGCCACCTCATGAATGGTATCGCGGAGTTGAAGCGAAGAAATATCCACTGTCATTGAACACAGCCCACCCGATAAATCGCCTGCATTCACAATTGGATAATACGCCGCTCCGTGAAAAATATGCAGTTGCTGATCGCGAAGCGATACTGATAAGCCCACAAGATGCCAAGGTTCGTCAGATTGCGAACGGTGATTTAGTGCGGGCGTTTAACGATCGCGGGCAGATTTTGGTCGGTGCAGTGGTAACGGAAGATGTGCGGCCAGGCGTGGTGCGGGTAAGCGAAGGGGCATGGTTTGATCCCGCCGAGCCGTCTGTACCGGGTTCAATTTGTAAGAACGGTAATATTAATTGCCTGACTTTCGATATCGGCTCATCCAGTTTGGCGCAGGGTAACTGCGGCCAGATGGCACAGCTTGAGATTGAGAAGTACACCGGGCCGGTGCTGAAAAACACTGCTCACGCAGTTCCGGCTGGGGCTTAGTCTTTAGGTTGAATAACTGAGGGCAATATTATTATTGCCCTTTTCGCCCTCTAAGGCGCAGTATCCGCTTCCAGTTTAATCAAATACACCAGTGCGTCCTCACGCGTGTTATGACACATTTCCCGCAATGCTTGCAGGCTGGCGCAGACCGCCGGACGAGACGGGGAATGGAAAATACCGCAGCGCATATCGTCAGCTAAATGCAGACAACGGGTATTGGCGGGCTTGCCCAATGGCATGCCGGGGATCGGGCTGGAAATCGAAGGAGCAATACAGCAGGCACCGCAATCTGAGCGACAGTCCATCAGCAGGCTCCTGTAGGCTGGTGGAATAAGAGCGGACAATAGCAACCGCCCCCATTAACTACCAGCACTATCCTTATTCAACAGCTCAATAGCAGATCCAGTACACAGCTTCAGCGTTTTAACGCATTATTTTTAGTGTGTTTTTTAACCTAAAAAATGCTTTTTAGGGCGATATTTAATCAAAACCTCAAGCCAACCCCATACTAATCACTGACCAAATCATCCACATAAGCATATTCATCTGTTTACAGTCTCATTGCCACCATGTACCATTAGGCTAGTACAAAAGAACTATTAACATATAATTTATATCCAAAATCATTGGCGTTACAGCAAGTGGCAAACGAACAAATCCCGATGAACTTACACAAGTAAGTGATTCGGTGAGTAAGTGCGGCTAATGCGGCTGTAGTGTCAAGGATGAAGGATATTTGGAGCTATAAATGTCGATGGATGTATCCCAACCACTATCACGACCTTCCGTCCTCGGTGGCGCAATGATAGTCGCCGGTACCGCGGTGGGCGCGGGGATGTTCTCAATTCCGATCGTGACGGCGGGGGTATGGTTTAGCGGCTCAGTCATGCTGCTGATTTATACGTGGGCGTGCATGCTGATTTCCGGCTTGATGATTCTGGAAGCCAATCTGAACTATCCGAGCGGGGCCAGTTTCCACACGATGGTGCAAGACCTGCTGGGCAAAGTGTGGAGCTCCATTAATGGCGTCTCTATCACTTTTGTTCTCTATATTCTGACCTACGCCTATATCTCTGCCGGTGGCTCCATCATTACTCATACGCTGCAAAATACTGTCGGCCTTGGTCAAACCGGCGCGGGCTTTATCTTTGCTGTTTTAGTGGCATTTGTTGTCTGGTTGTCCACCCGCGCCGTCGACCGTTTAAGTACCATATTGATCGGCGGAATGGTCATCACATTTGTCATGTCTGTCGGTGATATGTTTAGCCATGTAGAAAGTGCGGTTCTATTCAATCAGGCCGACAGCAATGCCAGCTATTTACCATATGCATTGGCGGCCCTGCCCTATTTACTGACCTCCTTTGGCTACCACGGCAATGTGCCGGGCCTGGTGAAGTATTACCATAAAGATGGCAAAGCGGTAGTGCGCAGCTTGCTGTATGGCACATTGATAGCATTGGTCATTTATATCCTGTGGCAGTATGCCATTCAGGGCAATATTGCTCGGGATGCATTCAAGCAGGTTATTGCTGATGGCGGCAATATTGGTAGCTTGCTAAAACAGATGGATACCGTTTCTGCCAGTCAGGCCACCAGCCAACTACTCAATGCCTTCTCTTATATGGCATTGGCCAGCTCATTCCTCGGCGTGTCTCTTGGGCTGTTCGATTTTATTGCCGATTTCTTTAAATTCACCGATGACCACGGCGGGCGCACCAAATCAGCACTCATCACTTTTGTCCCGCCGACTATCGGGGCGCTGTTGTTCCCAAATGGCTTTATCTATGCCATTGGTTTTGCGGGTTTGGCGGCCACTATTTGGGCCGTTATTGTCCCTGCATTGATGGCGCGCGCGAGTCGTAAACGCTTCCCACAAGCAAGTTACCGCGCACCGGGCGGGCGTTTTATGATTGGCTTTATTATCCTGTTTGGTCTGATTAATGCAGTGGCGCATATTGCAGCATTATTTGGCCTGTTACCGGTGTATGCATAAGGCCGATTTTGTCGCGAAAATCTTACTCTTTTTTGCGCTATCTCCTTGCCTGAATCACGCGGCGCGAGTAACTTGTCGCAACTTATCTTCAATCCTGATTGGCGGTTAATAAATGGCAAGAGCTAACGAAATAAAACGCGGTATGGCGGTCAACCTCAACGGCAAATTACTGCTAGTGAAAGATATCGACGTGCAAAGTCCAAGTGCCCGTGGTGCCAGCACTTTGTATAAAATGCGTTTTTCTGATGTGCGTACTGGGTTAAAAGTTGAAGAGCGTTTTAAAGGCGATGAGATCCTCGACACCATCACTTTGACGCGCCGCACTGTGAATTTCTCTTACATCGATGGCGACGAATACGTCTTTATGGATGATGAAGATTTCACCCCATACAACTTCAAAAAAGAGCAGATTGAAGAAGAACTGTTATTTATTCCTGAAGGTGGGATGCCGGGGATGCAAGTTCTGACAATGGACGGTCAATTGCTGGCCTTGGAATTGCCGCAAACTGTTGATATGGAAATTGTTGAGACCGCACCAAGCATCAAAGGCGCATCGGCCAGTGCTCGTAACAAACCGGCAGTAATGAGTACCGGCTTATCAATTCAGGTGCCGGAATATATCAGCCCTGGCGAGAAAATCCGTATTCATATTGCAGAACGCCGCTATATGGGCCGTGCAGACTAATACCCGTCAACTTTCGCGTTGCAGGAGTGTTGGTTGCTCTTACTCACCCGAATCACTGACTAATAAGGGCCGATTTCCGGCCCTTAACATATTAAAATATAACGTATTACTTCAATTCTGGGAAGAATGTGCGCTTTAGCGCCAACTCAACGCCGCGAACTTCAGCCAACCCTTTCAGGCGACCAATAGCGGAATATCCCGGATTGGTTTTCTTATGCAAATCATCCAGCATCTGGTGACCATGATCAGGACGCATTGGAATTGGACGCATATCACCAGCAGCCTGACGACGTTGTTCCTCAGTTAAAATTGCTTTAACAACCGAGTACATGTCGACATCACCCTGCAAGTGCCCACCTTCATGGAAGGTTTTTGGGTTCCCTTCACGGCAAGTAGAACGCAAATGGGTAAAGTGAATTCGATCACCAAAGGTTTCGATCATCTTCACCAAGTCATTATCCGCTCGTACGCCATAAGAACCGGTACACATGGTAAAGCCGTTATAAATGCTATCAACAGTCTCTTTCAGCCACTGCATATCTTCAATCGTGGATACGATACGCGGCAGGCCAAGAATTGGACGCGGTGGATCATCAGGATGTACCGCCATTCGCAGGCCAACCTGTTCAGCAACAGGGATGATAGCGCGCAGGAAATACGCCATATTTTCACGTAGTTGCGCTTTATCTATACCATCATACTCAGCTAAACGTGCGCGGAATTGATCCAGCGTATAACCCTCTTCTGCCCCCGGCAGACCAGCAATAATATTACCGGTCAGCTTGGCGATATCCGCCTCAGACATTGCATCGAAATAGTCCGCCGCTTGCGCCAACTCTTCAGTCGTATAATCCTTCTCAGCACCAGGGCGTTTGAGAATATGCAACTCAAAAGCAGCAAAAGCTATTTGGTCAAAACGCAGTGCTTTGGAACCATCTGGCAATTGATATTCCAGGTCCGTACGTGTCCAGTCCAGTATCGGCATGAAGTTATAACACACGGTATCAATGCCACACTCGGCGATGTTACGCAGTGTTTTGTTATAATTTTCAATATGTTGCTGATAGTTACCGCTGTGAGTTTTGATTTCTTCATGAATCGGTACGCTTTCCACTACCGACCACACCAAATCTTTTGCCGCCAATTCAGCCTGGCGCTGTTTGATTTCACTCACCGGCCAGACTTGACCATTTGGAATATGATGCAATGCAGTCACTACCCCAGTTGCACCAGCCTGACGGATATCATCTAGCGACACCGGATCATTTGGGCCATACCAACGCCATGTTTGTTCCATTTATTTTTACCTTCTACGTAAACTGTTCAGGTGCATACAATTTTGCTATACCGGCCAATGCCGCTATCTCACTAATGTTTTTATACCAATAATGTTGTTATACCGATTTCCAAGAGGTATCACTCAGCTTTATCCTTACTCTTTAAGCGCTGCGTGTCAAAAAGCAAAACCTCATTGGTTGATCCACTTCACGAATATAATCAATATTGGACTTACCAATTTTATTTTCTGTCATATGGCTTTACACTGCAAGCCGATATTGCATAGCAACGAACAAAAGAAAGGGGTCAGTATGGTGTGGCTTTTTTCCTACAGAAGCCAAACGAAACTGGTCTAACAACTTTTTATCTACCACCTTTTATCACTATCCCCTTTGTGACACCCATGGGGTGAATGATTCTGGAGCTACGTATGAACACTATTGCCAACAGCCGCCTTCCCGACACCGTACAGCAGCCTACTTATGATAGAACTGCACTGAAAAGCCGCATTGTTCACATCGGTTTTGGTGCATTTCACCGGGCGCATCAAGCTCTACTCACTGATCGGGTGTTAAATAAACAAGGGGGAGACTGGGGTATCTGCGAAGTCAGCTTGTTTGGTGCTGATGTCTTAATCCAAAACCTACGCCAACAAGACCACCTTTTCTCTGTGTTGGAAAAAGGCGCGCAAAGTAATCAAGCCATTGTGGTTGGGTCGGTCTGCGAGTCTGTCCATGCCCGTTTAGATGGCGTTATGCAAGTATTGGAGAAATTGGCCGAACCACAAGTGGCGATCGTGTCGCTGACTATTACTGAGAAAGGTTATTGCATCGAACCGGGTACTGGGCAACTGGATCTGCAAAATGAGTTTGTACGCGCTGACTTGGCTATCCCCGATGCCCCAACATCGGCTCCCGGTGTTCTGGTTGAAGCCCTGCGCTTGCGCCGTCTGCGCGGGCTGCCTCCGTTTACTGTCCTTTCATGCGATAACATTCCAGAAAATGGCCATGTGGTAAAAAATGCCGTCCTCGGCTTAGCAACAGCTCGCGACCCAGAGTTGGCCAGTTGGATAGAACAAAATGTCACTTTCCCTAATACTATGGTCGACCGCATCGTGCCCGCTGCGACACCAGAAACATTGCAAGAAATCACCGACACATTGGGTGTTGCCGATCCTTGCGGTATCGCCTGTGAGCCGTTCATTCAATGGGTTGTCGAAGATAAATTTGTGGCTGGCCGCCCTGACTGGCAAGTCGCTGGAGTACAGTTAGTCGATGATGTATTGCCGTTTGAAGAGATGAAGTTGCGCATGTTAAATGGCAGCCATTCCTATCTCTCTTACTTAGGTTATCTGGCGGGTTATCAGCATATTAATGACTGTATGGCGGACAACAATTATCGTGTGACCGCTCGTCGTTTGATGATGGATGAACAAGCCCCAACACTGCGCGTCACCGGCATTGACCTGAATGCTTATGCTGACCAGTTGATTGAACGTTACAGCAATCCATCATTAAAACATCGCACCTGGCAAATCGCTATGGACGGCAGCCAAAAGTTACCACAGCGAATGCTGGATTCAGTGCGTTGGCATCTACACAATGGTGGGCCATATCGTTGCCTGGCATTAGGTATCGCCGGCTGGATGCGTTATGTCAGTGGTGTGGATGATAACGGCCAACCAATTGATATCCGTGACCCAATGGTGGATAGCTTTAAAAAATGTGTTGAAAATAGCGAAGACGGCATTGCCAGAGTTCAGAGTTTACTGTCGCTGAAATCACTGTTTGGTGAATCCTTGCCGCAGCAACCGGTATTTGTTCAGGCCGTGACAGAAGCTTATCTCAGCCTGCAGCAGTTTGGCGCGAAAGAAAGTGTAAAACGTCTGGCACAGCAAGATTAATTTAGCCAGCTTATCGAATGAGCCTCAAGAATGAGGCTCATTAATTCCAATCAGGTTCTCCCTTACGGCGGTAAGGAAAAAGGGGAAATTATTCTTCGAGTTGATATGGCGCAGACTCAAATAAATAACCATCAAAATCAGGATGGTCAGCATCAGAAATCTCAAGCAATTTTATTTTTACATTTTCTAAATGCTGCCACATAGCTTGCTTCGCGGCCTTACTATCTCTACGCAACACCGCCTGCAGGATTTTTTGATGATCTTCCATCCATTGCCAACGGTAACTAAAATCAAGGGTATGACTATGCGCCCCTTGCCACATGGCGCTGGTTTTTCTTGCCTGCCATGCCTCCGCCACCATATTCGCCAGCACACTGTTTTGTGTCGACTGAGCCAGTAAACAGTGAAACAGCTCATCCGCACTTTCATCCACCGCCCCAGCATCTAATGCTGTTTTTTCCTGCTCGATGGCCTGGCGCATTTTGATGATGTCAGCCTTAGTGGCTTGCATCGCAGCAAAAGCAGCGACTTCGCTTTCCAGTAATTGGCGGGCTTGCAGCAGTTCAAATGGGCCATAGCCGCTGTCCGCTGACACAACCGACTCCCCATTTTCTGGCCTGTCGGGGACATTAACCACATAGACGCCAGAACCTTTACGCACTTCCACTAATTTTTCCAACTCCAGCATGATCAGTGCTTCACGTACCACACTGCGGCTGACGCTGAAATTTTCGGCAATATCACGTTCGGGCGGTAAACGGTCACCCAAATTATATTGCCCACTGACAATGGCCTCGCGCAGTTGACTGCCGACTTCCTGATATAACCGCATAACCTTATTTCCTGCATCAGGTATTGGCATTGAAAATGCCAAATTGGCCTGACCAAAGGGTGTCTGAATAATATTCAGTATATCATGTGGTCAAACAATTTCATTGAGGTCAAACAATTTCATTGCAGCATAAAACATCAGAAGAACTAACACGGCTTATCAATGTGATAAGCCGTATTTATAGAAAATCATTAATTTGAGGTATTAGAGGTAAGTGACGGTCAAAATGCCCAAACTACGTTGCGGATTCAGCCATTCAAGACGTGAAGACGCTAAATTACTGGGTAACCGAGAGGTCAGGGGCATATTACGTGAGAGGGTTTGTCGTTGAGTGAGTGTTTCACCATTGCGATAACAGCGTGTGGTAATTGTTTGGTCCGCAAATGAGGTATCACATGGGCTGTCTACAATAGCACCAGAAAATGTAATTGTTCCGGTTACAGACAGGGCAGATTGCGCACTACTTGCAGCAAAAGATATTGTCCATGAAAACATTATTGCTAAGACAACCAGTACCCGATAATTGCTCATAATCACCTCGACTCTCATATCTGTCATTTTAAATGATAGAGGATTCCAGCCAGAGCGATGGGAATGACAGAGCATTTTTTATGACTCTACTCTGCCTATGACTCACTAAGATTCCTCGTAGATGTGAATTATATTGCTTATCTTTGCAATGCAATTAGGCGAGGTTCCTAATACACCTAGGAAATAGTCTGCCTTTTAACCTTTTTCGTTTAATAATAAGCTTGGCTGGTGTTATATCCTCTTCTGATAACATCGACACGGTTGAGCCTTTTCTTTAGAGGTTATTGAAAATAAATTTATGGTCGGAGAGCTCTGATGACAAAAACGAACTTAATTACTGGTTTTTTAGGGTGTGGCAAGACCACCACTATTCGTCATTTACTGTCACAAAAGCCTGAAAATGAAAAATGGGCAGTTCTGGTCAATGAATTCGGTGAGATAGGTATTGATGGTGCGCTATTAGCTGACAGTGGTGCGGTATTAAAAGAAATACCCGGTGGATGCATGTGTTGTGTTAATGGACTTCCCATGCAAGTCGGCTTGAATATGTTGCTACAACAAGCAAAACCAGATCGGTTGTTGATTGAACCAACAGGATTAGGCCATCCCAAACAGATTCTCTCCTTATTAACTTCAGATATTTACCAACCATGGATCTCTCTGCATGCCACCCTTAGCCTGCTAGATGCCCGCCAGTTGAGTGAGCCACGCTATACAGGAAATGAAAACTTCCGTGACCAGTTGGCCGCAGCCGATATTATTGTGGCGAATAAACAAGATACCTATAGCACAACAGATTACGCAGTATTACAGCAATGGCATGAGCAACAAACCGTATCACGCCCACTCTATTATGCAGAGCAAGGGAAGATTGATATTGCCCTGTTAGATATGCCACACAGTAATAATGATGAATTACCCGATGGCGCACATCATCACGGCTCAACACGACAAAAAGGCCTGGCGGCATTAAGTTTGAAAGGTGCAGAACCTTGGCGTCGCGCCCTTAATCAAGGTCAAGGTTATCTGAGCTGTGGTTGGGTATTTAATGCTGACACTGTATTTGATACGGTGCCACTACTGGAATGGGTACGATTAAATCCAGTAGAAAGAATAAAAGGGGTTATGCGTATTGCTGAAGGAACCTTGGTAATTAACCGACAAGGGAATGATTTGAAAATTGAAACTCGGCAAACTCCCCCGCTGGATAGCCGAATTGAGCTTATTAGCACAATTGACTATGACTGGAATGCGCTACAGCATGAATTACTCAGGATTCGACTTCATAAAGGAGTATAGTGCACCCAAATTTATTGCCACCCATGAATACACTAGCAATTTGTAGAATATAGGCTCTCGTATGACCCGTCGTAATTTACTGACAATATTACTGCTTAATTTACTTGGAATCGCCTTGTTCTTCTCCTTGTATATCCCGGCGGACCACGGTTTTTGGTTTAAAATAGATTCAGCAATATTCTTCTATTTTAATCAACACCTGCTGTCCAGCCCTTCATTTCTGCATTTAGTGGCCATCACCAATAACCGGATCTTTGATGTTATTTCCCTGATTTACATGGGGCTGCTTTATTTATATTTCTATATGAAGGAAACCACAGCAGGTCGCCGCCGCTTGGTTGTCACGGGGTTTGTCATGCTATTAAGCGCAGTCATCCTCAACCAATTAGGCCATTTGATACCAGTTTCGCATCCCAGCCCGACACTGGTTTTTGAAAATATTAATCGCGTCAGTGAATTAACCGGAATTCCAACTAAAGATGCGTCCAGCGATAGTTTTCCCGGCGACCATGGCATGATGCTGATCATTTTTGCTTGCTTTATGCTGCGCTATTTTTCTCGCGGTGCTTTTACCATCGCCCTACTGATCGTGGTTGTCTTCTCAATGCCGCGAATAATGATTGGCGCTCATTGGTTTACTGATATTGCGGTCGGCTCGCTGTCAGTCGTTTTGGTGGGGATAAGCTGGATATTGCTGACACCACTGAGTGATAAAATCATTGATGTCATCAACCGAAATCTACCAGGCTCAACAAAACATTAACTCACTGCTGATTTATGCTGGAGCTAAAAAGGTCTATTTTTTTGCTCCAGCCACCATTTATGCTTTCACTCATTTATTATCACTAAACGGCTACAAATTCAGCTATCTGCTTTTAATGTATAATATTACATTATGTTACATTAATATTTTGTAAAATTATGGTAATAAAAGCTCTCGCCTTTTATTAATCATTACGGTAATCTCAAAAACGTTTGTGCTCGGATATCAGCATTTCACCGCTATCCTGATTAATATTGTGCGTTCCTGCACATTTATTTGGTTAAGTGATTGTCTCATCAGACCACAATCAATAATCTCGATTCGTTTGGCATTTTTGGTAGCGACATCCGTCGTAAGGACAGCAAGGGAAAACAACAACAATGGTCAAGTCTCAACCTATTATGAGATATATTCTGCGGGTCATTCCTGCAGTTGCAGCAGCGGTAATGTTATCCGCGTGTAGTTCACCACAGACTTCGAACTTACATAATTCGCAAACTGAGATGCGTGCAGTTAATGACAAAGATGGGCTTTTACTGCAAGCCTCTCAGGATGAATTCGAAGCGATGGTGCGCAACGTTGACGTCAAGTCGAAAATTTTAGAACAGTATGCAGGGTGGAAAGGGGTTCGTTATCGTCTAGGCGGTAGCAGCAAACGTGGTATTGATTGCTCTGCGTTTGTACAAACGACTTTCCGTGAACAATTTGGTATGGATTTGCCACGCTCAACGTCTGAGCAGCAGGATCTTGGCAAGAAAATCCAGCGTACTAAGTTGCGCCCCGGTGATTTGGTGCTGTTCCGAGCAGGATCGACAGGCCGCCATGTTGGTATCTACTTAGGTAACGATAAATTTGTACATGCATCGACCAGTGTCGGTGTGACAATATCGAGCCTAAATGAAGATTATTGGAATAAGCGTTATCGTGATGGGCGACGAGTACTGAGTAGTGGTTCGCGCAGCTAGCTGATTTTATTCCTGTTGTCCGAGATACCAAACGAAACTATGAAACGTTGCCATTGGCAGCGTTTTTTATTGCTGAAATATACCCTCCCGTCATCCATTTCCGCCATTTTGTAGGAAATGTCTTTTTTTACCGAAAATAGCGAAACTCAAGAATTTTCTGTGTAATATTCGCTCCGCTAAACCAAGAGTTTTCTGACACCAAGGCATATCAATCAACGATTATCCTTTCAGGTATTAAGTAGATTGTGTTACTAAGCTGAAAATTTGTTTTATGGATATGTATTTCTAAAATACACCAATACAAATGAGATTCACTGGCACCACATATTTGATGCAAAAATATGGCATCTTTGCTTTATATTGGATGGAAATTCAAATCGATAAGCTTATTAATGCCAATAATGCTCCCTAGCAAATCGGTAGCGCTGTGCTGCTAACTTACTTATACTCATAACACTTTATCGATCATGCTGAGGAGCGGCGTAACATGAGTTCAAACAGTGCGTTCTCCAGCAATATTTTATCCAGACGCCATCTTGTTAAAAAAAGTGTCATCCTCGCACTCTGTTTCTTTATTTGTTTTGTTGTTATTACCTTGTCATTACTTTATCGCAGCAGTGAACGTAAATTAACAACACAAAGTGATCATATTATTTCCTATTCATCCCACTTTCTTAGTGAGCTAACCACGACTATGTCTCAGCTTATCCCGCTGAGTGCAAAAAGTTGTGAGCAGGCTAGCCCTGCTCTGCACTATCGGGCGGCATTTACCAATGGTGTTCGGGCTTTCTTATTAGTGCGGGATGATATGACTTATTGTTCTTCAGCAACGGGTGAAATGGATACGCCTGTCAGCGCGTTATATCCCAAAATTAATGTATCCCAGCCTTTAGATTTTAAAATTCAACAAGGTACGCCAATGATGCCAAGCAAACCCGCAATTGGCGTTTGGCTACGCGAAGCTGGTCGCGGTAATACTGGTGTATTAGCAACACTGGAATTCAACTTACAACCCTATTTATTGCTGAATTACTCAAGCAATCAAGTCAACGGTTTAGCCATCATTATTGATGAGCTGGCAATCACCACCTTTGACTCTAAAGTCACGCCAATCAGCCAGTTACCTACACATGACTCCCGTGAGGTCCAATTACCCGGTTATCCTATTAAAATATTGATTTATCATACCAGCCTGACAGCGGATGATATTCGTATAACCTTATTAGGAGGATTGTTACTTGCGGGCTTGGTTGGCATTTTGGCTTATTATATTTTGATTGCCAGCCAAAGTGCGGAAGCAGAAATTTTACGCGGTATCCGCCGTGGTGAGTTCTTTGTTGAATACCAACCAGCATTCACTTCAGGTGACCGAAAAATATCGGGGCTGGAAGCACTTATCCGCTGGCAACACCCTATTGAGGGGCGAATTTCTCCAGATCTTTTCATTCCTTATGCGGAAGCTCAACATCTGATCCAACCATTGACCAGGCATTTATTTGAATTAATCATTAGGGATAGTGAATTAATAGCTGACCATGTTCCGGCAGGAATCAAATTGGCCATTAATATCTCTCCTGTCCATCTCACTGATGATAATTTCCGTAAAGATGTCACGCAGATGTTGCAGAAATTAAATACCGATGTGTTCTCTCCGGTATTCGAGATTACTGAGCGGGGCATGGTTGAAGAAGAATTGGCTATAAAGCAATTTGCCTGGCTACGCTCTCAAGGAATACAAATCGCTGTTGATGATTTCGGCACCGGGCATAGCGCGCTAATCTATTTAGAACGATTTACTTTAGATTATATTAAAATTGATCGTGCCTTTATCAGCACCATTGGTATTAATACTGTTACAGCACCGGTATTAGATGCGGTATTAATGTTGGCGAGAAAACTCAATATTAAAACCGTCGCTGAAGGCGTAGAAACTGAACAGCAACTCCAATATTTAGCACAACACGGGGTTAACTTCCTACAAGGTTACCTACTCAGCAAGCCGCTGTCGGTCGAGGATTTGGTCAAGTTTTGTAATGAAAAAACTTCGTAACAAAAACTAATTGGCTTAATGTTTGCTTTACCCCTGCAAACTGGTAATTTCATTTAAGATTATTACTATACAACAAATAATTCGAGTTGTAGGAAGGCGGCAGTTGAGTGAACAAATGGGTTGTAAACCATTTGGATCGCACCTGTGCTGGCCCGCCGCATGAGCTTCTGATGAGTCTCATACTCCGCCAAAAACTGGTATAAGTCAGTGATTGGGATGACAAATCTGCTGAGGTAGATTTGAATGCAGCTTGAAGTATGACGGGTATATTCAAATAACAGCAGGAGATCACCACTAATATGTTGTTACGCCTACTTGCTGCCTTTGCGCTTTCAGTCCTGAGTTTTGGCTTACAGGCCGAAACTATTAAAGAAGGCAGCTCTTTTGCCATACTGGGCGAACCTAAGTACTCATCAGATTTTAGCCATTTTGATTATGTTAACCCGGCGGCTCCTAAAGGCAGGGATATCACGCTCTCTGCCATTGGTACATTTGATAATTTCAATCGCTATGCGTTGCGTGGCAACCCGGCTATACGCACTGAAAGGCTGTATGACTCATTGTTTGGGACATCAGACGACGAGATTGGCAGTTATTATCCGTTGATTGCCGAATCAGCACGTTTTGCTCCCGACTTTCACTGGATTGAAGTCGATATCAATCCTCGCGCTCGTTTTCATGATGGCAAACCTATTACCGCTCAAGATGTCGCATTCACTTTCAATAAATTCATGACCGAAGGTGTGCCACAATTCCGCATTGTTTATAAAGGGGTGCAGGTAAAAGCAATTTCTCGCCTAACAGTGCGTTTTGAATTCCCAGAACCCAATAAAGATAAAATGCTGGGTCTATTTGGTTTACCCGTCATGCCAGAGCATTTCTGGAAAGATCATAAACTCAGTGACCCGTTGAGTAAGCCGCCCGTCAGCAGCGGCCCCTATCGTATTGGGAAATATAAAATGGGGCAGTTTATAACTTATGAGCGGGTTAAAGACTATTGGGCAGCGAACTTGCCAGTCAATCGCGGGCAATATAATTTTGACACCATCCGTTATGATTATTATTTAGACGACAAAGTCGCACTGGAGGCGTTTAAAGCCGGGGCATTTGATTTCCGCGAAGAAACCTCACCAAAAAGTTGGGCGACACAATATGTAGGGGGCAATTTTGCAAAGGATTATATCGTCAAGCAGGATATCGTCGATAATTCAGCCCAAAATACTCGCTGGTTGGCCTTTAATGTCCAACGCCCTATTTTTAGCGACAGGCGAGTCCGCGAAGCACTGACTTTGGCGTTTGATTTTGACTGGATGAATAAAGCGTTTTATTTCAACAGTTACCAACGCACTAATAGTTTCTTTCAGAATACCGAATATGCCGCTAAAGGTTATCCGGACAGTGCCGAACTGGCATGGCTGGCCCCTCTAAAGGGCAAAATCCCCCCTGAAGTATTCACGCAAATTTATCAACCGCCACAAACCGATGGCAGCGGCAATGCACGAGATAATCTATTAAAAGCGCGTGAATTGCTGAGTGAAGCGGGTTGGGAAGTGAAAAATCAGCAATTGTTCAACCGTAAAACCGGCAAACCTTTTGTCTTTGAATTACTGTTACTTAGCGGCAGTAATTTCCAATATGTTCAGCCGTTTAAGCATAATTTACAGCGCCTGGGCATTACTATGAATATCCGCGAAGTGGATAGTTCTCAGTTTGTTAACCGCCTGCGCAGCCGGGATTACGATATGATCCCTACCGTTTACACGGCTTTCCCCTACCCTAGCCCGAATCTGCAAATCTTGTGGAGCTCGGCATATATTGATTCCAGTTATAATGCTTCGGGGATTAAAGACCCGGCTATCGACCATTTGATTGAACAAATAATTAAACATCAGGAACAGCCTGAAGCACTGCGCTCCTTGGGCCGAGCGCTCGACCGCGTGTTAACCTGGAACTACTTGATGATCCCGATGTGGTATTCCAACCATGCCCGCTTTGCTTATTGGGATAAGTTCTCAATGCCGGCGGACAGGCCCACTTATTCGCTCGGGTTTGATAGTTGGTGGTTTGATGTCAACAAGGCAGCTCGCCTGCCAACAGAACGTCATTAGGGGGCGGTTGTGGGCGCATATCTGTTACGGCGGCTGTTGTTGGTCATTCCCACATTGTGGGCGATTATCACTATTAACTTTTTCATTGTACAAATTGCCCCCGGCGGCCCGGTTGACCAGGCAATAGCCAATATTGAGCTGGGCCATTCCAGCGGATATACCGCCGGTGCTGGCGATGCAGCATTAGGGGGGGCCAAAGTCGGCCTCAATGCCGCGCAAATCGGGGACAGTAACTATCGCGGCTCACGGGGATTGGACCCGGAAGTCATCGCTGAAATTAAACAACGTTTTGGTTTTGACAAGCCACTGCATCAGCGCTATTTCGATATGCTTTGGAGCTATGTGCGCTTTGATTTTGGTGACAGCCTGTTTCGTGGCGAGTCCGTCATGTCATTGATTAAACATAGTTTGCCGGTTTCTATCTCGCTGGGGTTATGGAGCACACTGATTATATATCTGGTTTCCATTCCTTTGGGCATTAAAAAGGCGGTGCGTAATGGCTCGGCTTTTGATACCTGGAGCAGCACCTTAATTATTATTGGCTATGCCATCCCCTCGTTTTTATTCGCAATTTTACTGGTCGTGCTGTTTTCCGGCGGCAGCTATTTTGACTTATTCCCGCTGCGCGGATTAGTTTCCAGCAACTGGGATACCCTGCCGTGGTACGGCAAAATAACCGATTATTTATGGCACATCACATTGCCGGTATTGGCTACCGTGATTGGCGGTTTTGCCACCCTGACCATGCTGACTAAAAACTCGTTTCTTGACGAAATCCGCAAACAATATGTGGTCACAGCCCGTGCCAAGGGGCTGCCAGAAGAGAAAATCCTGTATCGCCATGTGTTCCGCAATGCCATGTTACTTGTGATTGCTGGCTTCCCCGCCACCTTTATCAGCATGTTTTTCACTGGGTCATTGTTAATAGAAGTCATGTTTTCACTGAATGGTTTAGGGCTACTGGGCTATGACGCCACCTTGCAGCGAGATTATCCGGTGATGTTTGGCACGCTTTATATTTTCACTCTGATTGGTTTACTGCTGAATATTCTCAGCGATATCACCTATACCTTGGTTGACCCACGGATCGATTTTGAGGGCCGCCAATGATGAAACGACTGAGCGCAATTAATCAGGCCCGCTGGGCGCGTTTTCGCCAAAACCGTCGCGGTTATTGGTCCCTGTGGATTTTTCTGACTTTGTTTATTATCAGTTTGTTTGCTGAACTGATAGCCAACGACAAACCCCTATTGGTCAGCTATAAGGGCAAGATATTCATGCCCTTTATGACCAATTACCCCGAATCAACCTTTGGGGGCATTTTAACCACCGCAGCCGATTACCAAGACCCTTATGTGCTTGATAGAATTAAAGATAATGGTTGGGCAATCTGGGCTCCTATCCGCTTTAGTAATAACACCATCAATTTCGCAACGGATGTGCCTTTCCCATCGCCCCCCAGTCGCACCAATTGGCTCGGCACCGACAGCACTGGCGGTGATGTATTAGCTAAAGTCATTTATGGCTTCCGAATCTCACTGTTATTCGGCCTGACATTGACGCTATTCTCGAGTGTCATTGGTATTTGTGCCGGGGCAGTTCAGGGGTATTACGGTGGCAGAGTTGACTTGTGGGGCCAGCGATTTATTGAAGTCTGGTCAGGTATGCCAACACTGTTCTTAGTTATCTTACTGTCCAGCATTGTGCAGCCAAATTTCTGGTGGTTATTAGCTATCACCGTGATATTTGGCTGGATGGGATTGGTCGGTGTGGTTCGGGCTGAGTTTCTGCGCACCCGAAATTATGATTATATTCGTGCGGCGCGGGCCATGGGTGTTCGTGACCGAGTGATTATGTCACGACATATGCTGCCCAATGCCATGGTGGCCACGCTGACCTTTTTACCCTTTATTTTGTGCGGTTCTATCACCACCCTAACCTCACTGGACTTCCTTGGTTTTGGTTTGCCAATGGGGTCGCCATCACTAGGCGGGCTGTTATTGGAGGGCAAAAATAACCTTCAGGCCCCCTGGCTGGGAATAACAGCATTCCTGGTATTGGCCGTGCTTTTG
The DNA here is from genome assembly GCF_009831415.1 of Yersinia canariae. Classification (NCBI taxonomy): domain Bacteria; kingdom Pseudomonadati; phylum Pseudomonadota; class Gammaproteobacteria; order Enterobacterales; family Yersiniaceae; genus Yersinia; species Yersinia canariae. The sequence goes on along the minus strand of NZ_CP043727.1, from coordinate 1,695,606 downwards.
TCTCTGTTGATTTTTATCGGCGAAGCGGTGCGTGACGCCTTTGACCCAAGTAAGGTGTACTGATATGGCGACTTCCCCACTTCTGGACATTCAAAACCTCAGTATTGCGTTTCGTCAGGCGGGCGTTGACCGCCAGGTCGTGAGTTCCCTTTCGTTACAAGTAGAGAGCGGTGAAACGCTAGCGTTGGTTGGAGAATCTGGCTCCGGCAAGAGTGTTACGGCGTTGTCAATATTACGTCTGCTGCCCTCGCCGCCAGTGGTTTACCCCAGCGGTGATATTCTGTTTGCCGGTCAATCACTGTTACACGCCGATGAACCGACCTTGCGCGGTATTCGCGGCGATAAAATTTCCATGATTTTCCAAGAACCAATGGTGTCATTAAACCCCTTGCACACCATTGAGAAACAACTCACTGAAGTGCTGTCACTGCATCGCGGCATGCGCCGGGAAGCGGCTCGGGCTGAAATTATTCAATGCCTTGACCGGGTTGGTATTCGCAATGCCAAAGGCCGTCTGGCTGATTTCCCACATCAGTTATCTGGAGGGGAGCGCCAACGCGTCATGATTGCTATGGCCGTGCTGACCAAGCCCAAATTACTGATAGCTGATGAACCCACCACCGCGCTGGATGTTTCGGTGCAAGCCCAGATCTTAAGTTTGCTGAAAGAGTTAAAGCAAGAGATGGGCATGAGCTTACTGTTTATCACGCATAACCTGAATATCGTGCGCCGATTAGCAGATAACGTGGCCGTGATGCGCGAAGGCCGTGTGGTTGAGCACAATACCCGCCAGGCACTGTTTAGCGCGCCGCAGCATGCTTATACTCGCCAGTTATTGGATGCCGAGCCACAAGGCCTGCCATTGCCCCTCACTATGGGCTTGCAACCGTTGCTCGAAGTCAAAGGGCTACAAGTGGCTTTTCCCATTAAACGGGGCCTGCTGCGCCGAACCGTCGCGCACCACTATGCTCTGAAGGATCTCAGTTTTGACTTAAAACCCGGTGAGAGCCTGGGTTTGGTGGGTGAGTCCGGTTCAGGAAAAAGCACGACCGGGCTGGCACTGCTGCGCCTGTTGCCCTCTAAGGGCGAGATTTGGTTTAATGGCCAACCGCTGCACAATTTCTCAGCCAAACAAATGTTGCCTTATCGCAGCCGAATACAAGTGGTGTTTCAGGACCCTTATTCTGCGTTAAACCCGCGTTTGAATATTCAGCAGATTATTGCTGAAGGGTTGGAAGTGCATCAGAAACTCAGTGCGACACACCGCGAGCAGCGCGTCATTAAGGCGATGGAAGATGTTGGGTTGGATCCCGTGAGTCGCTATCGATATCCGACTGAATTCTCCGGCGGGCAGCGGCAGCGCATTGCTATCGCACGCGCATTAATCCTGCAACCACAATTACTTATCCTTGATGAGCCGACGTCGTCACTGGATAAATCGGTACAGGCGCAAATTCTCGCCTTACTGAAGTCCCTCCAGCAGCGCTACCAACTCAGTTACCTATTTATCAGCCATGACTTACAAGTCGTGCGGTCACTCTGCCATCAAGTGATTGTGTTAAAGCAGGGAGAAGTGGTGGAACAAGGTGACTGTCAGGCCATCTTTGCCGCGCCAAAACAGCTATATACCCAGCAATTATTGCAATTTGCTGACTAGTTTGGGCGCACATCAGGAATCAGAGCATACGAAAACGTCAGCATAAACAACTGACGCACGCGTAATCGCGTATTAGAAGGGATAAAGTGCTGTCATGGTCTCGGCAATCGCCACACCGACATCTTTCAGCCGGCACATGGTGGCACTTTCATCCTGACGGTGAACAAACAGGCAAGGCTCACCGTCACATTCCACAATCGCGGAGTCCACCTGAATCTCTTGTAACGAGAGATGGAGTCGCTGCATGATAATCTGCGCATGTGCACCATCATGGCTTAATAATTTCAGTCCCATGAGGTCATTATTGCTATCGTCTATCGTCGCCAGTGGGATCGGCTCAACTTTGACGCCGATAAACCCAGATAACCAACGGTAACTTTGCGGCAGACGATGTACTACCGAAAGTTGGATATTATTCACGTATTTTTCCTAGTCAAAATAAAAATTCAAAAATCACAAATGCACCACAATGACTCACACTCACTAAAGTTATAGCCGCTAAGTTGGCATTGCGCTTGATTCAAACCTCATCAAAACACAACATTGATAACAATTTATAAACTTAAAATCTACAATGCCATTTTTTGTGCTGTTTTTAACCCTGACTCAGCCCCTGATACCAAGACCGAGACTACAGGTTTGGGATTTAGATCCCATTTTTCGTTATATTTATACCTTTATGGCGGTTATCTCAACCATTTTTCTTGCAAGCCTATTACCTAATACTAGTCAATATTTTACATTTAAAGAACAATTCGATACTGAGCAAGCCCAATAAAACTCATTTAATTAATTGATAAATATATAATTTAATCAATATTCCGCACCCTGTTACGAGCAAGAATAACAGGTAAAAATAACGCCATGGCAATTTTGTCTTTTTTATATCATCGCTCAAAAAGTTAACAATATGGTGTCAAACCAAACTATGCAATGAATAATGATACGCATGCTTATTATGTTGATTGAACGCAAGAATTTTGTTCTTTTTAGAGACAATTATGTTGATATTGATGTTATGGAAGGCAAATTAACGGCAGGAATAAATCAGGTGGGAATTGACAAACTGGCTACAAATAATAAACGTGAAGGGAACCGCTGGCAGCATTTCCCCTTCACATTTTACGCGTTAAGGTTATTTCACTGCATTTTTCTGCGGACGGCTGGCATAAAGATACAATAGCATGGCGACAATAATACAAAACGCCATTGAGCTGACCATCGGCCAGGCGCTACGCGAGGGGGCCATTGACAACAGTGTTCCCACTATCGCGCCAATACCAAACCGTAAGGTGCCAGCCAAAGAAGAGGCGGTCCCCGCCATGTGCGGAAAATCATCCAAAATGACGGCCATAGCATTAGAAGTAATGATTGCGATACAGCCGACATAAGCCGCGACGCCCAACACCAGTGCCCAGAAACCCAATCCGGTAGCACAGACCACCAGCAGCCAAATCCCCATGACAAATTGGACTATCATCCCAAAACGGAACATTTTCAGAGCCCCGAAACGGCGAACATTGCGGCTGTTAATCAAGGTCATCAAGAACAAAAAGACAATGTTCAGTGCAAAGTAATAGCCAAAATTCTGCGGAGAAACTCCATTTAAATCAATATAAACAAACGGCCCGGCGCTCAGGAAAGAGAACATACCGGCAAAGGAGAAACCGCTGGCCAGCATATAGCTGAGTACCCGCTTATGGCGAAATAACGTCGCAAAATTGCCAATAGTGGTGCGCAAGTGGAATCGTTGCCGCTTCTCTCGCGGCAAGGTTTCTTTGATAAACAGTGCCACCAATACAGCCCCTATCAATGCAGCTCCCGCCATCGTCCAGAAAATGGCATGCCAGCTAAACCACACCAACAACGCGCCGCCGATAATCGGTGCTAGCAATGGTGCGATAGTCATCACCAAGACCACAAAAGACATCATGCGCGAGAAATCATCTTTGGTGAACATGTCCCGCATCAATGCATTTATCACCACACTGGCAGCAGCGGCGGACAAACCATGCAAGAAACGCAGGTTAATCAGTTGCTCAATAGACTGCGCCATCGCGCAGGCCATACCCGCAAGCGCGAAGATGAGCGTCCCCCAGAAGATGACGGGTTTGCGCCCGAGGCTATCTGCCATTGGCCCATAGAACATTTGCCCGATAGCAAACCCCAGCACATACGCACTTAGCGTCATCTGTACCGCGCCACTTTCTACGCCAAATTCCTGCGCAATGATGGGCATACTGGGCAGATACATATCAATGGCCAGAGGCATCAGCATTGATAGCAAGCCCAGGATAAAGATCAAGCCAAAGTGGGAAGTCCGGCTATTTGCGTCATTTGGATTACTGGCAGGCACGTTCAACAACTCCTTCAATAACCTACTGCGGGTTATATCAACGGCAAAGTAACGTGGAGACAACCGCCCACGCTGTAATAGAAATCAACTACAGATGAGGAGCGCCGACACTCGCAATTTCTTCAGTTGTCAGTGGGCGATACTCACCAGGCGCTAAATCATCATCAAGTTTGATGTCGCCAATTCGCTCACGATGCAGTTCCAATACACGATTGCCAACCGCCGCGAACATCCGTTTTACCTGATGATAGCGACCTTCACTGATGGTCAAGCGCACCAATTGCGGCTCGATAACCTCAAGCTGAGCAGGTTTAGTCAGCGACTTTTCGTTATGCAACTGTACGCCATCAGTAAATTGCTGCGCCGTATCATCAGCAAGCGGGTGTTCCAGCGTCACCAAATAGGTTTTTTCACAATGATGGCGTGGAGAGGTAATGCGGTGTGACCATTGACCGTCGTCGGTCATCAGAACCAACCCGGTGGTGTCAATATCCAACCGCCCGGCCGCATGAAGCTTGTATGCTACAGGTTCATCAAGGAAATACAGCACGGTTGGATGATCAGGGTCTTCTGTTGAACACACGTAACCCTGCGGTTTGTTCAGCATAAAGTAACGCGGGCCAACCATTTGTTGTAATGGATTGCCATCAAATCTCACGTCTTGTTCTGGTGTCAGCTTAATGGCACCACTTTTGACCACTTCACCATCAATGGTTACTCGTTTCGCCCGTAGCTCACGCGCCACTAACGCCCGGCTGACTCCTAATTGCTGAGATAAAAACTTGTCCAATCGCATTGAATCTACTTTGCCTGTTATAGAGTCGTACCACTGAGGGGCACGATACCCGCACTCACACCTGCCAACGATGACAGTATGCTAATAATACGGTGTGAAATTAATGAAACAGTATAGCGGTGGTTGCCCTATCATCCTAGGAACAGTTACGCAAAAGCCGTTATTGAGAAACGACTTACCCGCGCGACACCGCCCCTCGCGCAGGCGGCAACACACAGGCATAATAATAGAAAGTCTTGGAGATAAATGGCATTTATACGTTGCAGGAAAGTGTTGCAAATGGTGAATGAGTTAAACAAATTGAAAATAATGATAAATATCACCGGGCAGGCACATTAATGGCCTTTACGTTACGTCCTTACCAACAAGAAGCGGTGGATGCGACCCTCGCTCATTTTCGCCGCCATGCTGAGCCAGCGCTGATTGTTTTACCCACCGGGGCCGGCAAAAGTCTGGTTATTGCTGAATTAGCAAAGCTGGCTCGTGGACGCGTTTTGGTATTGGCACATGTCAAAGAACTGGTGGCACAGAACCATGCCAAATATTGTGCCTACGGCTTAGAGGCCGATATTTTCGCTGCGGGCCTGCAACAGCGCCAAAGCGAAGGGAAAGTGGTGTTTGGCAGTGTGCAATCCGTGGCACGCAACCTATCACTGTTTGATAGCGCTTTTTCGTTGCTGATTATTGATGAATGTCATCGAATCAGTGACGAGGATGACAGTCAATATCAGCAAATCATTCAGCACTTACGTAACACCAACCCGCGTTTGCGCTTGCTAGGGCTGACGGCGACCCCTTACCGCCTGGGAAAAGGCTGGATTTATCAATTCCACTATCATGGCATCACCCGTGGCGATGGAAAATCCCTGTTCCGAGATTGTATTTATGAATTACCCCTGCGCTATATGATTAAGCACGGATTTTTGGTGCCGCCCGAGCGATTAGATATGCCGGTGGTACAATACGATTTCAGCCGGCTGACCAGCAACAGCGACGGCATGTTCCGTGAGGCAGATTTAGACCGCGAGCTTAAGCAACAGCAAAGAATTACCCCGCATATCGTGAGTCAGATAATTGAATATGCCGTCCATCGGCGGGGTGTGATGATATTTGCCGCCACAGTCGAACATGCCAAAGAAGTCTATGGGCTCCTGCCCCAAGGCGAAGCCGCGCTAGTGAGTGCTGGCACACCACCAGCCGAACGAGATGCTTTAATTGCCGCCTTTAAGCAGCAAAAATTACATTACTTAGTCAATGTGGCGGTATTGACTACCGGCTTTGATGCTCCACACGTTGACCTGATTGCCATCCTTCGCCCAACAGAGTCGGTCAGCTTGTATCAGCAAATTGTCGGGCGAGGCCTACGGCTTTCTCCGGGCAAAGAAGATTGTCTGATTCTTGATTATGCCGGGAACCCCCACGATCTCTTCACACCGGAAGTGGGTACTAGCAAACCCCACAGCGATAGCCAGCCAGTACAGGTCTTTTGTCCGGACTGCGGTTTTGCCAATATCTTCTGGGGAAAATGTACCGAGTCAGGCGAAATTATCGAGCACTATGGGCGTCGCTGTCAGGGCTGGTTTGAGGATGAGCAAGGCGCACGCGCACAATGTGATTATCGTTTCCGCTTTAAATCCTGCCCACATTGTGGCGCAGAAAATGACATTGCAGCGCGCCGCTGTCATCAATGTCAGGAAGTGTTAGTCGACCCGGATGATATACTGAAAGCGGCCCTGAAATTAAAAGATGCGCTGGTATTGCGTTGTGGCGGAATGAGTTTGGAGAGTGGCCAGGATGTGAAGGGCGAATGGCTAAAAATCACTTATTATGATGAAGATGGCACCAATACCAGCGAACGCTTTCGCTTGACGACCCCCGCCCAACGGATGGCATTTGAGCAAATCTTCCTGCGCCCTCACCAGCGGGCGCCCGGTATTGTACTGAAATGGCAAACCGCAGCTGATATCATTGCCCAACAAGCGCTATTGCGTTACCCCGATTTTGTCGTCGCGCGACGCCGGGGGCAGTGGTGGCAAATCAGAGAAAAGGTTTTCGATTATCAGGGGCGCTTTAGACGGGCCGACTCCCTTGCCTGAGGCCGCATTTAGCCTGATAAATTCGCAGTTTTATTTGCTGTCTGGCCGATATTTCGCTAGAATGTCGCCCGCTTTGCTCTGGGTTTACCCAATCAAAGCCGAGTATCGAACCTGTTGCTGGGTCGCCTGTAGCAGGGTAAATTTTCTTTAAGAGAAAACCAAATGACCACTATCAATGTAGAAGTACGTAACGACCAGGGTAAGGGTGCGAGCCGCCGCCTGCGTGCAGCAAATAAATTTCCGGCAATCATTTACGGTGGTTCAGAAGCAGCAATTTCTATTGCTCTTGACCATGACACCACTAAAAACCTTGAATTGAAACCGGGCTTTTATGATTCCGTACTGACTCTGGTTGTAGACGGTAAAGAAACCAAAGTTAAAGTACAGGCTGTTCAGCGTCACGCTTTCAAGCCAAAACTGACTCATATCGACTTCGTTCGCGTTTAATCGCGTCGTTTTCGATATTCGGGACGCCGAAATAAAAAACGCCGCTTATGCGGCGTTTTTTATTGGCGATTCAAACACAACTGAATTGTCTGAAATTATTTGCCTGAATTGCGCTGAAGCTGGTCGCGCAGATTCGGTGGTGTGCCTTTAATGGTCAACGTATCCGTCGCAGCATCCCAAAAAATACGCTCCCCCAGTAGCAGCGCATCAAAATTGATACTCAGCCCACCGCCACTGCCGGCAAACTTGGTCAACTGACGCAAAGTGCCGCGATCCGCCGGGAAGCTCTCTTCCAATGCATAGCCCTGCTCAGCAGAGAATTGCTGAAAATCTTTTTCACCCAACTTCGGCAACTCTTGTGACAGTTCCTGCAATGCGATTTCCTCGCCCGCCTGCAACTGCTCATTACAATAGCTATAAACCTGCTGGCGATATGCCTGGCGCTCATTTTTACCGAGTTCAGCATCAGCACAATAATCATCAACCGCCTGTAATAAGCCGCGGTTTTGTGCTTTGGTATCCAGGCCTTCTGCTGCGGACAGGAAATCCATAAAGAAATCAGATACCTTACGCCCTACTCTCCCTTTCAGGAAAGTCAGGTAACGGGTTGATTCTGGGTTATTTTCCCATTCGGTTAAATCAATTCGGGCCACAATATCAGCACGATTGATATCAAGATAATGGGTGGTGCTCAGGTCAAGTTGCTCATTCACCCGCATGCTATTACAGCTGCTCAACACCGAAATCAGCAAATACTCCACCGCCAGATAGCGATATTGGCAAAACAGCACCACCCCACCTTCAGCAAAGGGGTATTTGGCTAATTCATCGCGTAAACGCCCGGTAGCCGCACGGCTAAAGCTGAGGAAGTCTTCATCACCCTTACGGCTTCGTTTCAGTGCATCAGCCAGCTCACTTTGCTCATTAAACAGCCCATAAGCTTTGCTTTTAGCACTGTAAACCCGATGCAGCTCGGCCATCATTTCTTCAACTACAGCATTGGCAGGTAACAGCGAATCGCGCAACATCACATCAAGCGTTTGTTCATCACGTTTGATAAGCTGATGTAAGGCTATCTGGTCAATATCCAGACTCATGATAAATACTCCTTTTGGCTAGGGGCGTATTCAATCACTGATGCCTGAGAGCTGCAACCCAAAAGCTATCTCGGCCCCCAATTAATGGCTAATGATTCTTAATGCTATAAAATAGCGGAAAAGCGCGTCTCTATACGGTAAGATATGGGACTTTGTCAGGTGTTGAGCACAATTTTTATGCCACAATCATCCCGTTATAGCGACGAACACGTTGAAAAATTGCTGTCAGAATTAGTCAGCGTACTGGAAAAACACCGTACCCCAACCGATCTTTCTTTGATGGTTTTGGGAAATATGGTAACAAATCTGATCAATACCAGCATTGCCCCTGCGCAACGCAAAGTATTGGCTCGTTCTTTCGCTGAAGCCCTTCAAGCCTCAGTACGTGAAGATAAAGCTCATTAATTTATCGGCCAAGACTGCAATCTCAATATGGTGACAAATCGTCAGCGCTATCGTGAAAAAGTCTCCCAGATGATCAGCTGGGGGCACTGGTTCGCCTTGTTTAATATCCTGTTCAGCCTGGTGCTGGGTAGCCGCTATTTGTTTGTCTCCGATTGGCCCTCATCGCTAATTGGCCGTGTCTATGCCCTTGTCAGTTGGCTTGGGCACTTTAGTTTTATCGTTTTTGCCGCCTACCTGCTGGTGATATTCCCACTCACCTTTGTGGTGATGTCACAACGATTACTCCGTTTCCTTTCCGCAGCCTTTGCCACTGCGGGCTTAACCCTATTATTAGTGGATACCGAGGTCTTCACCCGCTTCCACTTGCATCTTAACCCCGTTGTGTGGGAGTTAGTGGTTAACCCGGATCAAACTGAGCTGGCGCGGGATTGGCAATTGATGTTTATTGCCGTACCTGTCATTTTTCTTGTCGAGATGCTTTTCGGCACTTGGGCATGGCAAAAACTGCGCAGCCTCAACCGGCAGCGGTTTGTTAAGCCGCTAGTGGCGGTATTTATTTCTGCTTTCTTTGCCTCACATCTGATTTATATCTGGGCAGATGCTAATTTCTATCGCCCAATCAGTATGCAGCGCGCTAATTTACCGCTCTCATATCCGATGACCGCGCGAAAATTTCTTGAAAAACACGGTCTACTTGACCAAGAGGAATACCAGCGACGCTTGGTAGAACAAGGCAACCCAGATGCACTGACCGTTGAATACCCGCTCAGCCAAATTACCTTTAGCGACAAAGGCAGTGATTATAATCTGCTATTAATTGTGGTTGATGGTATCCGTGCCAATAGTCTGCAAAAAGATATGCCAGCCTTAACCGAATTTGGCCATGCAAACATTCAGTTTGACCGGCATTACAGCTCGGGTAATCGTCAGGATACGGGGCTGTTTGGCCTGTTTTATGGTATTTCGCCGACCTACTTAGACGGCATTCTTTCTGCACGCAAACCCTCAGCATTCATCACGTCATTGAGTGCGCAAGGTTATCAGTTTGGGTTGTTCTCATCCGATGGATTTGCCTCGCCGCTCTACCGCCAGGCATTGTTATCTGATTTCACCTTACCTGCTCCGGCAGAACAGACGGATAGCGAAACAACAGCACAGTGGCAGCAATGGCTGTCAACGCTGAATAATGATGCGCCGTGGTTCTCATACATTAACCTCAATGGCGCAGTGGAAGCACAAGACCCTGTTATTGGTCATAAAGTTGCCGCACCAACTGATTTTATCCGCCACTACAAGGCAGGTGCCAAAGATGTGGATCAGCAGATAGCTACCATCTTGGATACACTGAAACAACGTGGATTACTCGATAAAACAGTGGTGGTGGTTACAGCGGCCCATGGCGTTGAATTTAATGACAACGGCAATGACAACTGGGGTGCGGGCAGCAGCTTTAATCGGCAGCAACTACAGGTGCCGCTCATTGTCCATTGGCCGGGAACCCCCGCGCAAAAAGTGAATAAATTGACTAACCACGAAGATATCATGACGACACTGATGCAGCGGTTATTACACGTTAAAACTGCATCAGAAGATTATTCGCAAGGGGAAGATTTATTCGCAGCACAACGGAACAACAACTGGGTGGCAACGGGCGATAATGGCATGTTGGTCATCACCACACCCACACAAACAATTGTGTTAGATAATAATGGTGGATATCGCACCTATGATGAGCAAGGCAATGAAATTGAAGATGAAAAGCCCCAACTCCCGTTGTTATTGCAAGTGCTAACCGATATAAAACGTTTTATTGCGAACTAGCTCTAAAAACCGAACTTGGTGCGGTCAAAAAACAAGCAAACGTTTTTACATGGCCTTGCATTAGTCACTGTAAAATGTAGTATAAATGCCACAGTATCGGCATGTAGCGCAGCTTGGTAGCGCACCGTCATGGGGTGTCGGGGGTCGAAGGTTCAAATCCTTTCATGCCGACCAAATATCCCAAAGAAAACCAATCCATTAGGGTTGGTTTTTTTATGTCTTAAATTTATGACTGGGAAATTTAGGGGAAAGCGAAGGGAAAAACCCCGTCATTTTTTTGGCATAATCGCGTATCCATTAAAGGACTATAATTACCCCACATCTTACTTCCGAGGTTGTGCCATATACGGTCGTTTCACTCAAATCAAAAACCGTTCCGCTTTGCCCCAATTACCTTACCCATCAATGAGTGAAATCATCAACTCTAATTATTTGCAACAAGCCACTAAATCAGCAAATTTCGCGTCATTACCGAGGCACTTATACTATGCTGAAAGATAGTCGAAAGTAAAAATGTCGTGGTGCGGCTGACACTCTGGTGGCCAACGGTTATATTCATACTAAAAGTGAAAATTGCTATCCAATAATTGAGAGGATGTGAAATGAAGTTTAATAAAATATTGAATTGTATGTTATCAGCATTATTAGTAACCTCATTATCCAGTGCTGCATGTTCTAGTTTAGCGATTACAGATAAGCAGAATAATATATACCATGGTAGAACACTGGAGCTTGCCGCAGATCTCCCTTCCTGGATAACCTATTATCCTAAGAATACCCATTTTCAAAAGAAAGCCCCAGACGGAAAGAATGGTATTAATTATGATGCAAAATATGAGATTCTAGCTATCAGCACAGAAATATATTTTGACGGTGATGACCATAATATTTTCCAGGGGCTGAATAGCGGTGGATTATCATTTAGCGCTAATATGGTGCAGGAGGCAAACTTAAATACTCCAGATAAAAAATATTACGATAAAGCCATTCCGGTTACAGCCATAGGTGAATGGGCATTAGCCAGCTTCTCCACGGTTGAAGAAGTTAAGAAAGCGGTAGAAAGTGGTTATTTTTGGTCACCTGTGTTGAAAAACTTTGGCGATTTAAAATCGCCACTCCACTACGCTTTCTATGATAAAAAAGGCGGTAGCATCGTTGTTGAAGTACTAGATGGAAAACTTCATGTGTATGATAACCCAACCCGCGCGATGACTAATGGGCCTGACTTCCCATGGCATCTGAAAAACCTGAATAACTATAGCCAGCTGACCAATGTGGATAGGTCATCCGCTAAACTTGGAAATATCCAGGTAACGCAACCCGATAGCGGTATCGCAAGCTCTGATCTACCTTCTTCTGATACCTCCGTTGGTCGTTTTGTTCGGGCAGTATACTACTCATCTTATGCCCCTAAGGGCGACTCTCCAGCCGAGGCAATGAATACCTTAGCGCATGTGATGAATCGCTTTGATCGGACTAAAAATATTACCGTCGATGTGATGGGTGAGAGTCAATCGACCAATACAAAACCTGAATCCGAATATACCGTCTGGACCAGTATGTCTGACCTGAGTAACGGAGTGATGTTAGTCCGAGGCTATAATGACATTAATTATTCTAAATACTCATTGGCACAGTTTAAAGATGCCAACAAACCAGTATTTGAACCAATAAATACCATCAAAAAATAAATTTATAGAGTCAGTGAAAGAGGCAGACATATTACTGCCTCTTCCTTCGTGAATCGCTCCATAACTGCCGATCCAATCACTTGCGCTAAATGCGGCGCGCCCGTTCGAAGAACTCACTCTCATGTCGCGACTGCCCCAGCTTATCCGCGTCCAGCCATTACTGGCATCTTCCGGTTTGTGCTTATCACAGTAGTCCGTTTCATCAATAGTTAGTGCTGTTCAGCCGTTGTGCCTGCAGGGCTTCTTTATTCTCGGGGACATAGTAACCTCTGGTGTTGGCCCGTTCTCTCACGGTGTCACGCTGCTTCTTCCACCTCGGCTAACCTAGGTATCGTATCCAAATATCAGCTCAAGTGGCATCGACTCGGCAACAATCGGTAACTTGAACATTAATAGAGTTTGATGGTCTTATTTTAGGGTTTATTCCAAAGAGAAAAGCCTCGAATTTGAACCATGCCGAAACTCTGAAATAGCAACTAAGATGTCTAGGTGAAGTAGTATTTCTTTTAACGAGATTTTTTCATGCGCATTGACACGATGCCTCGACTATTTCTGCCCATCTATTTAGCTGCAACGTATGCTGTTGTTGTCCCTGTAATCTACATCATACAAGACATGATTATTGGTGGTGCTCTGGTCGACATATTGAACGGTCACTCCTCATTTATTGAGTTGCTTGTATACCGAGAAACGACTTTTTTCAATCTTTCGGCTGTCGGTGGTTTGGTGGGACTGGTTTGCGGGTTAGCTTTCAACAGAAAGAACAAAAACTTCGGCTCCTCGACTAAATACTTCAAATGAAAAATCACCGGCTTATTAAGCTAGTGGCTTAGGTTATGCATTACAGATAGCACTCATAGAGCCAGCCTGGTATATCAGCTTTATAGTCCCCCATCTGGTTGGACCATTATTAATTCTCTTCATTAAAGTTAATTTTGAACTATCCGATACTATTGATTCAGATAGCAATTAGGCAGTTGTCATATCGATGATGTATCATCCTAATCCTCTGCTAATTTTGGCTAACAAGCTAAATAGCCTTTTAGACTATCACTGGCAAATAGGAAGCGATAAAAGTGAATAAAATAGTTTTTATATTTTTGACTATTAGCATGATGCTTTTACAAGGATGTTCAACTTCTCCGAAACATAAGGGGGTCAACTGGGGAGATGGAGATTGCCCTGCTCTTACGCCGGATCAACTTAGTAAAGGTTTTCTTATCTTGCAGGACGGAAAGACGCTCAAGTGCCAAATAAGACCCTATGTAAGTAACATGGCCTGTCAGGGCATTACCGACGATACAAATGCTGATGCCGTTTTGTGCCAAAATGCGAATGGTTCACAAGGATTGTTCTTATTTGACAATAAAGGTGTACTAATAAAACACTAATAATAGGTTTACCCTGTAGGTAGTCCTTTAGTATCTGCGTTCGCGCCTGCTGTTCTTTTATCTGAGCAGCCACTCATGCGGAGTAATGTGTGTGGAGTTGATTGGGTTACTGGTGAGCTAAAACAGAAAAGGCCCACCAGAGTGAGCCTAAAACTTGATTACAGAATTACTTAGCGAATTTTTCAGCTTCTTCGCGAGTCACGATAAAACTTTCACCAAGGCCAACCGCAATCAGTATTCCTACGATATAACCTGCTAGCTTACTGTTTAAAATTTTCTTGAGCATAAAACCTCCAATTCAGAGGAATAATCATTCTATGCCCTTTTCATCACGAGTAATAGATTATTAGCTTGCCACATTCACCTGAGCACTGTTTCACAACGATTGGATTAACCAACCCAGACCCATGCGAATGTAGAAAAGCAAAAAGACCCAGTAATTAACTGAATCATACAATACTGCGTACCCAAAACTATTTATATTCCAAAAGCAAAATTCATAGTCATAGAACCATCAATTTCAGTATCTTCCGTTATTGGGCCGTTCATCAGAGAAACTGAACTCAGGAGTGCATTAACAGCCATATCAGCGGTAAATACTTTTCCAGTCATTTGCACATTATTAGCAGACGCCCAGCCATGCACACTGTTATTATTAAATAACATTGACTCATTGACTGCCGTAAAAGTATTTGTCGTAGTATTAAACACTTTAGCTGATACACCATCGACCGTGGCATTCTGCATAGTCACAGAAAAAGAACCTATTTTTCCTGTGCCATTCACCCCGCCTAAACCATAGGTACTAGTACTTGCAGGGAAAACAGACGCAAAACGGTTATCTACCGTTTTAACGGTCAAATAGGTTGTGGCATCGCATGCTACTGCCCATGTTTTCGTCATTGAACCAAGTGAATTTATGCTAGTACTTGATATTTTGATTGAACTGACTTTACCAAAATCATAAACCCCGCCGTCTGGCGAATTGACTATACACGTTGGTACAGACAGCTTACCGATAACTTTTAATTCAGTAGTCGGCGTCTCAGCAACTGCAATAGTTGAGCTAAAGAGAACAGAAAAAAACATTACTACTTTAATTAATTGATTATTCATTTCAATATCCGAATATTGCTCAATGATGTTGAGTCAAAACGAGCTAATTTTGCAAGTCACATAATAATTTATTGATACTCATTCAATTGCTTTGAATTGAGCATTATAAAGTTTGTTCAAAATTTAAAAATAAGATTCAAGGTCAGAATGTGTAGGAATTTTCTTAGGGGAATTAAGTAATGATTTAAAGCTAGAAAAAACAAACCTCACCGAACCGAAGCGGGGTTTATTTGACTGGATAAGCGCTACTGCACAACCAACTCTTATCACAATAGTGCGTAAAATTCGTAACGAATAGCTTTTTATGATTTTTGGTATTAGTTCATACTTACACTGATACCTGTTGAACTCTGCGCTCCATCAGATCTGAAAACCAGCGTAGTGCCAGGAACTGGCATTATGAATTGACCTCGCCCCTGCGGCTAGCGATAGCGAGGCCAAGCGCTATTTTTGCAATGATGATATTTACTCACTAAGGAAAAAACATGTTTATCCCAGTCTATCTGTTATGGATTTTTGGCATCGTTGCCGCCTTCGCGGTTTATATGACGTACATGAACGCTGTTTTTGCAAAAGCTAAGGCGTCGGGCGATGTTCGACGTGCAACTGAGCCGCTAATGATCGAAAATCATCGCTTGCGCATCTTGTTGGGTCTTCAAAACAACCGCGCCCGCCATCTGGCCCGCCAGTATCAGAATGGCGATGACCTGAGTCTGGTAATCGAACTGCTAAACTCTGAGACTGAGCCGTTTTATCAAAGCTGGGAGATTGACGCTAACGTCCGAGCTGCAAACAATCCCTTTGTGAAGGGAATATGAAAATGAGCCGCGAATTTAATTATTTGCGTCATGCCATCCGCACGACTGCAGATTGAACTCAATAACAGTCAGCTATTTGAGTCGTTTAGTCCGCATCTCGCTCATTGCTCCCCGATATTTTGTGGGAGTTTAGTGCCAGAGGCGGTCATAACTAGTATTCCGGGGAGTTAAAAAATTGGGGACCAGGTCAGGTTGGAGCCATAGCTGAGCGGATTTTACTTTAGAATACAAAAATATCGACTAGGCAATATGAGGTTTTCATGATCGTAGCCACTACACCGCGACTTATTATTCGCGCATTCAACGATAAAGACGCATCTGCGCTTTTCGACTACCTGTCTTCGCCCCGCACACCCTGTTTTCAGGATGAGAAACTTAGTTCATTCGCAGAGGCAAAAGAAGAGGTTAACAAACGAGCTCTAGATATCAGTCAGTTCGCAGTCTGTATTAAAGAAAATGACGGGCTTATTGGCCATCTTTTTGCTGATAACAGTGAAGAACCAGACCGGAATACTTGGAGTGTGGGCTGGCACTTTAACCAGCGTTATGAAGGCCAGGGTTTTGCTACAGAATCTGTCGCCGCACTGTTTGATTATTTGTTTACTGAAAAAGAAGCCAGACGCCTATATGCCTATGTTGAAGACTACAACTTGGCGTCGCAGAAACTTTGTGCCCGTCTTCATATGCGTCAGGAAGGCTGCTTCATGGAATTTGTCTCGTTTGCAATGGAAGATGGCGAGGAAAAATATGACAATACTTTCGTCTACGCCCTGCTTAAAAAAGAGTGGCGGGCTATGACATAGCAGAGCGTGTATGTCCATTCCTCGCACAAAGCTGGCCGATGCTATTTCGCAACTGGCGGCTTTGTGTTGCCAACTCAAATAGTCATCGCACCGGATACATTCCAACAAACTGACACAGCCATAAATCGAGAATGACAAAAGTCGCGATTCAACCCAAAAGTCAGAATCATTATTTTTAATTACAAATATTTTCATGAAACATAAATATAATTAATCATTAAAGCCTAGTATTTTCATTGTATTGCCATCACTTCCTTACTCCACCCCCATAATTAACGCCGTACGCCATTTGCAATAATTCAATTACGTGAACTACATTTCTATGGATATATTCATCATGCTGATGAATGTAGTTGCACTTGCATTCATTACAATTATATATAATCACATCAATTATCAGAGGGCGTTATTATCATGGGCAATAATAATCAACTTAAGAATGAAAATGAAACTGCGGCATTATATTTATTGGAGCAGGCGATGGGCTTTACTTTTCAAGCCTCATTGCGGGCTGCAGCAATTTTAGGGGTCGCGGACCATCTGACAACAGGTGCGAAAACAGCAGAGGAACTTGGGAAGGCGGTGGGAGCTGATTGGCGTCTGTTAAATCGAGTATTGCGCATGCTGGCGTCTCGAAATATATTTGAAGAGTCGGAAGATGGCCGATTTTCCCTTAACCCGGCAGCACAATTCCTTCGCTCAGATATTCATAATTCACTTCGCCCGGCAGTATTGATGTTAACCGATAAAACATTCTGGCTTCCGTTAGGCAATCTTGTCGAAAATCTACGGGGCGAATCAGCTTTTAAACAGGCATTCGGAATGTCTTTTTATGAGTACTGGTCGCAAGAGAATATTCCCAAGTCAGAAAGTGATTTCCATACTGGCATGTCGTCCATGTCTTCGGTGGAAAATGACTTTTTGGTGCGCAGTTATGATTTCCCTGAACATGCCACAGTGGTTGATATTGCGGGGGGATTCGGTGGATTGCTACTGAAAGTTTTACAACATAATCCAACACTGCATGGTATTTTGTTCGACCGCCCCGCCGTTTTGGCAAATAACCGTCTTGGTGAGTTGGGGGATGATTCTCGCTGGGAAACCCAGACGGGTAATTTCTTTGAAAGCTGCCCAGCAGCTGATTTTTATTTATTAAAATACATCACGATGGATTGGCCGGAAGAACAAGCAAGTCAGATACTGCGCAGTTGCCGTAATGCAATGCGGCCAAATGCAAAAATACTTATCTTAGAACCGGTGATATCCAGAGAAGATACCTGGCAGGGAGGAAAGGAGCTAGACCTTCTCTTGCTCGGAAGTTTTGACGGAGGGCAAGCACGGACAAAGGATGAGCTAAAAACACTGTTGGCTAGTGCAGATTTAAAACTTAATCGTATTATTGATACTGGAAGCTACGTATCAATAATTGAAGCTATTCCAGCCTGAATATAAGTGTCCGAGTTAGAAAGCTGTCTAACTGACATATTAAATATTCATTCAGATAACTACTGGCCATTAAATAATAATGGTACCATGGACAATGTTATGAAGTATTGCGGTATAACATTGTCTTTTTATTGATACACGAATGTTAATAATTTTCAAGATCAGGAATTTATCAAAATAGAACCGGGAAAAAGTATTTTCCAAAGTGGAATATTATAGTTACAGGCCTTTTCGCCATTCCCTCAGTTATAAACATATTTGATAATGTGACTCACCGCCCTCAATAAACAGAGTGGTGAGAATTATGCAAAATATTAATCAACGATAACGCGGCCATTAAGCGGCTGTATTGGTCGATTATTATTGTGATGAATAACAGAATGGAATTGATTGATTTGCTCGGCGGAAGCACTGACTGGCTGATCAAGTACCAACCAGGTTACCCCTTCAGAGCAAGGTGGCGTGGTAAGTGAACCACTAAAACGGTAGAAGTTAAACTGCTTTGGTAGCAACGCGTTGATGTCCAAAGGGCGACTTAGTATTGCCATCTGATCAATCGCCGTTGGCATTTGCTGCCATGCCAATGCCAGTTGTGTATTAGTTTTCCCCTGCTGGAACATCAGTGCCAATACTACCAGTTCACCCTCTTTATCTTTATAAACAAAGTGGGCTTCCAAGGGGAACTGTTTACCATCAATCTCATTTTCACTGGGGGAGTGAAAGTGGAACTGTTGCAATATAAATGTATCGCCATCCAGCTTTAACGTATTACCCGCGCTAGCATTAATCTGAATCGTATGACCATTATTGACGATTTGTTGCTTACCTTGCTGGAAATTTAATGCCAATTGACCATGATGGGTTTTCAATGCGCTATGAATATTGACCGGTGACTGATTTTTACCCGTTTCACAAAGTGAGAAATCCGGGGAGAGTTTTCCCCAATGTGCTGGGTCTTCCTGCCCCTCATATCCCCAGTGAGCATGTTCTGCTGCACTAGCTGAAAAACTCGCTGCCAACATTGCAGCTAACAATAACTTTCCTTTCATTTCTTATCCCTATTAAGCAAAAAACCAAATTATCCCTGACGAATAGCCATATAAAATATGCTATTGCTACCAGAGCAAAATAATAACTCAGCTTTTTTTAAGGATATGTCAGTCACTTCCTACAGGATGAGAGAATTATTGTAACAGGTTAAATTCAAAGTATTTTTTCATTAATGAAAAATGTAACTAACTGCGTTAGGGGGATATAAAGGAATCAGTGATAGGAAAAGCCGGTATTAAACGGCCTTTCCAAGTTAGCAGGTTTATCAAGGAATTAGAGCACTTCACCATTGCTGCTGATCACGTTCTTATACCAGTCAAAACTTAATTTACGCGAACGCGCCATGGTGCCGGTGCCGTCATCGTTTTTATCTACGTAAATAAAGCCATAACGTTTGCTGTATTCACCGGTTGTGAATGATACACAATCGATACAGCCCCATGGGGTGTATCCCATCAGGTCAACACCATCTTCAAACACTGCTTTTTTCATCTGCTCAATGTGGGCTTTGAGATATGCAATGCGGTAATCATCATGAACCATGCCATCATCAGCCACTTTATCGATAGCACCAAAACCATTTTCAACGATAAATAGCGGCTTCTGGTAGCGCTCGTATAATACGCTCAGTGAATAACGCAAGCCGACGGGGTCAATCTGCCATCCCCAATCAGAAGCTTTAACATGTGGATTTGGTACACTGCCCTCAAAACCGGAAAGTGAATTACCACTCCCTGGATTAATCGCAGAAACCGCGTTACTCATGTAATAGCTTAAGCCCATGTAATCGGCGCAACCCTCTCGCAGAATATCAAGATCACCCTCTTCCATATTGATGGTGAAGCCACGGCGCTCCCATTCATTCAGAATATATGAAGGATAGTAACCACGCATGTGAACGTCACCGAATAGATAGCGCTCACGCATAGCCTCCACCGAATACATCATGTCATCAGGATGGCAAGAGAATGGGTACAGTGGCACCATCGCGACCATGCAGCCAATTTTGAACTCTGGATTAATAGCATGGCCCAATTTAACTACTTTAGCGCTGGCCACAAACTGGTGATGCAGAACCTGATACATTGTTTCTTCAGGATTTTCTTGCTCAGTGAAGACAACACCAGAACAGCAATATCCAAATAGTGGATATTTCCAGTTACGCTGGTTATTGATCTCGTTGAATGTCATCCAATATTTGACTTTGCTTTTGTAGCGCTCCATGACCACTTCACTGAATCTCACGAAGAAGTCGACCACTTTCCGATTTTTCCAGCCGCCATATTCTTTAACTAAATGCCACGGCATTTCGAAATGAGATAGCGTAATGACCGGCTCGATACCGTATTTCAGCAACTCATCAAACATGTCATCGTAAAATTGCAGACCCGCTTCATTCGGTTGCTGTTCATCACCCTTCGGGAAAATACGTGTCCAGGCAATAGAAGTACGGAAGCATTTGAAGCCCATCTCAGCAAACAGCGCGATGTCTTCTTTATAATGGCTATAAAAATCAACCGCTTCATGGTTTGGATAGCGATAACCCTCTTGTACGCCATCAGTCATGACTCGGTCAACACCGTGAGCGCCGCCAGACAAAACATCGGCAATACTTACGCCTTTGCCACCTTTATCCCAGCCGCCTTCAACCTGATGTGCGGCAACAGCACCGCCCCATAAAAAATCTTTCGGTAATTGTTTGTGGCTCATCATTCTCTCCCTCAATACTTTGGGCAATTGTTCGCCCTGAAAAATAAAAATTAATGGCGAGTGATTAGCCCGCCCGAACATTCAATATTTTAGCCTTGATTCATTTGCGCCTGAGCAATTGGTGCTTCTGATGCTTTCGCACGACTGACTTGATCAGCATTCTCTGGCTCATCAGTAAACCCAACTAACCAAGTGAAAACCGCCCCCAAAACGAAAGCGACAGTAATTGACAGTAGGAATCCCAAGAACTGTGCCATATGGCCTTCTTTGAAAAAGACCGGTAATACTGCAATTCCAGGTAAGCAATAACTCCAAGACACAGCATTAAAAGTTCCGGCGATAGCTCCGCCAATCCCGCCAGCAGCACAACTGCACAAGAACGGTTTTTTCAATCGTAACGCCACACCGTAAATAGCCGGTTCGGTAATACCGAATAAAGCGGTAATGCCTGCTGATAAGGAAATTCCTTTCATTTCACGATTGCGTGTTTTTAAATAAACGCCAAACATAGTTCCGGCCATGGCAAAAACTGCGGAAGCTTGCAAACCCGTAAAGGTGTCATAACCCAGTGTGGCATAGTTGCCAACAGTGACCGGAGTGATACCCCAATGGACACCCAATGTGACCAATGGCTGCCAAAATGCTCCCACCATAAACCCTGCTATTGCTGGGCTGAGGTTATAAAGCGTGTTGTAAACACCCCCAATGGCGCCTCCTATCAAATTACCCACAGGGCCAAATACCAGCAGAGTTAATGGCACCATAATGGCAATACAGAACATCGGGGTAAATAAATTACGCACCACCATTGGCAACACTTTTTCACAAAAGCGCTGCACGTAAGACATCGCCCAGACCATTAAAATGATCGGAATAACCGAGGCGGTGTAGCTCAGGTATTGCACGGGAATACCGAAGAAATCCAAGGTGGGCGATGACAAAGGAATGCCAGCAATGGTATTCAAAATATGGGTAACTTGTGGGTTATCCAGGGCTTCACGCATCAATTGCTGAACGGCAGGATCTGCTGAGTTAACAGTGACGATTTTGTTAGCTGTCAGCATGTTCATATAATCAGGACTAATTAGTGCGCAGGCAGTAATAACAGCGCTGAAAGGGTTAACATTGAATTTCTTGGCGGCGGTAAAAGCTACCATCACTGGCAAGAAGGTAAACCCCGTCCAAGAGACAAAGTTTAGAATTCGATAAGTGCCACTGGCGGCATCCATCCAACCAATTGCGGCGAGGAAAGAAATAATCCCCTGTAAAATACCGCATGCAGCCAGTGGATAAAGAAAAGGAGCAAAAATACTGGAGATAATATCCATCAAACGGCTAACAATACCGACTTTCGGTGCTGCAACCTGCGTATTTTCATCGATATTAATCAGGTTCGTGACATGCATATAGGCATCACCGACGTGGTTGCCGATAACCACTTGCATTTGCCCACCCGCTTCAATAACGGTAATAACGCCTTTAACACGGTTTAATTTTTCTTTATCGACAGCTTTATTATCTTTCAATATAAAACGTAAACGCGTCGCACAATGTGTGACGGTAATCACATTATTATCGCCACCAATATACTTAATAATTTCTTGGGCGGTCAATGCGTAATCAATTGCCATTATTAGTCTCCTGTCACGAACGCTGAGTATAAGATAAACAGAGTGTTATCGGCTTATTATTAATATTTTGGTCGATTGAGACTAAAGTTTAACAAAAAGAAATATGAAGTCACGATATAACAAAAACCGTGACTTGGTATATGTAACATGCAAAAAACACCCTGTTTTATTGGGTGTTTTTATTAATTAATCGTGGGAGTTTTTTACCGATAGTTTCAATAATATATAGCACTGGGATCTGGGTAGTAATATTATATTGGCCTTCCAATACAATAGGCGGCATATGGTAGGATATATTCAAGTCAGCCATCTTGGCCAGAGTTGAATTGTCACTATTGGTGATGCTAATGATTTTACAGTTTTGTATGCTGAACTGGTTAGCAATACGGATAATCTCTTCGGTTTCACCCGACACTGAAAAGATAATTGCGATAGCATCTTGATACATATCACTATTGATAGGGTAATAAGGGTCATCAATATATGTACTGTATTTCCCTATGTTAGAAAAGAAACGCGCACTGTATTTCCCTAATGCGCCAGAGGTTCCTATTCCGACAAAAATAATTCTACGCGTATCTGCTATTTGCGTCGCAACATTATCCAGTAACTCATCAAACTCGCTATTATTAATACTTTTAAAATAGTTAATTATTTCACTAATTCCAAAACTGACCAGCGGCTTTTCGTCATGTTCTAAATAGAGTTTAAAACGAACCCGGAATTCAGAATAGCCATCACAATTCATTTTCTTGCAGAAACGTAAAACCGTGGTGGTAGAAACGCCTGCAGCATCCGCCAGTTCCCTGATGGTCATGTACGTCACTTTGTCCGTGTTTTTTATGATGTAGTTATAGACGATCAATTCCAATTCGTTCAGTGAGGATATTTCTTGATATGTAAACATACTGGTACCTGAAACGATGCTATGGCTTGAGATAGGTAAATTTAGCATGAAATGAGAGGACTAACGAGGGGTTGGGGAAAGGCGTGTTCTTTCTTCTGTTTGGCGCTGTGACGATAACTATTTTCCGCCCCCCAGAAGCAATAGCATCAGCAATACCATAATGATGGCTTGTCGATTCATTGGCCCTCCGTGGTTTTCATCAGCGGCGGCACTTGCACAGCACTGTCTACCCATTTTTTGACTGGCTGTAAATCACGTTGCGCAATGCGTCATTACATATCGCAATAGCAGCTGGAGTATTTTCAGCTGTTTTATTCCGCAAGAAATCTCGTAATATTTCGGTTCTACGTTTCTCTTCTTTAATTATTGCGTCTTTTTCTCGTAAATTGACATAATAGGTTTTGACAGTGAAAATCACGCTAATCACAGTACCGAGAATAAAGATATAATCCTGTAAACTCAGAGCTGAGAATAATGCCAGTGACCCAGCCCACCAATATGGAAGCTGACTTTGTTCATTCATTTATGACCTCCCTCTCCGATTCACTGACGTGTATGACCCATAGAAACAGGAAAGCCCCGACAATGCGGGGCTTTCCTGTTATTCAATCAGTTTCTTACTAACCAATGATGTCAGACTAATACACTTTTTGCGGACCGCGTTAATGTTTTTTCATAAATATGTAAATGTTCTATAAGTGGATCCATTTCTAATTTTACATTCAACATTGCCAGGCAACCGTCAATAAAACCTTCAGCCATTTGAATACGAATCCTGACCAACCTTTCATCTCTTTTTTGCTGACGCGCAATGGCGCGCTTTGATTGATTCAGCACATAATGACGAATAATTAATTCATACTCATCAGGCCGATACTGTTTTAATCGCGCCACACACCCATCCACCACTAAACCATCATCGTCACAGCAGGACGCCTTACTTTTAGAGGTATCTGGCAAGAGTCCTTTGAACCCCGCGGCAATTGATGAATAATCCAGCCCCGAACTGCATCTCGCCCATACGCCCCAGCGCGCTAAGACTAATTGAATGTCTCTCATGCTTTGGTTCTTCTGGCTGTGGTTGCCGCCGTCAGTGCTGTGTATTGAACTCATATATGACTACTCCACAAAAGGCGGGGGTCATCTGATGACACCTCAGCCTATCGATTGCTCAACAACGGAAACCGCAGAAAAGTCTGGCCGCCGTCTTCTTGTGATAACCAGAGCAACTCATGCCGCGTGTGCCTCTGACACTGCTGACAGGGCGTATTGCAGGTGCGAACCCATGCGTTTCTCTTATATATTTTGATTGATTATTACCGCAAGTGATTTTATAGTCAATACCGCAGGTGATTGGATATTATTGCTAACGGTAATAAAATTGATTCATGAAAAAGAAGCCATTGACGCCAGAACAGTTAGACGACGCTAAGCGGCTGAAAGAGCTGTTTAATGCCAAGAAAAAAGCACTGGGTATATCCCAGGAGTCTGTTGCGCATGAATTGGGGGTCGGCCAAAGTGCGGTTAACCAATTCCTAAATGGTATAAACCCGCTCAATGTGACCAATGCTGCGGCTTTTGCTAAAGTGCTAAATGAACCCATCAGCAGCTTTAGCCCCTCTTTGGCAAAAGAATTGGCCAAAATGGCCGAAAGTTTGTCTATCTCAACCACGACCAGATTCAATGATAAACCGGTGGGATCTGTCGCCAATAGTTACCCACTAATCAGTTGGATAAGTGCGGGTAATTGGTATGAAGCCATAGAGCCTTACACTCTGCGTGATATTGAAATTTGGCCGGAGTCGACCAAAAATGCGCATGACAATGCATTTTGGTTGAGTGTCAAAGGCGATTCCATGACTTCCCCCTCAGGGATCAGTTTTCCAGAAGGCATGATTATTCTGGTCGATCCGGAAAAAGAACCGATGCCGGGCAATTTTGTTGTCGCCAAATTGACGGATGATAACGAAGCAACTTTTAAAAAACTGATTGTCGATGCCGGCGTTAAGTATTTGAAACCATTGAACCCAGCCTATCGTTTAATTGAGCTAAATGGGAACTGCAAAATACTGGGAGTCGTGGTAGATGCGCGTTGGTTAGAGATTGATTAGCCACGTACATGTATTCTTAAGGTTGTACCACAGCGATACAAAATATAAATCACGTGTATAAACAAGCAGATAAAATTTCATATAAAAATAACCGCCAGTGATTATCAATTAAATCACTGGCGGTTATTTTTTGTATCATTACAACAATAAAAAAGCCGTATTTCGCGGTTAAATGGCCAAAATCGGGTTGTTTTATGCTAAACATGACTGTATATTAATACAGTACTTTTTACTTAGGAAAGAAGCCATGCGAGTTGAATTAATTTATGACAAACGGAATGTCGCCGGCCTGACGAATGCTAATGAAATGATTAAAGCAGAATTGACTAAACGCGTACATCAGGTGTTTCCAGATGCCGAAGTTAAGGTCAAACCGATGCAAGCGAATGGCATTAATACCGATGCAACTAAACAAGAGAAATCTGTGCTCAATCGTTTGGTGGAAGAGATGTTTGATGAAGCCGACCAATGGTTGGTGAGTGGGTTTTAACTGGGTATTTGGGAACATTGACCTGAGTTTTATTATTTCTCATGTGACTGACGCAATAATAAGAAATCAAAGCTTCGATGTTCCTTTTATCTTTTTTGATATAAATTTTACACTTTAAATATCACTATTTTTTTCAACTTTAGTTTCATATTGGGCATTACACTTTGTCATGATGAAATAAACAACTATCTGTTTTTATTGAACATGACCACATCAAACATCCCCTGACCACCTCACCATCACATAAAAAAGAATTAACATTGGTGCATAAATCACACTTTGTTACTGTGATTCAGCTCAAGTTTCCCTATGCCAAGCCGTTACTTAAATCATGCCCCCCTTCCATTTAGGACGCTCTATGCTTGACTCCATTCGTTCACGTATCTTGGCTGCCTGTATCATCATCGTGGCGGGTTCCCTTGCCATTAATACTTACTTTAATTATTCCGTTGCCAACAAATACAACAGTAGTGCTATCGATAACACCTTGAAAGCGGTCACCGCCAGCCATGGGGTTGGAATTGCAGACTGGGTGGCAATGAAAACACAAATGATCGTGTCGCTGAAAGAAAGCGCACTCACAGCAGATCCTATTGCCGCCTTACGGCAAGTGGCTGCTGCCGGTAACTTCATTAATGTTTATATCGGTTACGCGAATAAGACGGCCACCTTTTCTAATCCGGAGGGTATTCCTGCCGGTTATGATCCCACAGGACGCCCGTGGTATTTGCAAGCAGTGAAAGCGGGTAGCCCTGTCGTGACTCCCCCTTATATTGATGCTGGCACTAATCAATTAGTTGTGACCTTTGCATTGCCTATCATTCAGGATGGCAGTGTGAAAGGGGTATTAGCAGCCGATGTCACCATGGACAGCGTGATTGCAAACGTGAAATCCATTCACCCAACGGATGATAGTTTCGGCATGTTGATTGATACTGATGGCACAATTATTGCGCATCCCGATGCCCAGCTAACCCTAAAACCATTGAGTGAGATTGCCCCAACGCTAGATCTTAAAGCGCTGTTAACCGCAACCTCCCCTACCACCGCTGAGATTGGGGGTAGCAATAAGCTATTATTTGCACAAGCAGTACCCGGCACTCAGTGGTTTACCGTTGTTGCACTCGATAAAGCCCATGCCACTGCGGGTATGCGGTCATTGCTCACCACATCTCTGGTCACTCTAATCGTCATTATTTTAATTGCAGTTGTGATTATTAGCCTTATTACCAAACGTGCTTTGACCCCGCTGACCCATGTACACAAAGCCATGGATGCCATCAGTTCGGGCACTGAAGATTTAACCCAGCGCTTGCCGGTCGAGGGGCGTGATGAAGTGGCTAAAATAGCCCTTTCATTCAATAATTTTGCCGACAAACTCAGTGGCGTCATGGCGCAGATCCGCAATACCAGTGAATCTGTCAGCATTGCCGCTAATGAAATTGCAGCAGGTAATCAGGATTTGTCTGGCAGAACAGAGTCAGCCGCCGCCAGTTTGCAACAAACCTCTGCGGCATTAGAGCAAATCTCAGCAACCGTGGCGCAATCTGCCAGTGCCGCCAGACAAGCTAATATTGCAGTGTTATCAGCGGCTAATGATGCTTCCCGTGGTGGCGAGGTTATCGCCAAAGTTATCACGACCATGGAATCCATTGAGGCGGCCTCGGGCAAAATCGGTGATATCACCAGTGTTATTGATGGCATTGCTTTCCAGACCAATATTCTGGCACTGAACGCGGCAGTAGAAGCGGCGCGTGCCGGTGAACAAGGCCGGGGCTTTGCGGTAGTCGCGGGGGAAGTTCGTACATTGGCGCAACGCAGCGCACAAGCAGCAAAAGAGATTAAAACACTGATTGACTCGACCGTCAGCAGTGTCGCATCGGGTTCCGGCCAAGTGCGACAAGCCAGTAATACCATGACCGAGATTGTGGGCAGCGTGTCTGATGTCACGACAATTATGTCTGAAATCACTAACGCCGCAGATGAACAAATGCGTGGTATCCATGAGATCAATAGCGCAGTAACGCAATTGGACACCATGGTGCAGCAAAATGCCGCGCTGGTTCAGGAATCAACCGCAGCCTCAGCAGCATTACAAGCCCAAGCAGCTGATTTGACCAGTGCTGTGAACCAATTCAGAATTTAGCTCAATACTTCAATACTATCCTTGCGTTTCAGCGGGTTAGCTTCAACCCGCTGAAACGCACTACCCAAGCAATATCCTGGCACCAATTTTAAGCGGTGCAAAATTGTCCTGTGCTAACCCAGCCTCCATTAAGGCCAGCTTCAGTTGTTGCGGCGGCTCATCCAATGACTCATCGGCCAATTCAAACACCCCCCAGTGAATAGGCACCGTCACAGGTTGCTGTAATTGTTGAAATAACTGTACCGATTGCTGGGGGTCCATATGCTGCGCATTCATAAACCACCGAGGGGCATAAGCACCAATCGGCAAGGCCGCATAGTTAAATGGCCCCAATCTTTCACCAATGGTCAACAATTGCGGGCAATACCCCGTGTCACCTGTAAAGTAAAAATTAATTGCATCGCGCTTAACCACCCAGCCTGACCACAAACTTTGGTTGCGATCCCAAGGTGTGCGCATGCTCCAATGACGTGCGGGCACACAATGAAACTCAAATTCCGCAGCAAGATGTTTATCCCACCAATCCAATTCGTGAACATGGCGAGCACCATGATGCAAAAACCAACTTTTCAGCCCCAAAGGAGCCAAAAAGATCACTTCGGGGAAACGGCGTAATAACTGAGTGACCGTCGTGACATCCAAATGGTCATAATGATTATGAGAAATCACAACAACATCAATATGCGGCAATTCATTTACTTTGGCGGGTACTGGTGTTCTGCGAGCTGGCCCGTAAAAGTTGAGAGGCGAAGCACGGCTGGACAACACGGGATCAAACAGAACGGTTTTGCCACTAACTCGCAATAATAATGAGGCGTGACCTAACCACCACAATGCATCTTGCTGACCACTAAAATCTGCTGATTGCCACCAGTCAGTGACAAACTGGGCATACCCCTGCTGCGGAGGTTTGGGCAATGACAGGCGCTTTCGCTCTTCACGCCAGCGTTTTAAGTCCTGAGGATGGTGAACAACAGGCTCCAGATTCTGGAATCCAAACTCTGTATGGTGTGGCTTACTGGCATCATAATAAGGGTTTTTCTTCGCCATTTTACATCCTTCACAGCCAGCCACTCTTGCAGCCAGAATACATTCATGGGCTATGCCCGTAACAGTCCACACTTGCCTAATATGAATACTTTCACCCTGTGAACAAGCTATGCGAACAATAAAACTGCATGTTGATGATGAATTTCAGGTGACTGATTAAAATCTTGCCACACTTATCACGGTCATTATTGCCATAAACAGGCATTATCACTCATTCACATTCTTATGGATATTTTGTTTTTTAGCCTAAATCACCACCCAACACTATTTTGATTTATATCAATTTTTACTGTAATACGCGCCTTTTTCGGTCGCAAAACCCTTTTTCGTGATCAAACGCTCATTTTTAAGAGCGCCGCACCTTTATAAGTAAAACGATTATCCATTATTAATGAAACATTGTTTTAATTTGAGGTGGCGGTAAAAATGAGTAAAGTTATAACAACACGACATACGTTGGCGTATGGGAGCGCCAATTTACTCGGGAGCGGAGCGCTGGCTATCAGCGGCGCCTGGCTGATGTATTTCTACACCACCTTTTGCGGACTGTCTGTCGTCGAAGCGGCCACTATCTTTTCAATCGCCAGTATTCTTGATGCCATCAGTAACCCGGTAATGGGTTATATCACTGATAACTTTTACAATACTCGACTTGGCCGCATCTTTGGTCGCCGTCGCTTCTTTATCTTGCTGGGTATTCCACTGGTATTGGTCTATCCAATGCTATGGATGAGCGGGTTTGGTTTTTGGTACTACTTGCTGACCTACGCACTGTTTGAATTGATTTACACCTCCATCATGGTGCCATATGAAACACTGGCGACCGAGATGACCACGGATTTTGCCAAACGCTCGAAATTGACCGGTTCTAAAGCTATTTTCGGCAAAGTGGCTAACTTCCTGGCCGCCTTTATTCCCGGCCAGTTCATTGCTATTTATGGTAAAGATTCCGCGACCCCATTCCTCTATACCGGTATCGCCTACGGTTTAATTATGTGCTGCGCCATGATCTGGCTTTACAGCTCATCCTGGGAGCGCCCAGCCAGCGAAGTGGTCAGGGAAACCACCAGCAGCTTAGGCCAAGCCCTAAAAAAACTGTATGTGGATATGGTGTCCACTTTCCATCTACGTATTTTCCGCAAACATCTGGGTATGTACCTGTTTGGGTTTGGTGCTGAATGGCTGTTCGCATCTGCATTCACATATTTTATTATCTTTGGACTGGGCCAAGATGCTGCACTGGTTTCTCAGCTCAATAGTTTCAGTTCAATCATGCAGTTGATTTCTACGGCTATCTTTATCGGTATTTGCGTCAAAATGGGCTTTGCTCGCCCATTCCGTATTGCCCTGCAAGTGGTCATTGTCAGTGTGATTGCCTATGCCGCGCTTTACTTTACTGGCTGGTCTCAAACCACGACAGTAATTGTGTTGTTCTGCATCACCGCTGTTTTTGGTTTAAGCACTGGCGGCATCTACTACATTCCCTGGACGGTCTATACCTTCCTGGCAGATGTGGACGAAGTATTGACGGGTCGTCGTCGCGAAGGGATCTATGCCGGCGCCATGACTTTTGCCGGTAAAATGGTGCGTTCGATTATTGTTTTCGCCATGGGCTGGACACTAAGCCGCTTTGGCTTTGTTTCCGGGCAGTCCAGCCAGCCTGAAGTCGCGGTGCAAGCCATTGTCGGCGTATTTGCAATCGGGGTTATCTCACTGGCGCTGGTGGCGATTTACTACACCACACAAATGAAACTGGATCGTAAAAATCACAAAATTCTGCTAGAAGAAATTGATCGGATAAAAAATGGCGGGGCTATGGCAGATATCCCAGCCCATGCCCGAGTAGTAGCAGAAGAACTCACGGGCTGGAAGTATGAGCAGTGCTGGGGTAATAACCCGCTTGGCATGAAGGAATCATCGAATGTGATTCCTAAGCCGGTCACTGAAAGCTAATTAATCCCGACTGTCGCCCCAAACCGCATCGGCCCTGAGCTGCTGCGGTTTTTTTATTTCTCTGAATATCTTTAAGATTCTACTGTTCCCCCCTCTCCTTTCAGTCATGTTATGGCGCTAAACTCATCCGCGACAGGATATTGGCTATGTTCGCGAGAATCCCTGTGCATCTTGGCGACAACTCTCTCGCACCATGCAGTTAAGTGAATTATTGCGGTGATACTGAGTGATTTGGCCAATAAGTAGAGAATGAAGCCAATGTAAATTATTTGTCAGCCTGAAAATTTCAGCATGTTTTATACAAATATCCGATTACTATAAATCCACGACCACTAATTTTGCTTTTTGAATATGGACAAAAGATTGTTGAAACATTTTCCCGCCCCGCTGCTGGCCGCTGCTCTCTTCGCTCTTCCCTTGCACAGCCATGCCAACACCGAGCTTTTGACATCACAAGTTGTTGATCAATATGCTGAACATATCTTCTATAACAGCGGTGCCATGGGGATGGCGCTGGTGGTTATTGATAACAATCAAGTGGTCAACCGCAGTTTTGGGGAAACCAAACCCGGTAACAATCTGCGCCCACGGCCAGACTCATTGATCCGCATTGCCTCGATTACCAAGCTCATGACCAGCGAAATGATGGTGAAACTGGCCGAGGACGGCACGGTAAAATTAACCGATCCCTTGCAAAAATGGGCCCCAAAAGGGGCCAAAGTCCCGGCATATAATACGAAACAGCCGATTACTCTGCTGAATCTGGCCAGCCACACCAGTGGTCTGCCCCGCGAACAGCCCGGAGGCCCAGAAAAGAGACCGGTGTTTACCTGGCCGACAAAAGATAACCGCTGGCAATGGCTCAAACTGGCCAAGGTGACCGTTCCACCCGGGGTAAAAGCGGCTTATTCCAATTTTGCTTACGATTTGCTGGCGGACGCGCTATCCCGCGCCTCTGGTAAACCTTATACCAGCTTACTGCGCGATAAAATTACGGCCCCCTTGGGAATGCGAAACACCACCCTCACCCCCACGGCAGAGCAATGTAGCCGTCTGATGATAGGTGTTGGCAGTAGCCGCTGTGAAAACACTATTGCTGCGGCTGGCAGCGGTGGGGTGTATTCAACACCGGAAGATATGCAGCGTTGGATGCAGCAATTCTTAGCCTCAAATAGCAATGCACGTAAAAGCACGGCCAAACGCGAACAAGCGCTGTATTTCCAACGTCGTGACCTGGTGTCCTTAAAAGGGATGGATGTTGCCGGCAAGGCCGATGCGCTGGGGCTAGGTTGGGTCTATATGGCGCCCAATGCTGAGTTACCTGGCATCATGCAAAAAACCGGTGGCGGTGGCGGGTTTATTACTTATATGGCGATGATCCCCGAGAAGAATATTGGGGTTTTCGTCGTCGTCACCCGCACGCAACTGACAAAATTCACGAATATGAGTGATGGTGTGAATCAGTTGGTCGCTCAGTTGGCGAACAATAGCTGACTCAATCGGCGGCAGTGGTAAAAACTGCCGCCGATTCAGATTTGTCGACAAGCAAAAAGCCCGTTATCTTATTCAGATAACGGGCTTTTAATTGGTGCCGGCACCAAGAGTCGAACTCGGGACCTACTGATTACAAGTCAGTTGCTCTACCAACTGAGCTATGCCGGCGTAATTTGGCGGAAGGATAGAGATTCGAACTCTAGGACCTGTTACAGTCGACGGTTTTCAAGACCGTTGCCTTAAACCACTCGGCCATCCTTCCAATGAGCGGGATTATCATCTATAGCGTGATGATATGTCTAGTGTTTCATTCAAAAAAAATCAGAATCTAGTTCGTTTGGTTAAACTTCATGCCGAAATTGGTCAAAAAAAAGCAATGTGGTTAAAAATACGCCCATGATTTAATGGCAATATCAGAAACCAAAATCACTCAGCGCAGTGATAGTCATCAGTTCTGCTCCCCTGCGGTCAATGAAATTTTCTGGCGAATCATCATCAGCAATAGCGGGCACAAAAAAACGCGGCCAAATGACCGCGTTTTATCAGAACCTATCCTGTTATTAGGATTAGAACTGGTAAACCAAACCAACTGCTACGATATCATCAGTGTTGATACCGGCATTTTTGGTGAAGGTGGTTTCATCCAACAAGTTGATTTTGTAATCAACATAGGTGGACATGTTTTTGTTGAAGTAGTAAGTCGCGCCGACATCAACATATTTCACCAGATCCTGGTCACCATAGCCGTTGCCAAGGTCTTTACCTTTAGATTGCAGGTAAGCCACGGATGGACGCAGACCGAAATCGAACTGATACTGAGCGACTAACTCGATGTTTTGTGCTTTGTTAGCAAAACCTGAGTCGGTGTCATTATTGAAGTTACCGAAACGAGTCAAGTTGTAAGTCTGGGCATAAGTTGCGGCCAGATAAACATTGTTCGCATCATATTTCAAACCACCGCTGTATGCATCCGCACGGTCACCATGGCCAAATGCCAGTTTATTCTGGTCATCAGTACGTTTAGAACTGGCCATTGCCGCAGATGCGCTCACGCCCCAGCCCAAGTCATAAGATACTGACATCCCGTAACCGTCGCCATTCTGACCTTGTACATCACGGCCATTGTTGCTTTCAGTACCGCTGCCATTTTTGCCTTGGTATTGCAGAGCAAAGTTCAGGCCATCCACCAGACCAAAGAAGTTGGTGTTACGGTAAGTCGCCATGCCGTTACCGCGTTGTGACAAGAAGTTGTCAGCACCGTAAGTATCGCCACCGAACTCTGGCAGTACGTCAGTCCATGAGGTTACGTCGTACAGCACACCGTAGTTACGGCCGTAATCGAAAGAACCGAAATCAGCAAATTTCAAACCAGCAAAGCCAATACGGGTAAAGTTACCTTGGTCTTGATCTTCTGCTTTATTTAAATTTGCCTGATATTCCCACTGGCCGTAACCGGTCAGTTGATCACTAATTTGTGTTTCGCCTTTCAGGCCAAAACGCATGTAAGATTGGTCGCCATCTTTGCTTTTGTCGTCAGAAAAATAATGCAGACCATCGATTTTGCCATACAAGTCCAGTTTGTTGCCGTCTTTGTTGTAAATTTCAGCCGCGCCTGCGCTACCGGCAACTAATAAAGCTGGAACAAGCAGGGAAAGAACTCGAAGTTTCATCGTTATTATCCTCTAATTATTAGATCTAACTATGCCACTGCTCTTACGAGCATATAATCCCAATAGGGTTATTCTATTGTCGTAATAAGATTAAGATTAATCTATACAGAAAATGCTACGAAGTCTCGGATAATGTTTCATTCAACAAAAAAGCATTGCAAAATGTTAATATCAGCGAACTTTAACAGAATTTGAAAACATGCCAAAATATAGCACTCATAATCAAGAATGAATTTTTATCTATATAAATCAATATGATGAAATAAAATATTCATAGCACAAATTGACAAGGAATATCTGACAAGCAGGGACTATAATAAATCCGCTATCATCATTATTTTATTATTTCCTTCATTGTGGCTCTTCGCGGCCAGATAATTCGTTAGTGTTACGGCCGGTCTTTGACCGGCTTTTTTATTGTCTGCTGAATATATTGTAATGTATATTTATCATTACCGGTATATTTGCAAAATGAAATGATAGACAAACGATATAGTTTCACATTTATATTTAAGCACGAATAGCTTAAATATTGGAGGGTAATAATTAGCCTGATCGATTAACTATCACCCGGCTATTTATTGATTTCTCTTCATTTTCGGCGGCAGATAAAACCACGATGCGCCTACAATGCGGCAAAAATAAAGGTGAAAAATACGAGCGTAATATTAGCGTTCCCGCGATGACTCCTTCACTTTATTCAGCGGTTCAATGAGATAATTCAAAACCGCCATCACGTTGAGGAAATGGTCCCATGGAACGTCGGATCACCCATCAACACCACTTGTGGATTACGCAAAATCATCCGGCCGAGCAATGCGCTAACTCCCCCTCCTCGGGCAATCCTGGTTTTTTTGAAATGGTTTAGATTTATTGGGTTGTTATCATAAATTTCATTTTGATGAATATTTAACCAGTACAGCACCAAAACAGATAAATCCAGATATAAAGTCACCAAGTATTATGCTAATCCAGATAAATCCCTTCGACCCGCATTTCTCTTTGTGATAGAAACGTCTGTCTATATCTATTATTCATATCAATCGCAGATCCTATACCTCATGACCACCAAAACACTCCAATCCACATTGCAGCCGGGTGTTGCACAACAAGTCTCGACTCGGCTCGCGTTTTTTATTGCCGGATTAGGGATGGCCGCCTGGGCTCCGTTGGTCCCCTTTGCCAAGGAACGTATTGGTCTCAATGATGCATCGCTGGGCTTATTATTATTGTGCATTGGTGTGGGCTCGATGCTCGCAATGCCCTTAACCGGGGTGCTCACCGCGAAATGGGGATGCCGCGCGGTGATTTTATTGGCGGGTGCCGTGCTGTGCCTTGACCTTCCTTTATTAGTATTGATGAATACCCCCATCACCATGGCGCTCGCGCTATTAGTTTTCGGTGCCGCGATGGGCATAATAGATGTCGCGATGAATATTCAGGCGGTGATTGTCGAAAAGGCCAGTGGCCGGGCGATGATGTCTGGTTTTCACGGGTTATTCAGTGTCGGCGGGATTGCTGGCGCGGGCGGTGTGAGCGCATTATTGTGGCTCGGCTTGAGCCCACTGACAGCCATTATTGCGACTGTCGCGTTAATGATTATCCTATTACTGACGGCCAATAAAAATCTCTTACGCGGCAGCGGAGCACCTCATGATGGCCCACTCTTTGTGTTGCCCCGTGGGTGGGTAATGTTCATCGGCTTTTTATGCTTTGTGATGTTCCTGGCTGAAGGCTCAATGCTTGACTGGAGTGCTGTCTTCCTGACCACACTGCGCGGTATGGAACCATCACAAGCGGGTATGGGTTATGCCGTATTTGCTATTGCTATGACTTTGGGCCGTTTAAATGGTGATCGGATTGTCAATGGATTGGGTCGATACAAGGTATTATTAGTGGGGAGTTTATGTGCTGCGGTGGGAATTATTATCGCGATAAGCATTGCTAACTCAATGGCCGCCATCATTGGCTTTATGCTCGTGGGCTTGGGTGCATCGAATGTGGTGCCCATTTTGTTCACTGCTGCGGGTAACCAAACCGTGATGCCCGCGAATTTAGCCGTCGCATCTATTACGACTATCGGTTACGCCGGTATTCTGGCAGGCCCTGCGGCAATTGGCTTTGTCGCCCAGCTCAGCAATTTATCCGTCGCTTTTGGCTGCGTGGCAGTGTTGTTACTGACCGTCACTGCCAGCGCCAGGGCCGTCACGCGCTAACCAAGGAATACGCATTACTTTTATGCAAAATAACTCGTTATCTACCAGTTCAGTTAACATTGCGCGCTGCTTCTGGCTGTTTATCGTATTACAGCTCATCACCATTGGGCTGTATGGCTACAACTATACCAATGCTTACCTGACAGAAAAAAAATACGCATTGACCTATATTGCCACCGGTTTGCAGCAGCGCATTGATGATTATCGTTACCATACCTACCAGATATACGACTTTGCCAACAATCCGAATATCTCGGACAAAAACATTCTCACCGCGCAAGAAGTGCGTCTGCGCCCTGATATTTACTATATTGAAAAACCACGCAGAAAAACTGACTCCGTCATTTTTGGTAATCACGAGCCATCAACACTCGCCATGACTTTGCAGTTGTCGGACTATCTTGACAGCCATTGGGGGGCGCAGAATGACACCTATTCGATGTATTACCTTAACGGCCAGGACAATAGTTTAGCGCTCATCACCACTCAGCCCTTAAAAGAAGTCACGTCGCGCTTTAAAGAGAGTTACTTGACCGCTGCCGCAGAATCTCGGCGAGCAGAAATGCTCCAACAGGCCAATACCTTGGATGAGCGCGAGAGCTTCTCGCCATTGCGAAAATTACGTTTCCAAAACGCCTATTATTTCACGATCCGGACTACTTTTAACCACCCCGGTCATTTGGCGACAGTGATTGCCTTTGACCTGCCGATTAATGACCTCATCCCGCTAAACATGGCGCGCTCGAACTTCCTTTTGCAGTCTGATAAAACGCCGATTAATGAAGGCATGGCACCTGAAGATACTGCCACTGCCAGTGTGGCGCTAAATGGCTATTGGGTTGAAATCTCAGCCCCACTGGCCAACGCCTCACTGAAGATTGTTTATCGTGTTCCGGTTACCGTGCTGGCCATTGATTTACTGAGAAATAACTTCTGGCTCATCCTGACCAATATATTGCTGTTGTCTCTGGCTATTATAGGTATCTACTTTATTCGCCGGCAGTTCGTTCGCCCAAGTGCAGATATAGTGGACCAATTAGAGGTTCAGAAATCACTGAGTCAGGAAATCATTACCAACTTGCCGCAAGGGCTATTGGTTTATAATTTCAACAACAATGCCGTTGTCGCCAGTAATCAGATAGCCGATAACTTGATGCCCCACCTTAACTTGCAAAAAATTGCCCACATGGCGGAGCAGCACCATGGGGTGATTCAGGGCACCGTGAATAATGAGGTTTACGAAATCCGCATGTTCCGCAGCAAGATATCGCCTGAAACCTATCTTTTCCTGCTTCATGATCAGGATAAAGAAGTCTTGGTAAATAAGCGGCTGCAACAGGCAAGACGTGAATACGACAAAAGCCTACAAGCGCGTAAACTGATGTTGCACAATCTGGGAATAGAACTTAATCAACCGATAAATAGCCTCAATCAGACGGCCAAGAAATTGCAAAACACTGCCGATGCTGCAATACAACATGAATTGGCAGCTAAATTGGTAGAACAATCTGAAAGTATCATTGAACTGATTGATAATATTACCCTGCTTACACGGCTGGAAACCCAAGATTGGCAACCTGAGCAGCATAATTTCTCTTTGTCGGCATTAATTGACGAACTTCTATTGGAAGTTCTCCCGGCGATTAATCAGAAAGGCCTAACCCTATTTAATCACTACCTTGTTGATCTCGAACAAAATTATATTGGCGATGAGAAGGTATTGCGGAAAATACTGTCGTTACTACTGCATTATTCTGTTATTACGACAGCCTACGGTAAAATCACCCTTAATGTTGGCCATGAGCCGGGGCACCCAGAACAACTAGTTATTCAAATAACTGATACTGGTGCGGGTATTACTGATGAAGAGATTAGTAATCTTAATTATCCTTTCCTCAGCCAAACATTGGCCGACAGGTACAATCACAGTTCCGGGTTAACGTTCTTTTTATGTAACCAATTATGTAAAAAATTAAACGGCCAATTAGAGATTCGCAGCAAAGTTGATATAGGTACGCGTTATACAATCCGAGTTTCGATTGCTATCCAAAATGAGCAAGAGCAGGAACAAGAGAAATTATTGGATGGTGTCACGGTATTATTAGATATAACGTCGGAAGAAGTGCGTTCTATCATCACAGCATTATTGAATTCATTTGGTGCTAACTGCATTATTGTTGATGATCGTTTACCGGGACGAGACTATGATGTAACGGTAACCGATAACCCGCAACACTATGATAAATTTACCTTATTACTAGCATCTGACGAAGTAGGAATGCAGAAGTTGCAGGATAATTATATTCGGGTAAATTATAATTTAGGAAGTGTGGTCATTGATGCAATATTATTATTAATCGAACAGCAGATCCTATCAGATGAGTCTATCGAAAAGTCTGAATCCATTGCTGCTGATGATATAAGTGCATACGAGCAACAACTAAAATCCAGTGACTATTATTCCTTATTTGTTGAGACAGTACCGGTAGATCTGAAGAAACTGTATACTGAACTTCAGCAACGTGATTTCATATCGCTTTCGCAGACCGCACATCGATTGAAAGGCGTATTTGCTATGTTGAATTTGCATGTCGGCAAACAGCTATGTGAAACATTAGAACAGCATATCGCAGATGGCGATCGGTTGAAGATCGAAAATAGCATCAGTCAAATTGATTCTTTCGTCACCAGACTGTTGCAGCAAGGTAACCCATAACCATGAACAACCTTAATGTAATTATTGCTGATGACCATCCAATTGTGTTGTTTGGCATCCGAAAGTCACTTGAGCAAATTGAATGGGTAAACGTTGTCGGAGAGTTTGAAGACTCCACAGCGCTTATTAACAATTTGTCTAAACTCGATGCCAACGTGCTAATTACTGATCTCTCCATGCCTGGAGATAAGTACGGTGATGGCATCACATTGATAAAATATATAAAACGGCATTACCCAGACTTAGCCATAATTGTACTAACGATGAATAATAATCCGGCTATTCTCAGTTCAGTTTTGGACTTGGATATTGACGGGATTGTGTTAAAACAAGGTGCGCCCGCGGATTTACCTAAGGCTTTGGCAGCATTACAGAAAGGGAAAAAATTCACCCCTGAAAGTGTGGCTAAACTGCTGGAGAAAATCAGCGCAAATGGCTACGGTGATAAACGATTATCACCGAAAGAAAGTGAAGTTTTACGGTTATTTGCTGAAGGTTTCCTGGTCACTGAGATCGCCAGAAAGCTTAATCGCAGCATTAAAACTATTAGTAGCCAGAAGAAATCTGCAATGATGAAACTGGGCGTTGATAATGATATTGCCCTGCTAAATT
Organism: Yersinia canariae; assembly: GCF_009831415.1. Lineage (NCBI taxonomy): Bacteria > Pseudomonadati > Pseudomonadota > Gammaproteobacteria > Enterobacterales > Yersiniaceae > Yersinia > Yersinia canariae. Next base: position 1,655,910 of record NZ_CP043727.1, on the reverse strand, counting down.
ACCTTTCATCTGTCACTATTGGACAAGATAAAGAATAACAGTTGCCACCAACCCGGTATTGTACAGCAGTACCGGGTTTATTCATTTCTATAAGTCCATTAGCTATCGTGATAATTCCCTGTAGCGCCAAGAACGAAACTTTAGCGTGTTTTTCGCACCTTATCGCCGTAATAACGCAGCATCTGGCGCAAGGTATCTAATGTTACCGGTTTAGACAAACAGTTATCCATGCCAGCTTCAATACAGCGTTGCTTGCCTTCTGCCAATGCATTAGCGGTGACACCAATCACCGGGAAGTGATGATTCAATTGCCGCAGGCGCTGTGTCAGACGATAACCATCCATATTCGGCATATTCACGTCAGTCAGTACAATATCGACATTATTAGCACTCAACACCTCCAGCGCATCTAATCCATCATTCGCCGTAATAACCTGATAACCTAACGTTGTAAGCTGATCAGCCAACAACCGCCGATTGATGGGATGGTCATCCACCACCAGAATTTGCAGGTCCGCATTATCATCCTGATTGGCCTTTGGCGCTGATAACGCGAGTGGTGTGTCCTCAACCACTTGCTGCTCCAGCAATATGCGGTCCAATAATGGGATAATTTCCAGCAGTGTAGAGGTGCTTAACAACCAATAACCTGGCCGAGTCTCTTGTGGTAAACCAATATGTTCAATAGATAACTGAATCCATGTTGATAATGGCGCACTGACTTGCGGTAAATAATCACAGATAAGCACTTGATCCTGCAATGTTTGCTCATTGCTATAACGTTGGATTGTCGCGCCGAAATGACTTAACAGTTCGAGTAAATAATTCTCCAAATGGGCATTGCGGATATCCAGCCACAAGGTTTTCCCTTGCCAACGGTCGCTCTCCGGCAAAACTGCATTTGGGGCATCACATGGCTCTTGTTTCAAATACATAGGAATACGGATAGCAAAAATACTGCCCATTCCCAGTTCGGACACGACCTCAACATCGCCATCCATCAAGTTGACCAATTTCTCACAAATTGCCAACCCTAAGCCGGTTCCCTGGAAATGACGCTGCACTCCACTTCCCACCTGGAAGAAGGGATCAAATAGCTGATTTATTTCGCGAGAATTAATGCCGACACCAGTATCTCGCACGCGGAACTCCAGATAATAGCCGCGTACTCTGACCTGCAAAATAATACAGCCGGTATCGGTAAATTTAATGGCGTTGTTTAGCAAGTTAGAAATAACTTGTTGCAGGCGAACGGCATCCCCCAGCATTAACCGTGGAACATCCGGTTCAATAAAGCAGTACAGACCTAAGCGCTTTTTCACAACCAGCGGCAAGTAGTTCGCCGTGATATGTGTTATTACTTCAACAGTAGAAAACTCACTTGGCTCAATTTTCAGTTGCTCAGATTCTATTTTAGAGAAATCGAGAATATCACTGATAATTTTGAGTAATAGCCCAGACGAGTTATTCATCGCGGTAACCAGACGGTCAACCCCGTGCGGCAATTCTTTGGTTTGCAATAAATCCAAGTTACCGATAATACCATACAGAGGTGTTCGTAATTCGTGACTGACCGTAGCCAAAAACATGGATTTCGATTGGCTGGCCTGCTCTGCTGCGGCTGCCATTTCCTGTAATGACTCTTCCATTTTTACGCGGGAACTAACATCCACCAGCACACAAATAGCCACATCTTCATTACGGTAACGAGAATGAACAAAGCTGATTTGCAGATTGTTATTATTACTGGTCATCACATCAACAAAGTTCGCCTGCTGCTCACAAATAATGCGCGTAATTCGTTCGCGATCCTCATTTGTCAGTAAATTAATATAGTTATGCGCTAACTCGTTGCTGAGGATATTGGTGCCATCGCTGATACGTAGAATAGAAATCCCCACGGGTGCAGAGGCAACAATTTTACGGTTAAATTGCTCATGTTCTTCTAACCGCAGTGCATTATCTTCAGCCGGATGGAACATTTTTCGTTCAAACAACCAGGCGAGAGTAAATATCACTACAGCAGACAAAGCATTCAGCAATAATGCATTAAAAATTAATAGTTTGAATATCTCTATTATGGTTCTGACCGGCAAGGAATAGGCAATACTGAGCGGGGACGGCAGTAAATTCTTTGTCAGGATAAGATAATTATAATCGTCCACATAACCAAAATAAGATGGAGAATCTGGGTAATCGTCCAGCATTGAGGCATAACGCTCCCCCGTCGCCAAACGCAATACCGGTTCATTATTTTGATTCAGTAATGTCACACCAACAGGCAGTGGCCCGGAAGAAATGAAATCTTCTAGACGAATAGTCTGTTCCGTACCCACAAATGCTTCCAACCTAGTGCCGACATAAAGCGGGCTGAGCACATATAAAGTACCAATTTCAGGGCGCACGCCGGGGACTACCCAATACAGCGGGCTGTCTTTATCCTGATTATTTGCTTCACGATATTTTGCAATATGTTCATTCAACGACTTAAACAGGTTTTCTTGCTCCATCGGCACATTTCGAATATCGAAATCCACCATACACATGGTGTCACTGCCTATAAAAAATATCCGGTTAAGATCATAGGCAGCAGCAAAGTTCTCTTTCCAATACAAGATAAGGTTGCTGAGAGAATCTAATGACGAGTGACGCGATGAGCTCAATGCGGTGCAATCGGCTGACGAGTTGAGCGGATAATATTTGGGCGAAGTTTTATTTTTAATAAATGCCCCAGCCGCGATATTACTGCTCGCCGTATCGTGATTTAACCTGTTTTCCGCCATATATTTGATATCACGGATAATGTCGGAAGAATGCCTGATGTAGTTCTGCGCCTGCTCGAAGTTAGTATTGTATTCCTGACGAATATCAGATTTTTTCTCATTAAGGATATTCAGGATATAAAAAGTGGTCAGCAGTGCGCCAAGTGACCATAACATAACGGCCAATACCCGAAATAGGTAACGGGAGATTTTCAGTGTCGTGCGAAATGAAGAAAGATATTTCAATCTGATACCATGGTGAAAACATCGCCGGACAGGTTACGTGAATAACAAACACACCCGCCATACTTAAAAATTGCACGTGAGTTAGCGGCCTTTAGTCATCCCATTCACTGATTTATATAAGTTTTTGGGAATTAATGAGCCTCTATGGGGCGCATCCTCGATGGGCTAGCATAAATGCTGTCCAAACCGGTCTTCGGCCAATTTGCCACTCCGTTGCCACCTTTCTGCAACTGGAATTATTAAGGTATACATTACCAATAACCCATAAAAAAGCCAGCTCGTAAGCTGGCTCTTATTTTCAACAACGCATTATACGTTGTCATCCTCGTCTTCAACATCACCGTCTTCTGCTTCGTCATCTTCCGGCGTGTTCAGCGCAGCATTTTCTTCACTGCCCTCTTCACCTTCTAATGATTCACCATCAAGGATGTCATCATCCTCTTCTGGTTCAGCTACCCGTTGCAGACCGACGACATGTTCGTCTTCAGCTGTGCGGATAAGTGTCACACCCTGGGTATTACGGCCCACAATGCTTACTTCTGAGACACGAGTACGTACCAATGTGCCCGCATCAGTGATCATCATGATCTGGTCAGTTGGCGCGACTTGTACCGCCCCAACAACTTTACCATTACGCTCACTGACTTTAATGGAGATAACCCCCTGAGTCGCACGGGACTTAGTTGGATACTCTTCCACGGCAGTACGTTTACCATAACCGTTTTCAGTCACCGTCAGGATTTCGCCATCACCGCGTGGGATGATAAGAGAAATAACCCGATCATCGCCATTGAGGTTGATACCACGAACCCCGGTCGCAGTACGGCCCATCGAACGGACCTGCGATTCAGAGAAGCGGACCACTTTACCCAATGCGGAGAACAGCATCACTTCATTGCTGCCATCCGTCAGATCAACACCAATCAGCTCATCACCCTCATTCAGATTGACGGCAATAATACCGGCACTGCGTGGGCGGCTGAACTCGGTCAATGCAGTTTTCTTCACAGTACCGCTCGCGGTAGCCATAAAGATGTGACGGCCTTCTTCATATTCCCGCACCGGTAGAATGGCGGTAATACGCTCATTTGGCTCAAGCGGCAACAAGTTGACGATCGGACGACCACGTGCGCCACGACTGGCTTCCGGCAACTGATAGACCTTCATCCAATAGAGACGGCCACGGCTGGAGAAGCACAAAATAGTATCGTGGGTATTGGCGACCAACAGACGATCAATGAAGTCTTCTTCTTTAATACGTGCGGCTGACTTACCTTTACCACCGCGACGCTGAGCTTCGTAATCAGTCAGCGGTTGATATTTGACATAACCCTGATGGGACAATGTCACAACCACATCTTCCTGATTAATCAAATCTTCAATATTAATGTCAGAGGTATTCGCCGTGATTTCAGTCCGACGCGCATCGTTATATTGATCTTTAATCGCCACTAACTCTTCGCGAATAACTTCCATCAAGCGCTCTGGATTTTCCAGAATAAAGATAAGCTCGCCAATTAAGGTCAGCAGCTCTTTATACTCATCCAGCAGTTTTTCATGTTCCAGGCCAGTCAGTTTCTGCAAACGCAGATCCAAGATTGCCTGAGCTTGCTGCTCGGTGAGGTAATATTTGCCGTCACGGATGCCGAACTCAGCTTCCAGCCATTCAGGGCGGGCAGCATCATCACCGGCACGTTCCAACATAGACGCGACGTTACCTAATTCCCATGGGTTGGCAATCAGGCCAGCTTTCGCTTCCGCAGGAGTGGCAGCACGGCGAATCAATTCGATAATCGGATCGATGTTAGCCAGTGCAATGGCCAGCGCTTCAAGTATATGCGCGCGGTCACGAGCTTTACGCAGTTCAAAAATGGTACGGCGGGTCACCACTTCACGGCGGTGGCGCACGAAAGCAACCAAAATGTCTTTCAGGTTAAGCAATTTAGGCTGCCCTTGAGACAGAGCCACCATATTGATACCGAAAGTCACCTGAAGTTGCGTCAGTGAATAGAGGTTATTTAGAACCACTTCCCCGACGGCATCACGTTTAATCTCAATCACGATACGCATGCCGTCTTTATCAGACTCATCACGTAACGCGCTGATGCCTTCTACGCGTTTCTCTTTGACCAGCTCAGCAATTTTTTCAATCAACCGCGCTTTGTTCACCTGATACGGGATCTCGTGAACAATAATGGTTTCACGGCCGGTTTTCGCGTCAGCTTCGACTTCAGCACGGGCACGGATATACACCTTGCCACGGCCAGTACGATAAGCCTCTTCAATACCACGGCGGCCATTGATAATGGCGGCTGTTGGGAAGTCTGGGCCAGGAATGAACTCCATCAACCCTTCAATGGTGATGTTTTCATCTTCGATCAGGGCCAGACAGCCATCAATAACCTCAGACAGGTTATGTGGCGGAATATTGGTTGCCATCCCGACGGCAATACCTGACGAACCATTAACCAACAGGTTAGGGATTCGGGTTGGCATAACTGCGGGGATTTGTTCCGTACCATCATAGTTAGGCACGAAGTCAACGGTATCTTTTTCTAAATCCGCTAACAATTCGTGAGCAATTTTAGACATACGGATTTCGGTATAACGCATCGCTGCAGCGGAGTCGCCATCAACGGAACCGAAGTTGCCCTGCCCATCCACCAGCATATAGCGCAGTGAGAACGGCTGAGCCATACGCACGATTGTGTCGTAGACTGCGCTGTCACCATGCGGGTGATATTTACCGATAACGTCCCCGACTACACGGGCCGATTTTTTATATGGTTTATTCCAGTCATTACCCAGTACATTCATCGCATACAGTACGCGACGGTGCACCGGTTTCAGTCCATCCCGGACATCTGGTAAAGCACGTCCGACAATAACGGACATCGCATAATCCAGATAGGAGCTTTTCAGCTCTTCCTCGATGTTGACCGGTGTTATTTCTCTGGCAAGGTCGCTCATTGAGCCGCTATCCCTCTACTAATTACCGGATTTAAAGGTACGAAACTATATCACAAAACCCCGATTTTGGCGAAACTGCATGATGATTGTCGAAACGAATTATGTATAAGCCCTAAATAGTTCACGTTGCGGGAAGGCGGCAAGCGAATGGGCTCTGATGAACGGACTCAAGCCCGTGATTCACCTCACTGTATGTGGCCCGCGCATATGCAGCTTGAAGGATGACGGGTATAATGCGCGCAAAGAAATACAACAGTGAGAACTCATCATGCATGTAGATACCACAGACCCTCATCGCAATGTTGCTGAAAAAATAAACGTCGATGAGCAAGAAATCGCCAAGTTTGAGGCGGTTGCCTCCCGCTGGTGGGATTTAGAGGGCGAATTTAAGCCCCTTCATCGCATTAATCCCCTGCGTCTTGATTACATTTTGCAGCGCGCTGGCGGTATTTTCGGTAAGAAAGTGCTGGATGTCGGGTGCGGTGGTGGCATTCTGGCTGAAAGCATGGCGCGTGAAGGCGCTCAAGTCACTGGGTTGGATATGGGCTATGAACCGCTGCAAGTGGCCCGCTTACATGCCCTGGAAACGGGCACCCCGCTTGATTATGTTCAGGAAACGGTTGAAAGCCACGCGCAAAATCACCCACAACATTACGATGTCGTGACCTGCATGGAGATGCTCGAGCACGTCCCTGACCCAGCCTCTGTCATTCGCGCCTGCGCGCAATTGGTCAAACCCGGCGGACATGTTTTCTTTTCGACCATTAACCGCAACACCAAATCCTGGCTAATGGCGGTGGTAGGCGCTGAATACGTATTGAAAATGGTACCCAAAGGCACCCATGACTCGAAGAAATTTATCCGCCCATCAGAGCTCATTGGTTGGGTTGACCAAACTCCATTACGCGAGCGCCATATTATCGGGCTACATTACAACCCGATAACTGACCATTTCAAATTGGGCCGCAATGTTGATGTGAATTATATGGTTCATACTCAGAAAGCAGACGACAGCACCGCGGTGTGACGTATAAAAACCAAACAATGTCCGATAGATTTCGCGTTGTGGCTAACATCACTGCGACGCGAAAGATAAAGGGTATTTCCAGCGTTTAATAAATCAGCAAACGGTCAAAATTTTAGGATTTTCAGCAGAATCTTATCCCCCAGATTGGCAACCGAAGATCGCCAGTGCTGACGCTGGTTGTGAGGGTTTCGTAACAATTCACCCCCAAGTTATCCACACAATTTAGCGATCTTGTTCACTTGCCAAAAGTCTCAATACTCACTATCTTGTTATCTATCTACTACCCACCCCCTATATATTGTGTTTACATACTGAACAATACACTACGGCCTCAATGATTACTTCAATCATGGAGAGCGTAATTTTGTGCTGTGAGTACACGGAGTAAGGGGGCACAAAGGTCACGAACACATGAACCAAAGCCTACTTGTTACTAAACGCGATGGCAGCAAAGAACGCATCAATCTGGATAAAATCCACCGGGTCATCGACTGGGCCGCGGAAGGTTTACATAACGTCTCAGTATCTCAAGTAGAATTGCGTTCACACATTCAGTTTTATGATGGTATTAAAACCGCCGATATCCATGAAACCATCATTAAAGCTGCCGCTGATTTGATTTCGCGCGATGCCCCAGATTACCAGTACCTGGCAGCACGTCTGGCTATCTTCCACCTGCGCAAAAAAGCTTACGGTCAGTTTGAACCACCAAAATTATTCGCCCACGTGACGAAAATGGTGGAGATGGGCAAATATGACAAACATCTGCTGGAAGACTACACCGCAGAAGAATTTGAACAGATGGACACTTTCATCGACCATTGGCGCGATATGAACTTCTCCTATGCTGCGGTTAAGCAGTTGGAAGGCAAATATCTAGTGCAAAACCGCGTCAGCGGTGAGATCTATGAAAGTGCCCAATTCCTGTACATTCTGGTTTCGGCTTGCCTGTTCTCTAATTATCCGCGCGAAACACGTCTGGATTACATCAAGCGTTTCTATGATGCAATTTCTACTTTTAAAATTTCGCTGCCGACCCCCATTATGTCCGGCGTGCGCACCCCAACCCGCCAGTTCAGTTCTTGCGTATTGATTGAGTGCGGTGACAGCCTGGATTCCATCAATGCCACCTCCAGCGCCATTGTGAAATATGTGTCACAACGCGCCGGTATCGGCATCAATGCGGGCCGCATCCGTGCATTGGGTAGCCCAATTCGCGGCGGTGAAGCTTTCCACACCGGTTGCATTCCGTTCTACAAACACTTCCAGACCGCAGTAAAATCCTGCTCACAGGGCGGTGTCCGTGGCGGTGCTGCCACGTTGTTCTACCCAATGTGGCATTTGGAAGTTGAAAGTTTGCTGGTGCTGAAAAACAATCGTGGGGTTGAAGGTAACCGCGTGCGTCATATGGATTACGGCGTACAAATCAACAAACTGATGTATCAGCGTTTGCTGAAAGGCGAAGAGATTACTCTGTTCAGCCCATCCGACGTTCCGGGCTTGTATGACGCGTTCTTCGCTGATCAAGACGAGTTTGAGCGCCTTTATGTCAAGTATGAGAAAGATGACAGCATCCGCAAACAGCGTGTGAAAGCCATTGAGTTATTCTCCTTGATGATGCAAGAGCGTGCCTCCACTGGCCGTATCTATATTCAGAACGTGGATCATTGCAATACCCACAGCCCGTTTGACCCGAAAATTGCTCCTGTACGCCAGTCAAACCTGTGTCTGGAAATTGCCTTGCCGACCAAACCGTTGAATGATATCAACGACGAAAATGGTGAGATCGCGCTCTGCACATTGTCAGCATTCAACTTGGGTGCCATTGACAGCCTGGATGATTTAGAAGACTTGGCGGTACTGGCTGTACGCGCCCTGGATGCTTTGCTCGATTATCAGGATTACCCAATTGCCGCAGCAAAACGTGGCGCAATGGGCCGCCGTACTCTGGGTATTGGTGTCATTAACTTTGCATATTATCTGGCGAAGAATGGTGTTCGTTATTCCGATGGCAGTGCCAACAACCTGACGCACCGCACCTTTGAAGCTATTCAGTACTATTTATTGAAAGCTTCTAACACGCTGGCACGGGAACAGGGTGCTTGCCAGTGGTTCAATGAAACCACCTATTCACAGGGTATTTTGCCGATCGATACCTATAAGAAAGATTTGGATACCATCAGTGACGAACCTCTGCATTACGATTGGGAAACACTGCGTAAGGACATCCAGACCCACGGCCTGCGTAACTCCACACTGTCAGCACTGATGCCGTCCGAGACATCTTCGCAGATCTCCAATGCCACCAATGGTATTGAACCACCGCGGGGTTATGTCAGTATTAAAGCCTCGAAAGACGGTATTCTGCGCCAGGTTGTTCCTGAATATGAGCGTTTGAAAGATGCTTATGAACTGCTGTGGGATATGCCAAATAATGATGGTTATCTGCAATTGGTCGGTTTGATGCAGAAATTCGTCGATCAGGCGATTTCAGCCAACACCAATTATGATCCAACCCGCTTCCCATCGGGCAAAGTGCCGATGAAGCAGTTGCTGAAAGATTTGCTCACCACCTATAAATTTGGCGTAAAAACCCTTTACTATCAAAACACCCGCGATGGTGCTGATGATGTGCAGGAAGATATCCAAAGTCAACCGGGTGATGACGACTGTGAAGGCGGTGCATGTAAGATCTGACTTTGAGTTCAGGCCCACCCGATGATCGTCTATGCGGTCATCGCGGGCCGTTCTTCATTTGCCCTTTGCTGTCCCTGAGGAAATCATGGCCTATACCACTTTTTCGCAAAATAAAAACAACCAGTTACTCGAACCGATGTTCTTTGGTCAATCCGTCAATGTGGCGCGTTTCGACCAACAAAAGCATGCTATTTTCGAAAAACTGATTGAGAAACAACTCTCGTTTTTCTGGCGTCCGGAAGAGATTGACGTCTCCCGCGATCGCATCGATTACAACGCCCTGCCAGATCACGAAAAACATATTTTTATCAGCAACCTGAAATACCAAACATTGCTGGATTCTATTCAGGGACGTAGCCCTAATGTGGCCCTATTGCCGCTGGTTTCCATTCCTGAGCTGGAAACCTGGATAGAAACCTGGTCGTTTTCTGAAACTATTCATTCGCGCTCTTACACTCATATCATTCGCAATATCGTTAACGATCCTTCGATTGTTTTCGATGATATCGTGACCAATGAAGAGATCCTCAAACGCGCAAAAGATATCTCAGGGTATTACGACGATTTGATTGAGATGACCAGTTACTACCATCTGCTGGGGGAAGGCACCCATCAGGTTAATGGTAAAACTGTGGTGGTTAATCTGCGCGAGCTGAAAAAACAACTTTATTTGTGTTTGATGAGTGTCAATGCGCTGGAGGCCATCCGGTTTTATGTCAGTTTCGCCTGCTCCTTTGCCTTTGCCGAGCGCGAATTGATGGAAGGCAATGCTAAAATCATCAAAATGATTGCTCGTGATGAAGCTCTGCACCTGACCGGTACACAGCATATTCTGAATCTAATGCGCTCGGGTGAAGATGATCCGGAAATGGCTGAAATTGCTGAAGAATGTCAGCAGCAATGCTATGACCTGTTTGTCCTTGCCGCGCAACAAGAGAAAGAGTGGGCAGAATATCTGTTCCGTGACGGCTCAATGATTGGTTTGAACAAAGAAATCCTGTGCCAATATGTGGAATATATTACTAATATCCGCATGCAAGCCGTGGGTTTAGGTGTGCCATTTAATACCCGCACCAACCCAATTCCATGGATCAACTCCTGGTTAGTGTCTGATAACGTGCAAGTTGCGCCACAGGAAGTTGAAGTCAGCTCTTATCTGGTCGGTCAGATTGATTCAGAAGTCAGTGCTGATGACCTGAGTGATTTCGAGCTGTAATCGATGAAGCTTATACCCAATAGATTTCGAGTTACAGCCAAGTGGCAACTGAATGCATCCAAGGAGTTGAGATAACTCAATGACTTGGGTAAGTGATGGCAGCCAACACCGCTGCAACTTGAAAGATGACGGGAATATTGTGACGTTGAGCACCACTGGTGCTCAACTTAACCGCCCCGCGAATAGCCGCAATTTATTAGAAACACTCGAATATCATCAGGTACAAATCGAATATCAATGCCGCTCCGGTTATTGCGGGTCTTGCCGACTGCGGTTGTTAAAAGGCGAGGTTTGCTATCAGCAGCAACCCTTAGCATTTATCCAAGCTGGCGAGATTCTGCCCTGTTGCTGTCAGCCAAAGGGCGATATTGAAATTGAACTTTAATAAAGAGATAAATCAGCCAATCAGATTTTGCCTATAATCAGTCTGCTGAATAGATGATATTTTGCATCCGGAATTAAAATCATAGGGACAAAAGATGAAAAGACTGTCAATCGCAATAACCAGCCTGTTAATGGCAGCCTCTGCCAGCACTGTTGCTGCTACAGAGCCGCCGCTTAATCAACAACAGCCGTTAGAGAAGATTGCGCCTTATCCGCAAGCTGAAAAAGGCATGAGCCGTCAGGTCATTTTCCTCGAACCACAAGAAGATGAAAATCGCTTCAAAGTTGAATTGCTGATCGGTAAAACCATTGAAGTTGACTGCAACCGCCATATGATCAGTGGCAATCTCGAAACCAGAACCTTGTCTGGCTGGGGATTTGACTATCTGGTAATGGATAAAATCTCCGAACCCGCCTCTACCATGATGGCTTGCCCGGACAACACCCGCCGCCCGCAATTTATCGCCGCCAATCTGGGTGATGCCGCCATGCAGCGCTACAACAGCCGCTTGCCGATTGTGGTGTATGTGCCGCAAGGTGTTGATGTTAAATACCGGATTTGGGAAGCAGGGAAAGACGTTAGAAATGCGCAGGTGAAATAAGCCCTGCCGTATCCGCGCAAATACCCATTCATCTGAGTGGGTATCTAAATTCTATGGTCAATCGCGAGTATATCTCTAATAACTGCTGGCAATCAGAGTATGAGAAAGGAACTGGGGCTGTTTAGGTTGCAGATAGATGCTTTCAGCTTCACGGCCAGAACTCTCTAATAAACTATTCCATAAAGAGATTTAAGTCATTTTAATATAATGAACTAAAATGGCTCGCGTGCAATTAAGAAGATAAAGTAGCGAAATAATAAAAATTGCACCGCAAACTAATAAACAGCATAAGTTTAATAAGAAAGGCGCATATTTAAAATTGCGCCTTTATATCATAATCAGAAATTTTTGATTAACTACAAAATCTCAACCACTTCCAGCCAACCGTGCTGACCACAAATCGGGCTACCTTTCATCCAACGACGCAGCATATCCAATGCCAGCATGGCACTGCTTTCCTGACGGATGCGCAAACCATGTCGGCTCGCCTGATAACGCACCGTCTGGGCAAAAGTTCCATCAGGAGAATGCAGCGCTACACTTAGGCAATCATTTTGCATTGCACTCACCGCCAATACCACCTGAGCACCACACAGCATTGATAATGACTGGGCGCGGCCCGCGACTTCAGCTAATGACTCCTGACAATGAGCCGGCAGTAGCTCGCCTCCCGCCAACGGTGCTGCGGTACTTTGTAATTGCCAGTGCAGCAACCCACCGGTAAATTGTTCGCTGACGGCCAATAGCAGCCCGCGCTGTGTCAATTGTTCACTCAGCAATGCCGGTAAGCCCCGCGTGCCTTCGAATATCGTACTCTCTCTAGCAACCGCCCTAACTTGCTGCCAAACTTCCTCCATCGCCGATTGCTGTGAAGCTGGCCCAGTGAGTTTCAACTCAATAATAGGTGCCGATGAGCGATAGCCCAGCACCGCGCCGTCCGGGAGAGTTAGTGAGTCTAATTCGAGTGCCAAATCACTTTCTGAGCGCCCAAAGGTGGTCATGCGCAAGCATAATGGCGGCTCTGCCACATCAAAGTGCTGGCGTAAGCGCGGCATAATCTGCTGTTCAACCATCACTTTAAATTCTGATGGAACGCCGGGAGTGAAAAACATCAAACACTTATTGAGCCGTAAAGCGAAGCCGCAGGCGGTTCCGACCGGGTTATCCAGCATTTCCGCATTCGCCGGAATATGGGCTTGTTTACGGTTTGTCGACGACATCGCCCTGCCACGCTCTTTAAAGAAAGCCTCCATCCGCGCAATCCATTCCGGATGCTCGATAAGCTCCGTCCCGGCAGCACGCGCCGCGGCCAAAGCACTCAAGTCGTCACTGGTCGGCCCAAGACCGCCATTAACAATCAACACATCCGCAACGTGGCTCCGTTCTGTCAACACATCAATGAGAGCGGAAAGTGAATCACCAACGGTTTCTCGACTGCTGATTGGCAAACCCTGATTAAATAAATAATCTGCCAGCCATGCAGCATTGGTATCAATAATTTGCCCATGCAGCACTTCATCCCCGGTACTCAACATCTCAACTCTGATCATTTTCTTCTCCGTTGGCGTTTATACCCAAAATAATTCGCGTTGCAGGAAGGTGGCAACGGAGAAAATCTCCAGGAACTTACACCAGTAAGTAATTAAGTGACAAATCTGCCGGGAGCAAATTTGAACGCAACTTGAAGTATGAGGGGTATATGTATCCACTTTAAGAAGCCAGTCGTATAAACACAATCGTTATCCACTATAGAATGAATACAATAGTAAAAGTCTATATTTCAGCGCCTTGAAAACCGTAATGATAAGTTTACATCGCCCGTAACGCCGATTTGACACAAATAGGGCAATCCTTTACTCTGCTGCACTTTATCATGCTAACAAATTGTCATGTAGTAGAGGAAAGCGTGAAGAATCGCACTCTGGGCAGTATATTTATCGTTGCTGGCACCACTATCGGTGCTGGTATGTTGGCAATGCCACTGGCAGCGGCGGGAGTGGGCTTCGGCGTCACCCTCGCATTACTCGTTTTTCTTTGGGTATTAATGTGTTACACCGCACTACTCTTGGTGGAAGTCTACCAACACGAAGCGGCAAATACCGGGCTGGGCACCTTGGCCAAACGCTACCTCGGCCATCGGGGGCAATGGCTCACCGGTTTTAGCATGATGTTTTTGATGTACGCGCTGACTGCCGCTTATATCAGCGGTGCGGGCGAATTGCTGGCGACCAGCATCAGCCAGTGGACTCAACAATCGTTTCCAACTTACCTTGGCGTATTATTGTTTACCCTCGTGGCCGGCGGTGTGGTCTGTATTGGCACCCATTCTGTTGATTTATTTAACCGTGTTTTATTCAGCGCCAAAATTATTTTCCTGATAGTTATGCTGTCACTGATGATGCCGCATATCGAAAAAACCAACTTATTAACGCTGCCGTTAGAGCAAGGGTTAGCGCTTTCCGCTATTCCGGTTATTTTCACTTCATTTGGTTTCCATGGTAGCGTGCCAAGTATTGTCAATTATATGGGTGGCAATATTCGCAAACTGCGCTGGGTGTTTATTATCGGCAGTGCGATCCCATTAATTGCTTATATTTTTTGGCAGTTAGCGACATTAGGGGCTATTTCCTCCCATACCTTTGTCGGAATATTGGCGCAGCAAGCCGGTTTGAATGGTCTATTGCAAGCCGTACGCGATGTCGTGGCCTCTCCCCATGTTGAGTTAGCCGTTCACCTGTTTGCCGACCTGGCACTGGCAACCTCATTCCTGGGTGTCGCCTTGGGCTTGTTTGATTATCTGGCCGATTTATTTAAACGCCGTAATTCAGTGCGTGGCCGCCTGCAAACTGGTGCGATTACCTTTGTGCCGCCACTATTGTTTGCGCTGTTTTACCCACGCGGCTTTATTATGGCGCTGGGCTTTGCAGCAGTCGCATTATCCGTTTTGGCATTAATCCTACCCGCAATGCTGGCGTGGAAAGCGCGTAAAATCCATCAGGGAAATTATCGTGTCTGGGGCGGGAAACCAGCGTTAGCTGCAGTATTTGCTTGTGGCGTGCTGGTGATTGGCATTCAGGTGGGAATAGTGACCGGCGCATTACCGGCGGTTGGATAATTCAGTCCATAAAGACTAAAAGGCGCATATCCAGTCAGGAATGCGCCTTTTAAAAACAGCGCCGAATCAGAATGCTAAGCCAGCACCAATATACACGCCATCGGCTACGCGGTTATCGCGATGCCCTTCTTTACCTTCCATATTGATATAGCGATAGCCGACATCAACAGTTAATGGGCGGAATACATTCCAGCGCAGGCCACCGTTGGCTTCACTGTATGATTTCATCCCACTGGTCAGTTCTTCAGGGGCGAAATAACCTTCACCATACAAAGTGAATGATTTGTTGATTGGGTAGGTTAACCCGCCACCAATCGCTACCGCACCACCACTGCTGCCGTCTTCTGGTGACATATAAATGCCTTTCCCGCCGACAGTTGCCATCATTGGGCCAATGGGCAGATTGAAGCCCAAGCCCATGCCGTAGATATCACCGTCATGGTCACTGCGCGCCCAGTTGCCGCTGATAGCCAACCCGCCAGTATTTGTGCCAAGACCAAAGCCTAAATTGGTGTAATGACGCCCAGTTTCGGCGTTGAAACTCACTGCACTGGCTGAACCGGCCACAAACAGCAGGCTAGCTGCGCACGCGATTAAATGCTTATTCATATTGTTCTCTCGTTATTCGTGATGTCACCCGTGAGCAAATTCTGGCCGACGGGCTTCCCCGCATCGAGTTTAACTGAAAAAAACAGCATGAACACACGAAAAAACCGATTAAATACCACAGTATTTCAAATGATTGTAAAAACCATGTGATTGACATGCCTTATGCTAACAATGATAACGATAAGGCGTGCCTATTTGCTGAATGGCGCTAATAAAGCTACAACTAGTGTGGAGATCAAGGAATAACTTGCTGATGTTGTTTAAGTTATTATTTTGCCAATCAGACTTTTGGCGAAATGTCATGCTTTAAAACACCCGAAACGCAATCAATTCAACAGCCATACTGGAGAAAATGATGAGCAAAAAGAAAGGATTAACAACCGCGGCGGGCGCTCCCGTCGTTGATAATAATAATGTTGTCACAGCTGGCCGACGTGGCCCCATGTTGCTGCAAGATGTCTGGTTCCTGGAAAAACTGGCCCATTTTGATCGTGAAGTTATCCCTGAACGCCGCATGCATGCTAAAGGCTCTGGTGCTTACGGCACGTTCACCGTCACCCACGATATCACCCGATACACTCGCGCAAAAATTTTCGCAGAGATTGGCAAACAAACTGAAATGTTTGTGCGTTTCTCAACAGTCGCTGGCGAACGGGGTGCGGCCGATGCCGAACGTGATATTCGTGGTTTTGCCATGAAATATTACACGGAGGAAGGTAATTGGGATTTGGTCGGTAATGATACTCCGGTATTCTATTTACGTGATCCACTGAAATTCCCGGATCTGAACCACGTTGTTAAACGCGACCCCCGCACCAACCTGCGTAACCCAACTTATAAATGGGATTTCTTCTCCCAGCTTCCTGAATCTCTACACCAGCTCACTATCGATTTTAGTGACCGTGGCCTGCCAAAATCGTATCGCCATATGCACGGATTCGGCAGCCATACCTTCAGTTTTATCAATGCCAACAATGAGCGATTTTGGGTTAAATTCCATTTTCGCTGCCAGCAAGGCATTGAAAACCTTATGGATGATGAGGCTGAAAAACTGGTTGGTCAGGATCGTGAGAGTTCCCAGCGTGATCTGTTTGAAGCCATTGAACACGGCGACTTCCCACGCTGGAATTTACAAATTCAGGTGATGCCAGAGCATGAAGCATCACAAACCCCATATAACCCATTCGACCTAACCAAGGTTTGGCCACACGGCGATTATCCGCTGATTGATGTGGGTTTCTTCGAACTGAACCGCAATCCAGAAAACTACTTTGCTGAAGTGGAACAAGTGGCATTCAACCCAGCCAACGTCGTGCCAGGGGTGAGTTTCTCTCCTGACCGTATGCTGCAAGGCCGCCTCTTCTCTTATGGTGACGCCGCTCGTTATCGTTTAGGGGTAAATCATCATCAGATCCCAGTGAACAGTGCTAAATGCCCATTCCATAATTATCATCGCGATGGCGCAATGCGGGTTGACGGTAACAGTGGTAATGGCGCAACTTACGAGCCAAATAGTTTTGGTTTGTTCCAGGAACAACCTGATTTCAGCGAGCCGCCATTAACACTCGAAGGCGCTGCTGATCACTGGAATCACCGCGAAGATAGCGACTATTTCTCACAACCTCGGGCATTATTCAACTTACTCAGTGCAGAAGAGCATCAGCGGATGTTTGCCCGCATTGCCGGTGAGTTGTCACAAATTCCAGAAGAGATTCAGCGCCGCCAGATAGCATTGTTTACACAAGTTCACCCCGATTATGGTGACGGAGTGAAGAAGGCTTTGGGATTAAATTAACGTTTTTTGTTTATCACTGTAAGTGATTGGGTTTGGTGATCGGGTTCAGTTGATATGAACTCGATCATTAAATCTGCTTAGCCACAAAATCAAAAACACTCCGCCGCGACACCTTAATTCCGCCATTTTTAAGCTCCGCCGGTAAGCGGTAAAAGGCCACAGGGCGCTGGAATACAGCCAATTGCGGTGCTAACCAACTTGCTAAAACGGCGTCATCCACGGCTTCGTCTGCATCAATCACGGCGACAGGGCGATGACCGAATTCAGTATCAGCGGCAGGAATAACAAAAGCCTGCTGCACCCCTGGATACTGTAATAAAACACGCTCAATATCCTCCGGCTGAATACCTTCGCCACCGCTAAAAAATAAATTATCCAACCGCCCAAGGATACGCAGTTCACCTTGCTGCCATTCGCCGCGATCACGCGTATGGAACCAACCTTCACTGTCAGTCAGCGGTTGCAACTGCCCCTGTCGCCAATAACCGGTCGCCAGACAAGCAGCTTTTACCCAGACTTCACTCTCAACCAGCTTCACCTGCCGCCCCTGTAGCGCAATACCAACCCCCGGCAAGCCGTCAGCACGTTTGGCGCACACCGTCGAAGCGGATTCCGTCAGACCATAGCCACACCAGCAACGAATTCCCCGAGCTTCGGCTTGCTCGGTTAGCGTAGTCGGGATAGCGGCCCCCCCCAATAACACGTCTTTCAAGGTGAGTGTTTGCTCTGAATTCTCCAACAAACGCCAAAGTTGGGTTGGCACCAGTGAAGCATGGCTGCACCCCATCAGCGCATCAGATAACGGCATGCCCGCTTGCACCACTAAGCCCGCTCCGGCACTTAACCAGCGCCAAACAATGCCCTGCCCCGAGACATGAAACAGCGGTAATGACAGCAACCAACTGTCATTAGCCGTAAAATTCATCAACCGCAAGACACCGTCGGCGCTGACCAGATGGGCCGCCAGAGTGTGTACTGCCGCTTTGGGTAAACCTGAAGATCCGGAGGTCAATGTCATGGTTGCCAGCCGTTGGCTATCCCATTCCACTGCTTTTAATGCGCAATTTTTGAGGGTAAAATCCAGCGGAATAAAACTGAGCTGCGCGGGCAGCGGATCAGCCAGATTCAGCATAAAATCAATATCTAGCTGCGGCAGGAGTTGTGCTAACAAAGCTTCTGGCAATTGCGGGTTGAGCGGTAAAACGCGCGCGGCGCACTGCAATGCCGCCAAATACGCCAATAACAATGAATAACTGTTTTTACCGCGCAGCACAATGCCACAATCAGGTATCACACCTTGCTGTTGAAAACTGGCGGCAAGACTATCAATATCAGTGGCTAATTGTTGCCAACTGATCTGTTGCTCCCCCGAGCGAATAGCAGTCGCCCGAGGTTGCAGATTGGCCCAGTGCTTCCATGGAAATAAATGTTTCCAAGGCCAATCATTTAGCTGTGCCATAGCACATCCAGTTGGTCGGCTGTCACCACGGGCAGAGTGCTCTCCGGCCACTCACGAACCAATTGCGCCTGCATCAGGCTCAATGTATCCAAGCCCGGTACGGTGGCGGGAGTTAGCCAATCCGCTAATCGTGCCAGTTGAGTCAAGCCCAAGCTCGATTCGATACTGGAACTGATAACGGCCACCAGCCCCGCTTGATGCGCTTGCTGCACTAATTGTTGGCAACGCGCGATACTGCCCACCAGTGTCGGTTTGATAACAATGGCGGCCACTCCCGGTTCTGCTTCAACCTGAAAATCTGCCTCGCGCACACTTTCATCCCACGCAATAGCAATGCCAGTGTCACGGGTAAACTCACGGGATTCAGCGCGGGTTTTACAGGGCTCTTCCAGAAATGCAATGCGTGAGCGCAATTCAGGATTAACATACTTGGCAAAACCGTCTGCTTTGGCCCGCGTCCAGCTGCGATTAGCATCCAGCCGCAAGGTCAAATCCGGCAAGGCTTCCAGCAGCACATTCACAATCATGCCATCGCGCACCGCTTCATACAGCCCAACTTTCACCTTGGCCACTTTCTCGCCCGGCAGCGCTTGTAACACGGCGAATAACTCGTCAGGATCACCCGTACACAGCGGAGCTTTGCGGTAATTCGCCGCCAGCGGCAATGAATTATCCAGCTCCGCCAAGGCGCAACTCAAGCCAAAAGCGACAGAAGGCAAAGCATCAAGTTCAGGTTCCGCCCCGCCCGCCCAATTTTGCAACCAGTTTTGTGCGACAACCTGTGCTTGTGCCAGCGTTTCATGACTGAACTCCGGCAAGGGCGCAATTTCCCCCCAGCCGGTCTGCCCGTCTTGCTGCAACTTCACTAATAATCCATCGCGACTTTTCAGCCGCTGATGCCGCAATATCACCCCCGCTTCCATCGGGAGGCTATAGCGGTAAAGTGTGGCCGCGCGCATTACGGATTACGCTTGAATTTGCTGAAGTCTGGCTGGCGTTTCTCATTGAATGCATTACGCCCTTCCTGACCTTCATCTGTCATATAGAACAACATGGTGGCGTTACCGGCTAGCTCTTGCAGACCCGCCTGGCCATCACAGTCGGCGTTCAATGCCGCTTTCAGGCAGCGCAATGCCATTGGGCTGTTTTGCAACATTTCACGACACCAGCGCACGGTCTCTTTTTCCAGATCAGCGATAGGCACCACAGTATTCACCAGCCCCATATCCAATGCTTGTTTAGCATCATACTGACGGCATAAGAACCAGATTTCTCGCGCTTTTTTCTGGCCGACAATGCGCGCCATATATGCCGCACCCCAGCCGCCGTCGAATGAGCCCACTTTTGGCCCGGTTTGGCCGAAGATGGCGTTATCAGCGGCGACAGTGAGGTCACACATCATATGTAATACATGCCCACCACCAATAGAATAGCCGGCAACCATTGCTACAATAGGTTTCGGACAGGTACGGATCTGGCGCTGGAAATCCAACACATTCAGATGATGGGTACCACTAGCATCCTGATAGCCGCCGTAGTCGCCACGAACTTTCTGATCACCACCGGAACAGAAGGCTTTTTCGCCCTCGCCCGTCAAAATGATTACGCCGATATTGTCATCGTAGCGGGCATCAGCCAGCGCCTGAATCATCTCTTTCACGGTTAACGGGCGGAATGCGTTACGTACATGAGGACGGTTGATGGTTATCTTGGCGATCCCATCACTGGATTTGTGATAGCGAATATCTTCAAACCCGGCGGAGCAATCTTGCCATTCGATGGCGGCGTACAGTTGTTCTTCGCTCGGATAAAGCATAATAAGCATTCCTTTAACGGGGGAGTGATAAAAATGAAGACTGTGATAAGAATGACAGTACCTGCGCGGCAAAAGCCCCGGGGTTCGCCCGATGAGCATTGTGCCCCGCGCGGGCCAGTGTGCGTAATGGCAACTTATATTGATGAGCCAATTGCTGGAATTTATGGTCGCGCTCGCCACACAAATACGTGTACGGAACACTAAGCCGTTGCAGAGCCGGCAATAACCAAGGCTGATGTCCAAGTGAGGTCGCTTCCAACATTTCAGCGACCGCTGGGCCATGATTATTGGCGCGCAATGACACCAATTGCTCACGCTGTTGCGGATCTAAATCGGCAAACACCTCCTGCTGATACCAGTCTGCCAATACTTGTGGCAAAGGCTCATCGCGAAAGCGTTGCGCCCATTGGCTATCATGGCGAAACCGCGTTTCTCGCAGCTCATCACTTTCCAGCCCGAGGTTCCCTCCTTCAACCAGCAGCCCCTGCAAACCAACAGAGTTACCATAGCAAGCATGATACATCGCAATTCTGCCGCCTAAAGAATAGCCTGCCAACCAATATTCGCGAATTCCATTAGCGTGCAATGTTTGTGTGAGTTGGTGGCTGATATCGTCGAAACCACGGGTAGTCAGTGAGACAGACTCACCGTGCCCCGGCAAGTCAATAAGCAGTGAGGAATAATCGCCGCATAATTGTGCCACTGGCAGCCAATCCTGGCCGCTCCCCAATAAACCATGCAACCAGACTAACCATGGCCCGGAATGTTGCTGCGCGGAGGATTGGGGATGAGAATCAAGTTTACGGCAAGCCAGCGTCATAATTGGGCCACCTGCTGCACCAGTTGTTGCAGTGTTTCAGCCCCCTGACTCGGCGGCACTTGTATTTCAATCAGTGTGACACCGCCATGGAGCCAGCATTGCTCTACCTGCTGCTTGAGCATTAACCAGCTTTCTGGCCGGGCATAACCTAAACCAAACATCGCGGCAGCATGTTCAAAACTCACATTCTGCGGCATACAATAAAAACGTTGGCGATCGGCTTCTGGAGTGGGCAGCAGAGAGAAAATCTGCCCGCCGTTATTATTGACCACCAACAGCACCAGCGGAGCCGAGCTTTGGCGCAATAAAGCCAAAGCATTAAGGTCATAAAGCGCCGATAAATCCCCGACAATCGCCAGTGTCGGTTTGGCAGTGGCTCGCTGGACGCCAGCGGCGGTCGATAGCAAGCCGTCTATCCCGCTCGCGCCACGGTTGCTGTAAACCGGGTAGCCGGCAGGTAATTGACCTAATGCATCAATCAACCGCACAATCAAACTGTTACCGACAAAAAGCTGGCCGTTTTCGGGTAATAACTCATTAAGCAGATGCGCAACCGCCGCCTCACTGAATTGTTCATTCAGCGCTTCGGCAACATAAGCATGCGCATTTTCCGACCATAAAATGAGTTCAGTGGCCCAAGGAGTGCGGCGCTGCGCCGGATGCTGTTCCAACCATTCATTCACCGGAGAAATGATCCTGCGCCCACGGTGATTAGCCGGATCAAGACGGCCAGGTAATGTATCTATCAGCCAATATTCCTGCGGCTGGCATTGTTCTTGCCATTGCAGCAGGCGCTTGCCCGTCAGACTACTGCCAAACTGCAAGACAATCTGGGCCTGTGCCAACACGCGCTGTGCGCCCGGATGTTCGAGCCACAGATCAGCACAAGGAAGCGGTTGGCCGGTCTGTGAAAGCACATCACCAATCAGTGGCCAACCGAGTAATTCAGCCCATTTTACCAGCTGTTCGCCCTCTTCAGCGGTCATCCGCCCGGCAATGATGACACCGCGCTTTTGACGCCAGATAAACCAGTCGGATTGCTGTATTTGCGGCAAATGGCGCGATTGGCGCAGCCAGGGATGACAATCTTGCCACCAGCCACCCAAGGTGGCAGACCACTGCGCATAGAGTTGCTCATCACCGCCATAGAGCGGTTCGGCAAACGGGCAGTTAATATGTAGGCCACCATGCTGTAATTGCGCCATCGCGCTGTCTATCGTAGACACCAGCCAAGAGGCAGAAATATCTGGCGTTGGCCGTGGCAAATTAAGGCTAACCGTCGGATGGCTGGCAAATAATCCCTGCTGGCGAATAGCCTGGTTCGCCCCGCAATCGATCAATTCCGGCGGGCGATCGGCGGTCAATAAGATCAAGCGCTCACCGGTCAAACCCGCTTCAATTAAAGCCGGATAAAGGTTGGCCGCCGCCGTACCTGAAGTGACAATCACGGCCACCGGTTCAGTTGAGGCTTTCGCCAATCCTAGAGCCAGATGCCCTAAACCGCGCTCATCAAAATGGGTATGACAAACCAGTGATGGGTTCGCCGCAGCCGCTAGCGTTAGCGGTGTCGAACGGGAACCCGGCGCAATACAAATATGACGCACACCGTGGCGACTCAACGCCTCCAGTAGTAATGCCGCCCAACGACGGTTAAAAACGCTTGTCGACATGGTTCGCCCAAAAAGTCAGTTAACAGACACTGCGATCCCGATAATCAGCGTGAGGAAAAGTTATCCTCTGAAAAAGCCCGGAGTGACTGATTAATGGTTAATTTTTTACCGTCTATATCACAAAGCCGGTTTGTATTGGCCCTGTTTGACAGTTTACACCCGCGACATAAGAGCCACAATCCGCCCATATAATGAGTGCGGTTAATTACTCAATTTTATGATTATTATCTTGATTAATATTAGTCAGCAAAGTACGTAAGCCCGCTGATTTATTGTTAATTTCCTGCCATTCCTGCTCAGCATCAGATCCCGCGACAATACCGGCACCGGCATACAAGTGAATCTGTTTATCTGCCACCCAGGCCGACCGCAGTGTCACACTGAATTCAGCTTGCTTGAGAGAAAGGTAACCTGCGGAACCGGCGTACCAGCCTCGAGAAAAAGGTTCGTTTTCAGCAATAAACTGCCGGGCAACATTACGCGGCAACCCGGCTACTGCGGCTGTTGGCTGCAATCGTTGCAAACAGTCGGCGTCATTAGCGCGATTAAGTTGCGCATGAATACGGCGGCGTAAATGCTGAACTTTGCGTAAACGAATAACCTCCGGCGGCATGACATCCACGGCCTCTACCCCACCTTGTAAGCGCTGGCAAATATCATCGACCACCAGCAAATTCTCACGTTGATTTTTTTCATCATGCATCAGCCAGTTAGCTAGCGCAGTGGCTTGGGCTGTATCATCATCATTAGATGCAGTTCCTGCTAAAGCTTCCGTTTCCAGCTTTTGCTGTTGGCGCAAATACAAGCGCTCGGGGCTGGATCCCAAAAATGCCTGTACAGCATCAAAGCGCAGCATAAAGTGGAAACAGTGATGATTTACCTGACGGCTGGCGGCCATAAAAGCCCCACAGGATAGCGGTTTATCCAGCATCAAGCGGGTAGCTCGCGCCAAAACAACCTTTTCCATTTTTTGCTGTTTAATGTCGCCCAATGCTTGCTCGATAAGACGGCTCCACTGTGGGTATTCCGGCATATGATTGGCATTTTCAACCACCGCATCCAATGCTGGCAGGGGTTTGGCGATAACCAGTTGGTCAATAAAGGCGATGGCGAGCAAGGCGTCTTGTGCCAGGGAATAGTCACTGACCAGATTAAGGGCCAAATGTGTATTATTGCCCCGCCGCAAAATTTCAATGCGCGGTAAAAACAGGAAACTGGCCTGAGCTTGCTGGAGAGAGTCTGCGCGGGGTTCGACAACAGGAACGGGTTCAAAAGCATTCAGCCCCCAAATACGCAATCCCGCCACCGCGCTGTGCTGTTGAATAAATTGATCTGCCGATTGGACATCATTAAATTGCCGCGTTTGACCACAAACTGCCGCCTCTTCATGGCCTTCACGATGATGCCAATAGAATTGAGGGAAATGACATTGCGCGGCAAGCCACTCAAGCAATTGACTTCCCACCTGTCCCGGCGCGGGCAAGATAATTTGCCGAATACCGGCCTGATCAGGGAAACCGGCACGTAATTTTTGCCGTAATTCGCCCAACAAACCAGAAAGTTGCTTCACGACCACCTCGGCAAATCAACAGAAAGAGTGGGATTATACGGGGCATGAATAATAATAAAAGTCTGATTGAAAAGTTATTGTTAGTTATCACACTAATATTTGATATTGATGTTTTTATATACTCAACAAGGGGTATCTGGCGGTGTCATCAAAATTGGGCGTATTCAGCGGCACGGAAAATAGCCAACTTAGCCACTTGCCCGCGCCCAACAACTGACTGAATGCCGGCGTGTTATTTTCAGTATCCCATATCACCTGATTTTTGCTTCCGCGCTCTGCGTTTAAAACAGCGCCAGCATTAACTGCATCGGGTATCCAATTCGACAAGAGAGTTAATCGCCAATAGATATTGGTGCGTCATTGGAGGCCATATTGGTCATGTTTATTGCATTATTTTATATTTGTTATTCATTTAATAAATTACATTATTAAACTATTGTTAACTTTCATTCTGTTTAAATATAAAAATGGCCCATTTAAGGGCCGACGATAATGATTAAAAGCATTTTAATAAAAATGAAGATAATCATCATTTTTCACTAAAATATTTTAGCGGCGCGCTAGCAATAGCCCCACAACCAATCCGACAGTTGCGCCAATCCCTACACTGCACCAGGGTTTTTCGCGCACATAATCATCAGTACAACACGCGAGCGCTTTCGCCCGTTTGATATAGCATTCACTGCGGCCACTCAAACGGTTCTGAACCTCCTTTAATGCTTTCTCCGCCCGGGCTTTGATTTCCTGATAACTTTCATCAGCAGCATCACCAGAAGCTCGCAATACCTCTTCCAGAGTGTCGGTTAGCATTGTCAGATCGTCATCCAGCGAGGTTTGCTGTTCTTTATCTCGGTTCATGTGGTTTCTCCATGAGTGAAAAAAGTGCATTTTTCAAGCTTAGTCGAAAATCATCAGCACAGTATTGATTCCGTGCCCCTGTGGGGATTTTCAGGATTAATCTGCAAGACGGTTTTGACTCCACGATGACACTCTCACACAACTCATGTATGAGTGAGTCTCAATATCCTAGCCCATTTTGCGCAATCGCCCGAGGGACGGCCGCCAGACATACTGCGGCAACCCGCTGATATCAGGCTAGAAACGGATACAGCAAGCTCCTTGCTCCGCGCCGCTCAATTGTTCGCGTAACGCACCAAACAACTCACGGCCACACCCCACATGGAAAGCGGAGATATCCGGTAATGCAGGGTGGCGAGCCGCCAGCTCTGCTTCATCCACCAGCAGTGAAAGTTCCCCGGTGATGCCATTAACCCGCACCCTGTCACCAGGACGAATTTTTGCCAATAAACCACCACAATAAGCTTCTGGGGTGACATGAATGGCCGAGGGCACTTTGCCGGAGGCTCCGGACAAACGGCCATCGGTGACTAACGCGACCTTAAACCCACGATCCAGTAATACCCCCAGCGGCGGCATCAACTTATGCAATTCCGGCATACCAATAGCCCGTGGCCCCTGATAACGCACCACCACCACGCAATCGCGGTCCAGCGCACCGGATTCAAAAGCTGGCCCGACATCATGCTGGCTTTCAAATATCACCGCAGGCCCTTCAATAATCTGATGATCATGAGGAACTGCCGAGGTTTTCATCACTGCGCGCCCCAGATTGCCACTCAATACTTTAGTACCGCCATGGGGCGAGAAAGGGTTGGTAAGACTGGCAATGACGGAGTCGTCCAGTGAGTGATCCGGCCCACTGCGCCACTGTAACTGACCGGCGTCCAGACAGGGTTCTTGCGTGTAGCGTTGCAAACCAAATCCCGCAACGGTATGCACATCTTCGTGTAGCAAACCACCTTGCAGTAACTCTTTTACCAGCAATGCTACCCCGCCGGCGGCCTGGAAATAGTTAATATCCGCCGGGCCATTAGGGTAAATGCGGCATAGCAACGGAACCACTTCTGACAGTTCGGAAAAATCGTCCCAATCAATGATAATGCCCGCCGAGCGCGCCATCGCGACCAAGTGCATGGTGTGATTCGTGGAGCCACCGGTGGCCAACAGTGCCACAATGCCATTCACCACCACTTTTTCATCTACCAATTGGCCGACGGGCAGGTAATTACCACTGGTTTGAGTCAAACGCGTGACCTGACGAGCCGCTGCTGCTGTCAATGCATCCCGCAGTGGCGTATTGGGCTGAATAAAAGAAGAGCCGGGCAAATGCAGCCCCATGACTTCCATTACCATCTGATTCGAGTTGGCTGTGCCGTAAAATGTGCAAGTGCCAGCACTGTGATAAGAGGCCGACTCCGCCTCCAGCAGCGCTTGCCGGTCGACCTTGCCCTCGGCATACAGTTGGCGCACGCGCACTTTTTCTTTATTGGGCAAGCCGCTGGCCATTGGCCCCGCCGGAACAAAAACCGCCGGTAAATGACCAAATGACAAAGCGGCCATCAGCAACCCCGGCACAATTTTGTCACACACCCCAAGATACAAAGCGCCATCAAACATATTGTGTGATAAGCCGATAGCCGCAGACATAGCAATAACATCGCGGCTCATCAGCGACAGCTCCATCCCATCTTGCCCCTGAGTCACGCCGTCGCACATGGCAGGAACACCTCCCGCCACTTGACCAACTGCGCCCACGTCATGCAGCGCATCTTTCAATTGCTGGGGATAATGCTCATAAGGTTGATGGGCTGACAGCATGTCGTTATAGGAGGTAATGATGGCAATATCACTGCGCACCATATTCTTCAGTGCGGCTTTATCCTCGGGTTGGCAAGCCGCAAAACCATGGGCCAGATTGCCGCAAGCCAGTTGTGAACGGTGAACCGTATTTTCTTTTGCCGCACTGATTCGTTGCAGATAAGTCGTACGGGTCGCGGCAGATCGCGCCATAATGCGCTGCGTCACGCGGGTGAGGGTCGGGTTCATCGCCATTCCTTATTCGCTCAGTGGAGCCAAAAGCTCAATACTGCCCGCAGGCAGGCCGATAAAGTCTGCCAGCACCTGCAACAGTAAATTGTGATCATCCAGATGTGGCGCGCCAGAAACATTCACGCTGCCAATAATTCCCGCCTGTTTGACTTGCAACGGGAAGCCGCCCCCCAGCGCAGCATAGTCCCTTAAGCTGACACCATAGCGCGCTTCAAGAGAGGTCTGGCGCTGTTGCAACATCAGCCCTGCGGCATAAGAACTGGTGCCGAGTAATTCCACAACATTGCGCTTGCGCCGCAGCCAATCAAGGTTTTCTGCACTGGTGCCGGACATGGCATAGCTGAATAATGTTTGCCCATTTACCGTGATATTGATAGCCAGCGCCACGCCTTGTAATTCGGCTTGCCGCTTTATTTTCTCACCCAACTGCCAGGCAGTTTCATGATTGAAATGCATCAATTGCAACAGTTGTTGATGCTGTTGGCAGTGGGTAAGTTGCTGTTGTAAATTCATGAGATTCTCCGGTGATATCCCCAAAGTTATTGGCGTTTCTGGTAGGCGGCAATGCTGTTTCCAGCTAATACCGCCTATCAGTTTAAGCGCGTTTGGCTTTAGCTAAGCCTTTGTCAGCAATACCTTTTCCTTTTGCAGTGATTTCAACATCACACTCTTTTGGCAAGGTTAAGGTAATCAGCCCGGCAATAATTAATGAGCCAGCTAACATGCACACCGCCGCACTTTGGCCATAGAAGAAAATCATAACGCCGACCAAATACGGGCCACAGAACCCGCCTAAATTACCCAATCCATTAATCACACCACGTGCGCCACCGGCAACTTCAGGCACCGCAATGCGACCTGGAATTGACCAGAATGGGCTGGTCGCGGCTTTGAGGAAGAATCCGCAAACCACCAAGGCCATATAAGAGATCAACACGTTGTGACGGAAAATAACCGAGGTCACCAGACCGGCGGCAAAACAGAACAAGGAAATCATAATCAGCAAGCGGCGCTTGCCGGTTTTATCCGATAACGTGGAAATAACATAGATACCGGCGGTGGTGGCAATAAAGGGTAGAATTGCCAGTATCCCGACAGAGGCCATATTGCCACCGGTCAGATTTTTCAAAATAGTCGGCAACCACAAGGTGTAACCATAATCCCCGGTTTGATAAAAGAAGTTCAGGGCAACTAATTTCATTAGGCCTTTATTCAAGAAAACGGCTTTTAGCGGCGCATTGGTTACTGGCGCATCCTGCATCCGCTCTGCCCGTTCACGCGCAAGCTCTGTCACCAGATAATCGCGTTCTTTTGCTGATAACCATTTGGCTTCTTCTGGTCTGTCACTGATAACAAACCACCACATTATCAACACCACTGCTGACAGCGAACCTTCGAGGAAGAACAGCCAGCGCCAGTCTAACGCATTGATAATAAAGCCCGATAAAGGTGCTGTGAACATGCCACCGATAGGGGCGAACATCATCACGAATGCATTGGCGCGGCCAATCTCACGTTCCGGGAACCAGTTGCTCACCATGGTCAAGACCACCGGTAACATGCCGCCCTCAGAGACCCCTAGCACAAAGCGCAGGAATAATAATTGATAATGGTTAGTAACAAAGCCGGTCAGAATGGAAACAATGGCCCAAACCGCAAGGGAATAAGCAATGAATTTTCTGCCGCTGCCATGAACAGCAATACGGCCACCGGGTACTTGTAAAAATAAATAACCAATAAAGAAAATACCGCCCGCTAAACCAGCCATTTGACTGGTAATAGCCAGATCACTCTCCATGCCACCCGGTAGTGCAAAACTAATATTAACCCGGTCCATAAAAGAAATAATACAAGCAATCATTATTGGCACAATAACGCGAAACCAACGGGCATTAGGGATCTTACTGTCCATATAAACACGCCTCATGATAATAGCAAAGTATTACCCTGCACCAGGAATAATGATGCAGAGTATGGCGAAAGCAAATAAGGGATATTTGCTGTTATTAATTAAATATCACTGATGTATTTTTATTATCGCTAATAATCAATTTATTAATAAAATGCTGTTAATAAGCAATGGCAGTGGGTGCTTTTTCACCTGAAAAATGGGCATGAATATTTGAGAATACGATATCGCTCATTTGAATTCGGGTTTCTATGGTGGCACTGGCGATATGTGGCAATAATACAACATTGTCCATTTCAATTAATGCCTGTGGCACATTAGGCTCATCTGCAAATACATCCAAACCTGCCCCACCGATTTCTTTTTGTTGCAATGCACGGATTAAATCATCTTGATTGACCATACTGCCACGAGCAATATTGATCAGAAGTGCATGATTGGGCATGGCGGAAAAAATAGCTTTATCAATCAAACCAATACTGTCTTTTCCTCCTGAAATAGCCACAACCAGAATATCGCTTTGCTTGGCAAGGCTGATTAAATCTGGAACATATTGATATGGCAGGCTTTGGATGTGCGCGGTGTCAGTATAGGCAATTTGCATATCAAAACCGGCGGCGCGGCGAGCAATAGCTTGACCAATACGGCCCATACCAAATACACCCAGACGTTTGCCAGTCACTTTCGATGATAATGGTAAATTGCTGTGCGGCCATTGCCCGGCACGCAAGAATTTATCAGCCTGACAGAGGCGGCGTGAGGTCGCAATAATAAGCCCCAGAGCAGTATCAGCCACATCATCAGTCAATACGCCGGGGGTTGTGGTCACGATGATATTGCGCTCGCGGGTGGTGTCCAGGTCCACAGCATCCGTGCCAACACCGAAGATTGAGATAATCTGCACTTCTGGTAATAACGCCAGCACTTCGTTGGTCACACCAATATCACCACGGGTCACAATACCTTTAATATTCTTGCCCTGTTCTGCAAAAAACTCAGCAGTATCCGTAACCTGAAAAAGTTTGTGGACAGTGAAATTTTGTTCCAACTTCTCCGTCAAATAATCCATTACTGGGGCAATAATCAATACAGCCTGTTTGAAAGAAGATGGTTTGCTGTTTTTCATAACGAGTACCTGATTAGGTCAATAAATCAAAAACCAGAATGGCGACGGATAATCATCGGATGACAGAGCCATTCAGCGAATGTCGTTATGAGACCTGTTTTCAATGTTTTATTTTGTGATGCAGGTCACTGTAAATCATGTTAAGAAAACATGTTACCGGTAACGTGATCGACCTATCATTGATCTAGCTGAATTGTTTCAGCTCATCAAGTCAGGGTTAATGATTGATATAACGCCTTAATCAAAATGTTATGAATTGGCGTTATTTGTTATCCCCAGGGATATTATTATGGCGGGTCATCAGGAAGGAACATTCACGGCTACTGAACAGAACAATGGCCGTGATGAATGATTAGCATACCTCTCAGCCACTGAGGAAATATTAGATAGTCCCGCCGAGTGAAATGCGATAATGCAAGTCAACCTGTTCAATTGTCGGGATTTTTTTTATTTTCTTGATCAAGATTTCAGCAGCTACTTTGCCCATTTCAAAACGCGGGGTGGTGACACTGGCCAGCACGGGTGTGGTTGCCTGGCCGATATCCAGCCCATGAAAACCGGAAATGGCCATTTCCGCTGGCACCGAAATGCCTAATTTCAAGCATTCTTGTAACACCCCCACCGCCATGTCGTCATTGGTACAGAAAATAGCATCAACTTGGGGATACATTTGTCGTGCCAATGCCAACATCCCGGCACCAATAGAGACTGATGAGACTTTGTTGGGAGTAATATGCAGTGGCGCAAAACCTGCATCACTCATTGCTTGGCTATATCCTTGATAACGTTTGCGATCCCGGACATCAGACATGGAACCAAAATAGACAACATTTTGTTTTCCACTCGCCAGTAATGTCGCCGTCATGTCGTAGGCGGCCTGATAATTATTAAAACCTACTGTAATGCGGTTGAATTGTGGTTCCAGATCCATCACTTGCGCTACTGGTAGCTCTGAAGCATTCAGATACTTATCCGCACGTAAAGTATGCTCAGAATCGGTGAGTATCAATCCGGAAATTTGACAGGAAAGCAGGTTAACTATCTGTTCTTCTTCACGTTCTTTATTGTAGTTATAGTTAACCACCAGAGTCTGGTAGCCACTGCTGGCCGTGACTGACTCAATACCCGCCAGCAAGTCGGAGAAAATCTGGTTATTAAAGGAAGGCACTAAGATACCAATTCTCGGGCTTTTTTGGTTGAGGCCAGTTTCCCCGTCTGAATCAGCACTGTAATTGACCTCAGCCATGACTTGGGCAATGCGTTCGCCGGTTTCGGGAGCCACTTTTTCCGGCGTGCGCAGGTAGCGGCTGACGGTCATTTTGGTCACGCCGGCTAGTAACGCGATATCCTGTAACGTAACACGCTGGTTTTTCATGGCATATACCTGAAACAAGAGTGCGAAATGAATAAAGTGATTATGCACTGTTAGCGGCGGTAATGAAAAGTATGTTACAAGTTTAAAATGCAATAACAATCATGCTTTCTATTATTTAGTTATATTATTATCAATAAGTTAACCAGATTCACCATCCATAAATGGGCAAAGACCCCACAAATAGTCGTATTTTCCTGTCCTCAAGGCGATATCGCTCACGTAAGCGGTAACAGCTTGCCGTAACATGATTTAAAGTGATCTCCATCACAGTTTAGTAAGGCGGAAAACGGTTTGATAAGCACATGTTTTCAAGCAGTCATATTTATTGGAAGTTTAGATTTTATCACTGCTGTTGTTATTAAATTAATCAGCCATCAATTATATTTATTTTATATGTCGCTTCATTAGCGCCATCAGGAATTCACTATGAAGAATTTATTTTCGTTAGAAAACCGCAAAGTATTAATTACTGGGTCCGCTCAAGGTATTGGATTTCTATTAGCGAAAGGCCTTGCTGAATTTGGTGCAGAAATAATAATTAATGATATTACGGCAGAGCGAGCAGAAAAAGCAGTCGCCGAATTACGTGCCAGCGGTTTTATTGCTCATGCAGCCGCATTTAATGTGACTGACCATGATGCTGTTAATGATGCTATTGCGCAAATAGAAAGTAGCATTGGTGCTATTGATATTTTAATTAACAATGCCGGTATTCAGCGCCGCCATGCTTTTACCGAATTCCCAGAAAAAGATTGGGACGATGTGATCGCGGTAAATCAGAAATCAGTATTCTTGGTTTCACAAGCGGTCTCCCGCTATATGGTTAAACGCCAACGCGGTAAAATTATTAATATTTGCTCAATGCAAAGTGAATTAGGCCGCGACACTATCACGCCATATGCCGCATCTAAAGGGGCGGTGAAGATGTTGACCCGCGGAATGTGTGTTGAGCTGGCCCGATACAATATTCAGGTCAATGGTATCGCACCGGGTTATTTCAAAACGGATATGACAAAAGCGCTGGTGGATGATAAAGCCTTCACCGATTGGTTGTGCAAACGGACACCTGCTGCTCGTTGGGGTGACCCGGAAGAGTTAATTGGCGCGGCGGTATATCTGTCTTCCAAAGCATCTGACTTTGTTAATGGTCACCTGTTGTTTGTCGACGGTGGGATGTTAGTGGCGGTTTGATCTTGGTACTGAATCTGCGGGGGGTATTAGCTACGTTCTCTTGCCCAAATCCCTTACCACCTACCCGTAACCCATTACTTTGGTTAGATAACTCGTCAGGTACAGAGGAACATTATGTCAGGTAAATGCATTATTGTTATGGGCGTATCCGGTACAGGAAAATCCTGTGTTGGACAGGCGCTGGCACAGGCACTTTACGCCAAATTTATTGATGGCGATGACCTGCATCCTCGCGCCAATATCCAAAAGATGGCATCAGGCCAGCCGTTGAATGATCAAGATCGCGCTCCCTGGCTTGAGCGGTTAAGTGATGTGGCGTACAGCCTGCAACAAAAAAACGAAGTGGGTTTTTTAGTGTGCTCAGCACTGAAAAAGCAGTATCGCGACCGTCTGCGTGAAGGTAATCAAGGGATTCGCTTTCTGTGGCTGACGGGTGACTACGATTTGGTATTGCACAGAATGCAGCAGCGGGCTGGGCATTTTATGCCGGAGAGCCTGTTAAAGAGCCAGTTCGCGACACTAGAAGCACCTGATGCCCGTGAGCCGGACATCATTCCAATCGATATCTCGCCTGACATTGCCGGTGTTGTTGAGCACTGCATTGCCGCACTGGCACAAGAAAATAACGTCAGTCACTGTGCTTAAGCACCCGGCATGATGTATACGCAGAAATATAGGAATAGTTATGATACTTGATGAATTGAAAAGCGCGGTGAATAACCCACTTTATCCGGATGCTATCCGCCGTACACTGGCCGCTATCAGTAAGATGGATTTAGCCAATCTGCCCGCAGGTGAGCAAGACATTGAAGGCCGTGAAATTTACCTGAACCACATTATTGCCGCGACCAAACCCTTGTATGAGCAAGCCCCTGAATTGCATCGTTATTACATTGATATTCATATTTTGTTGGAAGGCAGTGAGGTCATTGGCGCGTCACCATCGACTCAGGGCCAGCGCCCGACCATGAATTTTGATACCGAGCGGGATTACGGCTTGTTTGAGGGGATTAGTACCGAAACGTTGTTAACACTGGCTCCGGGTGATATCGCACTGCTGTTCCCCGGCGAGTTACATCGGCCAATGGGGACTCTGGGGGATATTGCGCCGCTGCGCAAAATTGTGGTGAAGGTAGCAGCGCATCTTATTTGATCGAATAACTCTTTCGGTCGTTAGCGTTTCACCGTTCACCTTGCGCAAGTGAGGTGAACACTAAGCGGTGATTAACCACAGTTAGACGCGTTCTTACGGCAGACGAATTCATTAATACAGCGATCGAATAGTATCAAACTTAGCTTTAGTTCCTCTAAAGTTCCTCTGACCAAAAATCACAACCCACTGTTTTTTTTTCATAAATAATATTTTACCTAAGACACACAAGTTTTGTAACAATCAACAAGTTATGATCTTTTATGAGGTCAAACAGTCAGATGAACCTTTTTTTGATAGTATCTGCCCTAATGTACCCAAAGATGCCATATCGTGTGTCTACCGTGGTAAACGCTAATATATAAAATTAACCTCTGAGCTTTATCGATGCCTCAATCACTTTGTTATAGGCGTTATCAATTGCATTTTTGCTCAATTCGCAAGAGTTTCTTAGAGTATTAAATGACAATGGCTCAAAATTACCGCTACTCGTATATCCAAAAACTGAATATGCTTCATTGAAAGAATGTCCGCCGCTATAGCTGAGCCATGATGCTGTAGCGAGTTTCGCATCATCCATAGGAAAGTCTACGTTTTGTGATTGTAGTTTTCTAAAAAGAAAATGCAGGATGTTAGAAGACCCAGACATACCTATCCCAATGGTTCTTTCGCTGATTAGCGCCTTAGCATCGTACTCAGTCAAATCGTCGCCAGCGGTAGGGCGTAGGTACTTATCTATAGGGCGGATCCCATGACCAATTATTGGCTCATTGATTGAAGAAATATTTTTTTGATGTGGAAGGAGTAATCCGTATGCCTCGGTCCTTAAATTTTCTTTCGAAGCAAAAGACTCAAACAGTTTTCTTTGTGATTTTATTTTATCCACGTAATGCTTAGATGCTGAATTTTTAATTTCTAACATTCCATTCGCTTTCACAATATATTTAACAGCTATAGATAGAACTAAAGGAACCGAATATTTACCTGAAAACCTCATCATCTCAATAAAATCATCTGGTTCTTCATTCTTCATGAACTTATTTGAAGATAGTAAATTATATCGCCACAATGGGGGATCTTTACGCATTAGGTCTGCAATATCTTTACATAAGGATTTCTGTTCAAGTCTTGGCATATTTGAAAAATCGTCAATAATTAATGAGGAAATTAACTGCCTGACTTTAACCATGTTATCATTCGGATTATCAACAATACATTTAGAAATCTCCGTTTCAAAAAGTCGGCCATAATAATTGTCATTTCTTTTGGTGATATAGGTGTATTTCTCTATAGTATCTATTACATTGTCAATTTCTTGAATAAGTTTAGGATTAGCGCCAACTTTAATTCGTATCAATTCAATTGTATTATATGATGATTGTCGGGAAATTGTCCCATCCATCCATGTGGACGCAATTAAATTTTCCAATCCCTCTTTATTTGATAGGAACTCACTGGAGGTTCTTATTAAACCAGCAATGGTAATCAATGCCTCCCCAGGAGTCCTTAACTTATTGTCCGCTATCTGTGGTGTTTCACTTAATGGTTTAATTCTATTATTTATAATAATATTATAATTTTTTTCTGTTATATTTTCTTGTTTAAAATACTTTATCTTGCCCGTACCATCAAATTCTATTTTACTTTTTAATTTGATAGCTGCTTTAGGGTTAATAGTTATGCCAATTAGATCACAGGATTGACCGACATTTAAAGTATTAGTATTTGCCACTTTCGATAATACATTTCTTAAAAATGAGGTCACTCTCATTTTAATTGATCTTGCTTTTTTCATGGAGGATATTGTATTTTTTAGTTCTTTTATTTCATATGTGACTTTATCTCCTGACAAAATAGAATCGGGATTCTTAGGTAGTACAGAAGATACAATATTTGGTATTCTTCCTTGTGAATTTATAACTGACATTAATTAATTCCAATATGTACGGGTTAATAGTAATTTTAATTTTTTACCACTCACATTTTTTTGTCTATCATAAATCGCACATTTAGTTTAGCCCTAGCTCCCCATGCCGCCAACCACAAGCCACTATTCTTCATCGCATAACCAAACACCACGCCAACCAACAGTGAAACAATCACCAGCTTCCAATCACCATTGCCAGCAAAAGTTGCGCAAGCGCCGATAAAAGTGCCGGGAACAAATGATAGCCACTGCTGACAGGCTTGGATACACATCAAAAAAGCCACAATCCCCGTCAGAACATAGCCAAGGATGGTCCATTCAGGCTGCAAAGCACTTCCCTGAATAATCATCATCGCCCAGAATACCCCACTCACACAGGTTAGCAGCGTGATAAGCAGCCCCTTCAAACCACCCTGTGGGCAGGCAAAGTATGCGGTACACCCCAAGAACCCCGCCCAACTGATAAGCCCCAGGCTGACCGCAACCCAACCCCAGATACCTGAGAGAATGCCGGTGGTAATGGCAATCATCAGAATAATGTTCATCAGTATTTACCTGCGCAAAAAACGTTAAGAGAAATGTGTGCTGAGTGAAAGTTGCGCAGTTTACCCGAATTCTGGGGGTAATTTGTCGATTTAAATCACAATAATAGTGAAATAATTAATTTTGTTTCATGAAATTAGTGATATTAATCACAAATAATCCCGCGTATTTTTCTTTTAAATCTTCTTAATTCCGTGGGAAATCTGCTCTGGCGACCAGAACGGCTAACAGTAAACACACCGGGGCGGCGACAATAAATAACGTGTTTGCCGCAGTGAGCAAGCTGCTGCGGTCAATAATCACCCCCAGCAGCACCGGCACCCAATTAGCGGTATAGGCAATGACATAGAACAGCGACAGCAAACGCGCATGACTGGCTTTCGGTGAAATCAGGTTCACCAGTGCGGCGCTACCGACAAAAATAGTGCCAAATGCATACCCCGTCATCACCATACCCATCCCCGCCAAAAGCAATGAATGGAAGTGAACTGCCGCCGCGAAAGCTATAACAGCAAACCCTTGCGCTAAGCAACCGGAGTAAAGTGAGAAGCGGCTGTCCAGGTTGCGGCTGACCAATTGGCAGATACCGGCAATCACCAGATATAGCGCGATAACATAGCCAAACAGCCCTTTGCTTTGGACAGATAACAGCTGTGTGGCAATGGCCGGCCCAATCGCCAAAATACTGGCGGCAACAGCCCAAGAGACGAACAGTGCCGTCGCGCAAAGAAAAAACTTACTGCCGGTTAGCTGCAAACCGGAAAGCAGTGTGCTGTCTGGCGAGCGCGGCACACTTGCCGAGTGAGTGACTGCCGCCGTCATCTGTTTTGGCCAAAAAAATGCCACTCCCAATGCAGCGGCCGTAGCCATCATAATAATTAAAACAAACGGCACTACCGTTGGATGAAAATCGGCCTGTAATGACAAACTACTAAATACCGGCCCTAAAGCCAGGCCCGCTGTAAAGGATAATGTCGCAATCAATGCCGCGCGCTTACCGCCATCAGGTGGGCAAAAGCGAATTAGCGCCAGATTTGATGCTCCCGTCAGAGCCCCGGTGCCAATACCCGCCAATAACCGCGCCATAAACATCAGATTGAAAGAATCGGCAACAGCAAATAACAAAGCACCGGTAAGCACAGCGCCCAACGCGGGCAACATCATCAACCGCAGGTCAGCCACCCTCCCGGCCAAATTCCCCACGGCAAACAGGGAAATCAATACTCCCGCAGCATAAGCGCCGTAAACTAGGGTCAGGCTGACTGAAGTTAGGGCCAGATGTTGTTGATATAGTGGATAAAGTGGCGTTGGCGCACTGCTGTTAAGTAACGCCGCCGTTAATGCGAGCGCAATGAAAAACAGCACCGAAAAATAGGATACTGCCGAGTGGCTAACGGGTGCCGTGCGGGTTAAACCCTCGCTCATGATTGACTCCTGAAACTGCGCGATAACATCACGGATATCATGCGTTCGCTGGTAAGTACGATAAGTTGGAAACAGCGCATTATACGGGTGACATCGGCAGACCCGCATTTACAAAAATGCATCAGGGTGATGCATTTTTTTCTCAGTCTGATGACTGTTAGCTATAATCTCCGGCTATCCCACTTAACAACCTAGAGATGCTATCAATGAATTGGGATGATGCCAGATTCTTCCTTGCCGTCGTGCGCAAAGGCAGCTTACGCCAGGCCGCCCATGAGCTGCGGGTGGATCAAGCCACCGTTGGCCGCCGAATCACAACATTGGAAGCGGTTTTGGGTGCAAAGCTTTTTATCCGCACACCAAAAGCGTTTACCCTCAGCCCGCTGGGAGAGCGGATGTTGGCCGATGTTATTACTATGGAAAACGCCGCTCAGAGCATTGGTCGAAAAGCCGCCAATAGTGATAGCCAGTTGCAAGGAGTGGTGAGCATCGCCACCACTGACACTCTGGCCGAGGCCTTTGTGCTACCTGCCCTCAAGCAGTTGCGCCAGCAATATCCTGAAATTACACTACGAGTGCTGACCGGCATTGATATCTCTGATATTGCTTATCACAGTGTTGATCTGGCGATTCGTGGTCTGCGCCCAAATGATAATGAATTGGTTATCAAGCGGTTAACAACTATTGAGATGGGGCTGTATGCCACCCATGATTATTTAGCCCGGCACGGCATGCCGCGCAGTGGTGAGTTTTTTTGTGGTCACCAACTGCTGTTATTCCCGCAGCAATCCGTGCCGCGCCACTGGCAAGCGCTATGTGGCGAGCCGTTGGAAAATCCCAATGTGGTGCTGGAAAGTAATTCCCAACAATTGCTGCGTTCTGCCGCACGCAAGGGGGCGGGAATCGGATTGCTGTCATCTTTTCTGGCAGATAATGACGCTGAACTGGTGCGCATCTGGCCTGATAAATGCGATTGGGTGGATATCTGGCTGGTGGTTCACCCTGATGTACAGCGGGCGGCCAGAGTACGTGCGGTGATAAATGCACTTGAGATAAGCTTTAGCGGTGCCAATCCGCCGCAATAGCCCATAAAAACAAAACCCCCGGTGAGCCAAAGCTCACAAGGGGTTGGAATCACTGACTTAACAATGAATTACATCAGTGGTTGAGCAAACTGCACCAGCGAAATCAACGGCTGCGGGTAGACACCCAGGAACAACACCAAAATCGCGGAAATCAGCACCACCACACCACCGGCAGTCAATGCCCAGTTGCTTGGTGTATCACGGACTAATGTCTCCGGCGCGCTGAGGTACAGGCTGACAGTGACGCGCAGGTAGTAATACAGGCCGATAGCACTGCCTAAAACCACTGCACCGGTCAGCCACCACAGGTTCGCGCTCACACCCATTGCCACAACAAAGAACTTACCGATAAAGCCCAGTGTCATTGGAATACCCGCCAGTGACAACATCATCACTGTCATCACCGCAGACAGAATTGGCTTATGCCAGAACAACCCGCGGTAGGAGAACAGGGATTCCGCATCCGGGCCTTTGTACGGGCTGGACATCAGACTGACAACCCCGAAAGCCCCCAAGCTGCTGAACAGGTAACCGGCCAGATAGACGCCGACGGTTTCCAGTGCCAACTGATGGGTTTGTACCGCCACCAACGCAATCAGCAAGTAGCCAAGGTGCGCAATAGAGGAATAGCCCAGCAGGCGCTTGATGTTGGTCTGGCTGATAGCCATCAGGTTACCAAACAGAATCGATGCCACAGCAATCAAGGAGAGCACTAAACGCACCGCTTCACTGTCGGCGGCTGGCGCATACAGGAACAAGCGCATCACCACCGCAAAGATGGCAATCTTACTGGCCGTCGCCAGGAAAGTAGATACCGGGGCAGGTGCGCCCTGATACACATCCGGCGTCCACAGTTGGAACGGCACCAATGACAATTTAAAGCCAAGCCCCACGATCATCATGCCCAGACCGGCTAGAATCAGCGGCTGGTGGATGGTGGAATCACTCAGGCTTTTGCCGAGGCTGGCAAAAGACAAACTACCGGACTCTGCATACAACAGCGCCATACCAAATAGCAGGAATGACGATGCCGCCGCAGACAGCAGCATGTATTTGATACTGGCTTCCAGTGAGCGCTTCTGGCGATAGGCATAACCAATCAAGCCAAACAACGGCAAGGAAATCAGTTCGATACCCAAGAACAGTGA
Organism: Yersinia canariae; assembly: GCF_009831415.1. NCBI lineage: Bacteria > Pseudomonadati > Pseudomonadota > Gammaproteobacteria > Enterobacterales > Yersiniaceae > Yersinia > Yersinia canariae. The sequence goes on along the minus strand of NZ_CP043727.1, from coordinate 1,615,363 downwards.
GGCCAGATGATTGGCACTGGCTAGCAGAATACCGCCCATTGTCGCAATCAGCACCAGCAAGTAGAACTCTTCACGGTTATCCGGATAGCCATTGAGCCATGGATAAGCAAAGGTGCTGGTCGCCAGACTGGCAACAATCACCAGCCCGGTATAGAACATCGCGTAGCCGTCAACCCGCATCAGCGGCGTGACATCCATCGGCCCGACCTGGCCGACAAAGTAAAGTGACAGCAGTGCCAGGTTAAGCCCGATAACCGTCAGAGTGGCGTTGATAAAGTGATCGCGTCGCCACGCAATGGACAGCATCACAACCACCACCGTCAATCCGACGATCAACAGCGGTAGCATTGCGATCAGTTGTTGAGGAGTTATTGTCATGGCGAATTACGGCCTTGTAGTTGTAATAGATGGTACTGGAATAGATGAAGCTGAGAACCATTGCTGTACATTACTCATCGCAGCATGGGAGGTGTCGAGAATTGGCTGCGGGTAAACCCCCAGCAACACTAACAGCACCACTAACAGCAGGATGATGGACAGTTCCCTTGCACTCATGCCCGGCAAAGCCTCTTCTGACTTTGGTGCGCCGTAATAAGCACGTTGCATCATAATCAAAGAGTAAACCGAAGCAAAAACCAGCCCGAAAGTAGAAATCACGGTAATGACCGGCACCACCTGGAAGCTGCCGAACAGGATCATGAATTCGCCGACGAAGTTACCGGTACCCGGCATCCCCAATGTTGCCACCGCGAAGAACAGCGACAGCGCAGGCAAATACTTGATTCGACCCCACAGGCCGCCCATCTGGCGCATATCACGCGTATGCAAACGCTCGTATAACTGACCGCAGATGATGAACATCCCGGCGGCAGACAAGCCGTGAGCAATCATTTGGATGACCGCACCCTGGTAAGCCAGTTGGCTGCCGGTATAGATGGCAATCAACACAAAGCCCATGTGCGATACGCTGGTATAAGCAATCAGGCGTTTGATATCGGTCTGGCAGAACGCCATCCACGCACCGTAGAAGATGCCGACAACACCTAACCACATGGCGATTGGCGCAAACTCAGCGGATGCATTCGGGAACAGCGGCAAGCTGAAACGCAGCAAACCATAAGCCGCGGTTTTCAGCAAAATCCCCGCCAAGTCGACAGAACCCGCCGTTGGCGCCTGACTGTGTGCATCTGGCAACCAACCGTGCAATGGCACCACCGGCATTTTTACCGCAAACGCGATAAAGAAGCCCAGCATTAGCAGATATTCAACATTGTGCGACATCGGGGTGTTCAGCAACTCTTCGTAGTTGAACGTCCAGATACCAGTGGCGTTGTAGTGCACAAACACCAGCCCCAAAATGGCAATCAGCATGATAAGGCCGCTGGCCTGGGTATAGATGAAGAATTTGGTGGCCGCCGCGATTCGGGTTTTACCGTCGGATGCTTTATGACCCCACAAGGCAATCAGGAAGTACATCGGCACCAACATCATTTCCCAGAAGAAGAAGAACAGGAACATGTCGATGGCGAGGAACACGCCGATTACCCCACCCAGAATCCACAACAGATTCAGGTAGAAGAAGCCCTGATTGCGCTGAATTTCACGCCACGAACAGAGAATAGCCAGCACACCCAGTAGGCCCGTCAGCACCACCATCAGCAGAGACAAACCATCTAAAGCCAGATGGAATGAGATGCCGAACCGTGGGATCCACGGCAAGGTGAATTCTGACTGCCACTGCGGAATACCCGCCGGGTTCATCAGTGAATAGTTGCCCTGCACCCATAACTGCAAGGAGAGCACCAATGTCAGCCCCATCGCGAGTAGCGCTATCCAGCGCGGTACTCTGGTACCGAAGCGCTCACACTGCCAAGACAGTAAGCCGCCGATAAAGGGGATAAGAATTAGCCAAGGTAATAGCATGGCGTTTTGTGTCCCTAATTAAACGAAAAGCAACAGAGCCAGTACAACGACTGCACCCAAACCCATAGACGCGACATACCAACGCACCTGTCCATTTTCACTAACGGTCAGACCACGATTACTCCAGCGAGAAAGCACCGCTGGGGTATTCATCAGTGAGTTCAGCGGATCACGCTGTATCAATTTTGCAATCCACAGATATGGACGGACAAACACGTTATGGTACAGCCAGTCGAAGCCCCACGCGTGGAACCACCAGACCGTAAAGAAGCGGCCCGGCGCACTTTGCGCAATGCTGTTGACCAGTTGACGTTTGCCCAAATACAGGAACGCGGCCAATGCTATGCCAATCACCACCAGCACGCCGGAGAAAATTTCCAGCGGCATTTTGCCCTCTTCACCGAAGTGAAGCTCTGGCAATACACCAGCCAGCGGTGGCGTTATCAGCGCGCCAACAAAGGTCGACAGCACCAGCAACACAATCAGCGGCAGGTTATGAGTGATCCCTTTGACTGGATGCGCTTTAGTTTTTGGCTCGCCATGGAACACAATGAAGATCATCCGGAAGGTATACAGCGCGGTGAGGAATGCCCCAACCAGCCCCGCAACCATCAGGTTGATATGGCCACTGGCCAATGCGCCCCACAGAATTTCGTCTTTACTGTAGAAGCCCGCGGTGACGACTGGCAATGCAGCCAGCGCCGCGCCACCCACAAGGAAGCAGATATACACCAATGGAATAGTCTTACGCAGACCGCCCATTTTGAAGATGTTTTGCTCGTGGTGACAGGCCAGAATCACGGAACCCGAGGAGAGGAACAGTAATGCTTTAAAGAATGCATGGGTCATCAGGTGGAAAATAGCGGCATCCCACGCCTGAACGCCGAGCGCCAGGAACATGTAGCCAATCTGGCTCATGGTGGAATAGGCCAAGACCCGCTTGATGTCGGTTTGTACCAGTGCGGCAAAACCGGCCAACACCAAGGTAACCGCCCCGATAATCCCCACCAGATGTAGAACTTCTGGCGCCATCAGGAACAGGCCATGGGTACGGGCAATCAAGTACACACCCGCAGTGACCATGGTGGCCGCATGGATAAGTGCAGAAACCGGCGTCGGGCCAGCCATCGCATCAGCAAGCCAAGTTTGTAATGGCAACTGCGCCGACTTACCGACCGCACCACCCAACAGCATTAGCGTCGCCCAAGTAATGGCGGTTGAGCCCATTTCCAGTTTCTGCGGTGCTAACACCATTAACTCGCGAATATTTAGCGTGCCCAGCTCTTGGTAAAGAATGAACAGCCCGATGGCCAGGAACACGTCACCCACGCGGGTCACGATAAAGGCCTTCATGGCCGCCGCACCATTAGCCGGATTGGTGTAGTAGAAGCCGATCAGCAGGTAGCTGCACAGACCCACACCTTCCCAACCCAGATACATCAGCATCAGGTTATCCGCCAGCACCAAAACCACCATACTGGCGATAAACAAGTTGGTGTAGGCGAAGAAACGGGAGTAGCCCTCTTCCCCACGCATATACCAAGAGGCATACATGTGGATAAGGAAGCCCACGCCAGTGACCACAGACAGCATGGTCAGCGACAGGCCGTCGAGTGTCAGTGTCAGCGGAATGTTGAAAGTACCGACCGACATCCAGTTCCACAGGTGCTGATTGAAGACCTGAACCCCGGTTGCCTTTTGGCTGAGGAAGTCCACTGCTACATACAGTGTCACCAACGCAGTCAGGCCAATCGACCCGACCCCGACCGTGGCGGCGGTATTTTCAGACCAACGCCCACGGGAAAATGCCAACAGCAAGAAGCCCAGCAGTGGCAGCAGAATTGTTAAATATAATAGGTTCATCCGCGCATCTCACTGACTGTGTCGATATTCAGAGTATGACGGCGACGATACAGCTGTAACAGCAATGCCAGGCCAATACTGGCCTCCGCTGCCGCCAGCGTGATCGCCAGGATATACATCACCTGACCGTCAGCCTGACCCCAATAACTGCCCGCCACCACAAAGGCGAGCGCCGCTGCGTTGATCATCACTTCAAGGCTTATCAGCATAAACAGCAGGTTGCGACGAATTATCAACCCCGTCAGCCCTAGCACAAACAGAATGGCCGCTAAAATCAGGCCATGTTGTAGAGGGATCATGCTTGTTCCTCCGTTTTTCTTTTCGCGCTTTCGCTTGCGCCCAGCACTTCACCCGGCTTGTGTTCGCGCCCGATATGGAAGGCAACGACCAGACCGGCCAGCAACAGCATTGAAGCCAGTTCCACCGCCAGTACATAAGGGCCAAACAGGCTAATACCGACCGCTTTGGCATCGACCATTTCGCCGCTAATACCGGTGTCTGTGACTGAGCTAATGGCATAGATCAGGACTGACAACAACACCAGCGCCAGTAAACCTGGGCCAATCCACAGAGTGGGCTTCAGCCAATCGCGCTCTTGTTGCTCGACATTGCCCAAGTTCAGCATCATCACCACAAACACGAACAGCACCATAATGGCACCGGCGTAAACAATGATTTCTAGCGCACCGGCAAAGTAAGCCCCCAGCGAGAAGAACACCGCCGAGATAGCCAGCAAAGAGATAATCAGGTACAGCAGCGCATGTACCGGGTTGGTGTGAGTGATAACGCGAATAGTCGCCACCACTGCCACCAATGCTGCAATATAAAATGCAAATTCCATGGATGCTGGCTCCTAAGGCATCAGACTTTTAACGTCGACAGGTTTGGCTTCATTTTCGGCTTCGCCTTTCTGCTTGCCGTCAATCGCCATACCGGACATCCGGTAGAAGTTATATTCCGGATATTTACCCGGCCCCGAGATCAACAAGTCTTCTTTCTCATACACCAAGTCCTGGCGTTTGAATTCACCCATTTCGAAATCCGGCGTCAGCTGGATAGCGGTTGTCGGGCAAGCTTCTTCACACAGACCACAAAAAATGCAGCGGGAGAAGTTGATACGGAAGAACTCCGGATACCAGCGGCCATCTTTGTGTTCAGCTTTCTGTAATGAAATACAGCCAACCGGACAGGCAACCGCGCACAGGTTACAAGCAACACAGCGCTCTTCACCGTCAGGGTCGCGCGTCAGCACGATGCGGCCACGGTAGCGCGGCGGCAGGTAAACCGGCTCTTCCGGATACATTTGGGTTTCGCGCTTGTGGAAGGCATGGAGGCCAATCATCCACAGGCTGCGCACTTGGGTGCCGAAACCAACCACTAACTCTTTCAACGTCATGGTTCATTCACCCCTTATTGAGCGTTGTACAAAATGACCGCGGCAGTCGCCAGCAGATTCAGCAGGGTCAACGGCAGGCAAACTTTCCAGCCGAATGACATCACTTGGTCATAACGTGGGCGCGGCAAGGATGCACGGATCAGAATGAACATCACCATGAAGAAAGCCGTTTTCAGCGCAAACCAGATAAATGGCGGCAAGAACGGGCCTTGCCAACCACCGAAGAACAAGGTGACTATCAGTGCGGAAACAGTCACGATACCGATGTATTCACCGACGAAAAACAAACCGAATTTCATACCGGAATATTCAATGTGGTAACCATCGGCCAGTTCTTGTTCAGCTTCTGGCTGGTCAAAGGGATGACGGTGACAAACCGCAACACCCGCAATAGCAAAGGTCACAAAACCAAAGAATTGCGGGATAACATTCCAGACGTGCTCTTGAGAGTTAACAATATCCTGCATGTTAAATGAGCCAGCTTGCGCGACCACGCCCATCAAAGATAAGCCGAGGAACACTTCGTAGCTCAGGGTTTGCGCTGAAGCACGCATCGCCCCTAACAGAGAATATTTGTTATTACTGGACCAACCGGCGAACAGCACGGCGTAAACCGCCAGCCCCGCCATCATCAGGAAGAACAAAATACCAATATTGAGATCCGCAACCGCCCAGGTCGGGCTGACCGGGACGATAGCGAAAGACAGCAGCAGCGAGGTAAAAGCAATCACCGGTGCTAAGGTAAAAATAGCCTTGTCGGAGAACTTCGGTACCCAGTCTTCTTTGAAGAACATTTTGATCATGTCAGCAACCAGCTGCAATGACCCGCCCCAGCCCACACGGTTTGGCCCGTAACGGTTCTGGAACAAGCCCAGCAAGCGGCGCTCACCGAAGCTCATAAATGCACCGCAAGTCACCACGACCAGCAGAATCACCACCGCTTTCAGGACAGAGATTAAAATCTCAATCAATTCAGGGGTAAACCAGCTCATAGCACTGCCTCCCGCAGATTCTCAACGCGCGCACCCACCATAATCGGCGGAATACCCGGTAAGCCAAGCGGCAAGCCGACCTGACCCTGAGCCAAGGTTTCACTCAAACGCACTGGCAGACACAGAGTCTGACCGGCACAGTTGAACTCCACCAGCGTACCGAGGTTAACCCCGAGACGGGCTGCATCCGCAGGATTGACCATCACATAAGGTGCTGGCATGCGCTGCTGGATGACATCTGAACGCTGAGACATCTCTTCACTACCAAACAGGTGGTAGTAAGGTGCAATCTGCCAGTTTTCGCTATTGGCGGTAAAGGCAGCCGGCACTGAATCAAAGTAGCCGAGTGTTCCCTCCCCTGCTTCAATCAGACGAATACCCGGGTCACCAAAGCGCAGCTTGCCGCCCACTTCTGCCTGGAATTTGTTCCATGCTTGCGGTGAGTTCCAGCCCGGAGCCCAGGCAAATGGGATCTGCTGACGGTCAGCTAATGGGCTGTTGTTCCCTTCCATCGAGAAGGCAAACGGCGTGTCGATATCCTGCGGCTGACGCGGTTCGTGCACACTGATATCCGCGCGCATGGCAGTACGGCCACTGTAACGAATCGGCGAACGCGCCAGTTTTTGACCACGGATACGGAATGTTGCATCCGGCGCGGCTTCAACAATCCCTTCCAACTGCGGCAATGCAGCCACACAAGCTTGAATCACATGGTCAAGCTGGGTCCAGTCTACGTGGCGGCTGGTATAAGTTGAGTGCAGCGAATGCAGCCAACGCCAGCTTTCCAGCATAATGCTGTTGTTTTCCGGTTTTTTCGGATCGTCATAATAGGTTGGATCATAAACTTGGAAGAAGCGCTGAGCGCGGCCTTCCTGATTGACCAGCGTGCCGTCGCTTTCAGCAAAGCTAGCAGCAGACAGAATCAAGCTGGCTTTATCCATAATCTCGGTGCGTTGATGATCAACTACAATCAGATTCGCTGTTTTCTCCAATGCGGCATCGACTTTGTCTTTTGCTGCATGGCGATACAGGTCGTTTTCCATCACGATAACGCTGTCCGCATCACCTTGGGTCAACAACTCTAATGCTTGATCCAGTGAACCACCGCCAATCATGGAGAGACCGATACTGTTGGCGGCGCTGGCAACAAAGGTGATACCAACGTCAGAGCCACGACCTTTCAGGGCTTTCGCCACGTTGGCTGCCGCTTCAATGATGGCATCGCTACCTGCACTGCTACCGGTAATAATCAGTGGTTTCTTCGCACCGGCCAGCGCCTGTACGATAATATCCACTTTGCCTTTCAGCTCTTTCGCCAAATCATCAACCACCGGCGCAGACTCATCTAACGCGTGGGCGATAGCGAAACCTAAACGGGCTTGATCATCAACAGGCGCGCGATAGTTCCAAGCGGCGATATCATCCATGCGGGTGTTATCCACATTGGTGATAAACAGCGGATGCTTGGCATGCTGACCAATGTTCATAATGGCGGCAATCTGCCAATCCGCCACTTTCTGTGCGGCGGCCATTTCACGGGCTTTGCCTTTCACTGCCTGACGAACTGACAATGCGATACGTGCGCCGGTCTGAGTCAAATCTTCACCCAGAATCAGCACCGCATCGTAGCTTTCAATTTCTCGTAATGCTGGCGTGTAGATACCGCCTTCGCGCAGTACTTTCAGCATCAGTTGCAGCCGTTGTTGCTCGCTTGCGGCGATACCAGTATAGAAGTTTTCAGCACCCACCAATTCACGCAACGCAAAGTTGCTCTCCAAACTGGCGCGTGGTGAACCGATACCGATGGTTTTCTTCGCCTGACGCAAAATATCTGCCGCACCTTGCATCGCCTGTTCGGCGTTCAGGTGGATCCAGTCATTGCCACGCAATTGCTGCGGCTGACGTGGGCGATCTTTGCGGTTGACGTAACCATAACCAAAACGACCACGGTCACACATGAAGTAGTGGTTCACGCTGCCGTTATAGCGGTTTTCAATCCGGCGCAATTCACCATAACGTTCGCCTGGGCTGGTGTTACAACCCACGCTGCACTGCTGGCAGATACTTGGCGCGAACTGCATATCCCATTTACGGTTATAACGCTCGGAATGGGTTTTATCGGTGAATACACCGGTCGGGCACACTTCTACCAGGTTACCGGAGAACTCGCTTTCCAGCGTGCCGCTCTCGGTGCGACCAAAATAGACGTTATCGTGCGCGCCGTAGACACCAAAGTCAGTGCCATCAGCATAATCTTTGTAGTAACGCACACAGCGATAGCAGGCGATACAGCGGTTCATTTCATGAGAGATGAACGGGCCGAGATCCTGATTTTGGTGAGTCCGTTTGCTAAAGCGATAGCGGCGGAAACTGTGGCCGGTCATCACTGTCATATCTTGCAGATGACAGTTACCCCCTTCTTCACAGACCGGGCAATCGTGCGGGTGGTTAGTCATCAACCATTCAACCACACTCTCACGGAACGCTTTGGCTTCACCGTCATCAATGGAAATAAAAGTTCCATCGGTGGCTGGCGTCATACAGGACATCACCAAACGCCCACGAGTGTCGTCCGCGTTTTGGTATTGCTTTACCGCACATTGGCGGCAAGCGCCGACGCTTCCCAGCGCCGGATGCCAGCAAAAGTAAGGAATATCGAGTCCCAGGGAGAGACAAGCTTGTAACAGGTTATCGGCCCCGTTTACGTCGTATTCTTTGCCGTCTACATGAATCGTAGCCATATCAGCATGCTTCCAAGTGGCCTGTGCGTGAACACGTTTAATGTCTGTTGCGCTCGGTGATACTTCGTCAAAAATCAGCCCGAAATGCTCATTTACCAGAGTAAACTCCGCTTTCTTTCTGATTTTTTCCTCGTCTGACCGTCGCTCACGACGACTTTAACCGGTTCGTTTACAAGCGTTAATCAAAAATTCTGGCCCCTGCTGAAAGCAGCAAGGGCGTCAATGCTGCTACCAGCGCGCTTTTAAGAGGTTTGGTTGAATACCGGCTATGGCTCGGGTGTTGCCATAGTCTTTAGCGGCGATCCCGGCTTCGAATTCTTCCCGGAAATATTTAATCGCACTCTGTAGTGGTTCAACCGCGCCCGGCGCGTGAGCACAGAAGGTTTTGCCCGGCCCTAAGAAGCGGCACAGCTGTTCCAGCGTCTCAATGTCACCCGGCTGACCTTCGCCGCGCTCCAATGCTCGCAGGATCTTCACACTCCATGGCAAACCATCGCGGCAAGGCGTACACCAGCCGCAGGATTCACGAGCAAAAAACTCTTCCAGATTGCGCACTAGTGGAACCATACCGATTTCGTGGTCTACCGCCATTGCCAATGCAGTCCCTAAGCGGCTGCCTGCTTTAGCGATATTCTCAAAGTCCATCGGCAGATCCAGATGGTCAGCGGTCAGGAAGTCAGTACCCGCCCCGCCCGGCTGCCAAGCTTTGAATTTCAGGCCATCGCGCATACCGCCGGCGTAATCTTCCAGAATTTCACGCGCGCTGATACCAAACGGCAATTCCCACAGACCTGGATTTTTCACCCGGCCAGAGAAGCCCATCAATTTGGTACCGGCATCGTTACTCTTACCGGCAGTAATCCCCTGATACCACTCCACACCATGCTCAAGAATGGCCGGAACGTTGCAGAGAGTCTCAACGTTATTGACGCAAGTCGGTTTACCCCACACACCGGAGGAGGCAGGGAAAGGCGGTTTTGAGCGCGGATTGGCGCGGCGACCTTCCAGTGAGTTAATCAGCGCAGTTTCTTCACCGCAGATATAACGACCAGCACCGGTATGTACAATCAGCTCAAAATCAAAGCCGCTGCCCATGATATTTTTGCCCAGCAAGCCAGCTTCTGTGGCCTCAGCAATAGCACGGCGTAAGTTCACAGCAGCTTCGATATATTCGCCACGCAAGAAGATGTAGCCACGATAGGCTTTTAGCGCAAACGCGCTGATCAGCATCCCTTCCACCAGCAAATGAGGCAATTGCTCCATCAGCAAGCGGTCTTTATAGGTGCCCGGCTCCATCTCATCGGCGTTACACAGCAAATACCGAATGTTCATGCTTTCGTCTTTTGGCATCAGACTCCACTTCAAACCAGTGGAGAAGCCAGCACCGCCACGACCTTTCAGACCGGCGTCTTTGACCAAGTTAACAACATCAGGTGGCGCCATGCCTTTTAAGGCTTTTTCAGCACCGGCATAGCCAGTTTTGCTGCGATATTCATCCAGCCATACTGGCTGTTTGTCATCACGTAAACGCCAGGTCAGCGGGTGCATCTCTGGTGTGCGAACAATTTCTTTGGTGAAACCTGAGTTAGTTGTCATGGATATTGCTCCAGTAACTTCTCAATATCTTCAGGTTTCAGGTAGCTGTGGGTATCGTCATCGATCATCATGGTCGGGCCGCGATCGCAGTTACCTAAGCAGCAGGTTGGCAGCAGTGTGAAGCGGCCATCAAAGGTCGTCTGACCCGGCTGAATACTGAGTTTTTTCGAAATCGCGGCTTGAATCCCCTGATAACCGGTGATGTGGCACACCACACTGTCACAGTAACGGATAACATGACGCCCAACAGGTTGGCGGAAGATCTGGCTGTAGAATGTGGCAACCCCTTCAACATCACTGGCCGGGATACCCAGCACTTCAGCAATGGCATGAATCGCCCCATCCGGCACCCAACCGCGTTGTTTTTGCACAATTTTCAGTGCTTCGATTGAGGCAGCGCGAGCATCTTCATAATGGTGCTTTTCATGCTCGATAGCATCACGTTCTTCAGCGCTCAACTCGAAAACGTCAGTCGTGGTCACCGGTTCAGCCGCATTGACTGCCAGATTCGCCACATTTTGGCTTTCGTTATGATCCTGAGTCTCTTTTTGGTTGCTCATAATTAGCGGTCCACATCAGACATTACAAAATCGATACTGCCCAGATAGACAATCAGGTCAGATACCAGGCTGCCACGGATAACCGATGGGATCTGCTGCAAATGGGCATAGCTTGGAGTACGTATCCGGGTGCGATAGCTCATGGTGCTGGCATCACTGGTCAGATAGTAGCTGTTGATCCCTTTGGTCGCTTCAACCATTTGGAATGATTCGTTAGCTGGCATCACTGGGCCCCATGAAACTTGCAGGAAGTGAGTGATTAGCGTTTCGATATGTTGAAGCGTGCGTTCTTTCGGCGGCGGAGTCGTCAGTGGGTGATCGGCCTTGAACGGGCCTTCTGGCATGTTTTTATAACATTGCTCCAGAATGCGCAGACTTTGGCGCAACTCTTCCACTTTCAGCATCACGCGGTCATAACAGTCACCGTTGTTACCGACGGGCACTTCGAAATCGAAGTTCTCATAACCGGAGTAAGGACGCCATTTACGCACGTCAAACTCAACGCCAGTAGCGCGTAAGCCCGCCCCCGTCACACCCCATTCCAGCGCTTCTTTGGAATTATAGGCAGCAACACCGATAGAACGCCCTTTCAGAATGCTGTTCTCTAAAGCTGCTTTGACGTAGGAATCAAGACGTTTTGGCATCCAGTCAAGGAAGTCACGCAGCAGACGTTCCCAACCACGTGGCAGGTCGTGTGCAACACCACCAATACGGAACCAAGCCGGGTGCATACGGAAACCGGTGATAGCTTCAACTAAATCGTACACTTTCTGACGATCGGTAAAAGCAAAGAACACCGGCGTCATTGCGCCGACGTCTTGGATAAAGGTACTGATGTACAGTAAGTGGCTGTTGATGCGGAACAACTCAGACAGCATGACGCGAATGGTTTTAACGCGATCCGGCACTTCGATACCGGCCAGTTTTTCAACTGCCAGCACATAAGGCATTTCGTTAACGCAGCCGCCAAGATATTCAATACGGTCGGTATATGGAATGTAGCTGTGCCAGGACTGGCGCTCGCCCATCTTCTCCGCGCCACGGTGGTGGTAACCCACATCTGGCACGCAGTCGACAATCTCTTCACCATCCAACTGCAACACAATGCGGAACGCACCATGTGAGGAGGGGTGGTTCGGGCCGAGGTTAAGGAACATAAAGTCCTCATTTTCGGTCCCGCGCTTCATGCCCCAATCTTCAGGTTTGAAAGTCAGTGATTCCATTTCCAGATCTTCTTTCTGCTTTGTCAGCACAAAGGGATCGAACTCAGTGGCACGGGCTGGGTAATCTTTACGCAGCGGGTGACCTTCCCAAGTCTGCGGCATCATGATGCGCGTCAGATGTGGGTGACCATCAAAGGTAATACCGAACATTTCCCAAGTTTCGCGCTCATACCAGTTGGCATTAGGGAAAATCTTGGTCGCTGTGGACACGTGTAAGTCTTTTTCAGACAGTGCCACTTTCAGCATGATGTCGCGGTTGCGTTCGATGGAAAGCAGATGATAGAAAACAGAAAAATCCGCATCAGGGAGGCCCTGGCGGTGGGTACGAAGGCGTTCATCTACACCATGCAGGTCAAACAGCATGACATACGGCTTCGGTTGTTTTCTCAGAAACGACATTACTTCCAGTAATTGCTCACGCTTCACCCATACCACGGGCATGCCGGTACGAGTCGCTTGAACAACAAAGGCCTCTGGCCCAAAACGGTTCGACAGCTCACCAATTACCGGATCATCAAGATGATCTCGGGTTTGCCATGCTGGCTGAGTGCTGTCGGACGTCGTTAAATCGGTCATTATTTATTCACCACACTGTTTTTTCACCACACTGAATGTGTCATTTTGTGGTCATTTGCCGCACACATGTTCTGGAAGAAAAACGGTTCTCTCCAAAAACAAATCACTTACGTACCAAAACCTTACACTTAAGCAGTGTTAGATTTCGTCAGGTGTACGCAGGTTAGTTACTGCAATTCGTTCAGCATGCTTACGTTCTCTTTCCGGCTGCATATTGGCGCGATAAACACCTTGATCACCCACAACCCAAGAGAGAGGACGGCGCTCTTTACCGATAGATTCCTGTAGCAGCAACAAAGCTTGCATGTAGGCTTCCGGGCGCGGTGGGCAGCCTGGAATATACACGTCTACCGGTATGAATTTATCCACGCCTTGTACTACGGAATAGATGTCGTACATGCCGCCAGAGTTAGCACAGGCGCCCATGGAAATAACCCATTTTGGTTCCAACATTTGTTCATACAAACGCTGAATAACTGGAGCCATTTTGGTAAAGCAGGTACCGGCCACCACCATAAAATCGGCCTGACGTGGGGAGGCACGCAATACTTCTGCACCGAAACGTGCTACGTCATGTACGGCGGTGAACGAGGTCACCATCTCCACATAACAGCAGGAAAGACCGAAGTTATACGGCCAAAGAGAGTTTTTACGCCCCCAATTCACCATGTCATGCATGGCGTTCTCAAGTTTACCCATGTAAACACTACGGTGGACATGTTGCTCGAGAGGATCGCCGCTGACGGTTTCCTGAGTTTGCAGGGGGTAACGGTCATTCTCACCGTTAGGGTCTATGCGGGTGAGCGTATAGTCCATGTTAATGCCTCGCTGTATTTATTGACCACTATACCTTTTGTACTTGGAGTCGCAGGGTTGTTAGCTGTGCGTCCTAATCCGAATCACTTATCTGTAGTCAATCTTACTTATCGATAAGTTTATCGGAATTCATCCGCTTGCCGCCTGGCAACACCTAGTTCTTGGGTATATCTGGATGACTGCTGGCGTATTTGACTATGCTCGGTTTGCTCACACGACGATTAGAACGCGTAGGAGTCCAATCCAGAGCGCCGATACGCACCAGATAAACCAAACCAGCCAAGAGCACCAAAATGAAAATGGTTGCTTCGATAAAGCCTACCCAGCCGCTCTCACGAATAGAGATTGACCACGCATACAGGTACAGGGCTTCAACATCGAAAATCACGAAGAACATGGCGACCAGATAAAACTTAGCAGACAGGCGCATACGCGCGGAGCCTACTGAATCAATACCTGACTCATAAGGGACGTTTTTGGCACGGGCCCGAGCTCTCCCACCCAGGAAGAACGCACCTAGCAGCATCAAACCGCACAGCCCGATTGCGCCGATCAGGAATACAGCGAACGCCCAATGATGAGCGATAACTTCAGTGGTTGTTGACATACTCATTGCTTACTCATCAAAAGTGGCGTCGGACATCCTGCTCTTGTGTTGGCAGTTAGTGCACCACATCGATTCAAAGGGAAGGATAAAAACCACACAAAACACACTGTTTTAATAACTGTTTAGCCAGTGTTTTACTGTGGGCTTTTTACTCCTTTCAGTAACCTTTTGTCAACTTTGACAAAAGTAACTACAGATTAATTTACAAACGCACGATCTTACTTAACATTTGGTGCGAAGCTGTAAGCTAAATCGAGTCAGTAATTTGTTAAGTGAGAACATACACATATAAACCAACATGGATAGTTCTTACTAACTATACCATTGTCTCAGGAATAACCGGTTCTTCCACTCACTAGCTAGGGGTATTTTTTTGATCCAGAACACGTTTTGAGTGTTATTTCGTAAATATTCGACACGAAAAGTTGTAATTTATTATTTATAAATAATGAAATGGTGTTTTAATAAAATATAAGTGGCGAATAATGAATCATCTTATTAACCACAATATTAATCAGGCTTATTGTCTACTATCTACTCGCGATAAGCACCTATAAATAAAATAAAACGGCGTTTGGCCCATTAAATTAAACTGAACAAGGTAAAACAGGCTTTTCACAAAAAATAGAAATAAAAAAGCCCCTATAATTAGGGGCTTATCATGATTTTGGTGAATAAATGTTTAACTTTGATCGTCTATCAAATAATCAGAATCTAGCATTAAATCCGCACCGGGTTGCAAACCATGTTGATGGCCTGTCTGCATAGCATCAAAAATAGCCAAGGCCAACTCATTGCTACACTGACTGTCTTTGCATAATGAATAATGAGTTTCAGGTAGGCGAGGTAGGCCTTCTGTTTCACCCAATACGCGCAAATCAGGACTCATCATCTCTATGGGTCTGGCAGTGATCCCCAGCCCTGCTCTAACTGCCGCTCGAATGGCAGAAAGCGAAGAGGCTACATAGGCGATACGCCATGCTATCCCGGCTCTGGTCAGATGCTCAATGGCCATATCTCGGAATGGGCTTGGCTCATCCATAACAACTAAAGGTACTGATTCGCCGGGCTGAAACTGATAATCA
Organism: Yersinia canariae; assembly: GCF_009831415.1. Taxonomy (NCBI): domain Bacteria; kingdom Pseudomonadati; phylum Pseudomonadota; class Gammaproteobacteria; order Enterobacterales; family Yersiniaceae; genus Yersinia; species Yersinia canariae. The sequence continues at coordinate 1,599,985 of NZ_CP043727.1, read as the reverse complement.
GCGGAACAATACCAAAGTGTCGGCGATGTTCTTAAAATCACATGAGGATGAGTGTCGACCTTGGCTGTTGTAATAGCCAGATCCACTTCGCCATGACTCAGCATGTCAGCGATGAGTGGGCTACGTTTCACCCGCACATCAATTGCCAGCCGAGGATATAGCGTAGCCACTCGGTTTAATAAGAAAGGCAGCAGCGTATCGGCAGTATCATCAGATGCGCCAATAATAAGTGCCCCTTCTACATTGCTATACATAAGTGACGTACAAGCTTCATCATTGAAACGCAAGATTTTTCTGGCATAGCCAAGTAACTGGAGACCATGTTCAGTCAATAATTTGTTACGCCCGTGACGGGCAAATAACTCCTTACCAACTAACTGTTCTAACCGTTGCATTTGTTGGCTAACTGCTGACTGTGTTCGACAAACCGCCGCCGCAGCAGAGGCGAAAGTATTCAAGTCAGCAACAGCTACAAAGGTTCTAAGCAGATCGAGGTCGAGATTAATTATCGGACGATTTGCATTTGTCATAGTGTATTCTTCACTTTTTTGAATTCTAATTACAAACTACCCTGGTGTTTATGTATTAGCGCCATCAATAAGGGACAACGCTAAGTATGACAGTACCCCACTCATTCGAGTAGGGCAAAAAATTTACTTATATTTCGTTACCGCTATCTCTTTTTAAAAAAAACTATTGGCTGAATTCTGTATTTGTTTGTGAGTGAGGTCATAGAAAAGAGCTAAATCTTCGATAAATGAAGATTTTTTCCTTTAGAAGCGCTGATTTATCGAGGCTTTTATAAAATTTATGCCTCTATTTTAATTAACTCATCAAAACTCATCTTTAGAAAAATATTAAAAAATATCAATGTATCTCTCTCTGCACTTTCTATTTAATTCAGCAATTTCAACTATTAACATTTTATGCTCGATAAGAATTTACAAGATTAAGATTAGATTTCCTTAATAGTTTTCCTATTTACAAATCTGCCTATTTTTGTCCCTCTCTATATGTATGATGATATAAACTGTTGAATTCAGATCTATGTCATTAAAACACGCAACATTGGGTGACAGAACACTCTCTTTTGTTCTGTCATTACACAACAGAAAACAGGTCTCAATTTTTCTCAAAAACTCTTTTTGTTGTTGTGCACAACTGGCCAAATCTGCCAGAAGAAAGCTTCAGACAAACTCATCAATCAAACATCACCGGGTGGATTTGAGGGCAAAAACACCGTCAATATCACCTGCACTTTTCGCTCAGTAGTTATTTGCACTAAATCAATAGTCATTTGCACTAAATCAGTAGTCATTTGCACTAAAGATGTGCATAGAACTTCAAAAATCAACAGCGTCGGAGTACATTGGATACCTTGCAGTGTTCCACGCTGAGGACACGCTTTTACCAGCAAAAGGCTCAATTTTTTATGTCCCCCATTGAGAAATCCAGCAAACTGGACAACGTTTGTTATGACATTCGTGGCCCAGTGCTAAAAGAAGCTAAGCGTCTTGAAGAAGAAGGTAACAAGGTTCTGAAACTGAATATTGGCAACCCTGCCCCATTTGGTTTCGATGCACCGGATGAAATTCTGGTGGATGTGATCCGTAATTTGCCGACTGCCCAGGGCTATTGCGACTCCAAAGGCCTATTTTCGGCGCGCAAAGCCATTATGCAGCACTATCAGGCCCGCGATATACGCGACCTGACTGTCGAGGATATCTACATTGGGAACGGTGTTTCTGAGCTGATCGTACAGTCCATGCAAGCATTGCTAAACCTTGGCGATGAAATGCTGGTACCGGCCCCCGACTATCCGTTATGGACAGCGGCAGTATCACTTTCAAGTGGTAAAGCCGTGCATTATATGTGTGATGAAGAGTCAGGCTGGTTCCCCGACTTAGATGATATTCGCAGTAAAATCACCCCTCGCACCCGCGGAATAGTGATTATCAACCCCAACAACCCAACGGGTGCCGTCTACAGCAAAGAACTGTTGCTAGAGATTGTCGAAATCGCCCGCCAGAATGACCTGATTATTTTCGCCGATGAGATCTACGATAAGATTTTATATGACGAAGCCCAGCATCATTCTATTGCTGCTCTGGCGCCTGATTTGCTGACGGTGACATTCAATGGCCTGTCCAAGACCTACCGCGTTGCCGGTTTCCGTCAGGGCTGGATGGTGTTGAATGGGCCGAAAAAGCACGCCAAAGGATACATTGAAGGTTTGGAAATGCTGGCATCAATGCGCTTGTGCGCTAACGTGCCAATGCAGCATGCTATCCAAACGGCACTGGGTGGCTATCAGAGTATTAGCGAATTTATCCAACCGGGTGGCCGTTTATATGAACAACGTGATCGCGCCTGGGAATTAATCAATCAGATTCCAGGTGTTTCCTGTGTGAAACCTCAAGGCGCGTTATACATGTTCCCGCGTATTGATCAGAAACGTTTTAACCTGCATGACGACCAGAAATTGGTATTGGATCTGTTGTTACAGGAAAAAGTCTTGCTAGTACAAGGCAGTGCCTTTAACTGGCCATATCCGGATCATGTGCGCATCGTGACATTACCGCGCGTAGATGAGTTGGAAATGGCAGTGGGTAAGTTAGGGCGATTCCTCGAGACATATCACCAGTAGGTTTGGCTTTCATTTGTTTAGTGGTTTGGTGATCGATTCGGTTGGCATGAGATCGGTGATCACCTTATCTCTGATGCCTCAACCGCCAAGTGGGCCATGCGCGTGGCCCCTTTGGAATCCAGCGCTTCGCACGTATCAAGAGAGAAAACTATGAGTCACTTCTTCGCCCACCTATCCCGCCTGAAACTCATCAACCGCTGGCCGCTGATGCGCAATGTCCGCACTGAGAATGTTTCTGAGCACAGTTTGCAGGTGGCATTTGTCGCTCATGCATTGGCTATCATCAAAAACCGGAAATTTAATGGCAATCTTAATGCCGACCGCATCGCGCTGTTGGCGATGTATCACGATGCCAGTGAGGTCATAACCGGTGACCTGCCCACTCCTATCAAATATTACAATCCGCAAATTGCTCATGAATACAAAAAGATAGAAAAAGTCGCGCAGCAGAAGCTGATTGAAATGCTGCCAGTTGAGTTACAACATGATTTTCGTTGTCTGTTGGATGAGCATTATTACAGCGAAGAGGAAAAAGCGCTGGTTAAACAAGCAGATGCCTTGTGTGCTTATCTAAAATGTTTGGAAGAATTATCCGCAGGTAATAATGAATTTATCCAAGCCAAAGCGCGGCTGGAGAAAACTCTCGCCATGCGCCAAAGCCCGGAAATGGATTACTTTATGGAAGTCTTCGTCCCCAGTTTTAGCCTGTCTCTGGACGAAATCAGCCTTGACTCGCTGGATTGACCAGCATAAAAAACGCCGTAAAACCAGGCAATTATCCAGAGTCAGGGGCTAAGGATAATCAGAATGGAAATAACACGGGCACCACCATCACACTCACAATCATCACTAATACAGTAAACGGCACCCCTATTCGGATAAAATCGCCGAATTTATAACCGCCGGGGCCTAATACTAATGTATTCACCGGGGATGAAACCGGTGTCATAAAGGCCGCTGATGCTGCAATACCAATAATCATCGCAAAGGGATACGGGGAGACCGACATCTCGCGAGCGGCAGCAATCGCAATCGGTGCCATCAACACCGCGGTCGCCGTATTAGAGATAAACAGCCCAATGGTGGCGCACAGCACAAATAAGCACAACAACATCACCCTTGGCCCCATTCCTCCCGCGACATCCATCAGCCCGCGAACAATCAGATCAACCCCGCCCGTTTTTTGCAATGCTTGTGCAAAAGGCATCATCCCGATAATCAAAATCAAGCTCGGCCAATGAATTGAGCGATAAGCACTTTCCATATCAATACATCGGAACTGCCCCATCAACAAACAGGCCACCAGCGCCGCAATCACATTCGGCACTTCGTCGGTTAGCATCATCGCCACCATCAGCGCCAGACAGAACAAAGCATGAGGAGCTTGTGAGATAGCCGGTGCCACTTCATCCACTTCAGCAGGTAGGTTCAACACGATGAAATCACGCGTTTTTTGCTGTAATTGGCGGATCAATTTCCAGTCACCAATCACCAGTAAAATATCGCCAAACTGCAATTTGTCATCGACCAGTTTGCCTTCCAATGTCTTACCATTGCGGCGGATACCCACGACATTCAACCCATAACGGGTGCGGAAGGTCACTTCACGCAAACTTTTACCTAGCAGGGAGGAATCCGGAATAAGAGAAACTTCAGCCATCCCGACGTTACGCGCTTGTTCCGAGAAATACTCACCGCGCAGCACCATCGGCTCTAGCATTTGCTCGGTGCAAAACTCGCGCAAATCCATGTCGCAATCAGACATATCAATCAGCAAAACATCATTTTCGCGCAGTTCAGACGACCCTGTCGCACTGACCATCACTCGCCGAAAACGTTTCCAGCGCTCAATCCCGACCACATTGGCACCATAGCGGGCGCGCAGGTGTAACTCATCGAGAGAGCGGCCAATTAAAGGAGAATCGTGGCGAATAGCCAAACGGCGGGCGCGGCCCGTGAGTTTATAATCACGGATAAGATCTCGGAAGGTACGGCGCTTCCATTGTTGCTCTTTTTCTGAACTTTCCGGTTTTCCCCCTAGCCAGTGGCGCGCCACTAGCATGTAGCCGACCCCCATCAGCAAAATGATAAGGCCAATCGGTGTGACACCAAAGAAACCGAAACCTTTAATACCCTCACGCAACAACTCACTGTTAACAACCATGTTTGGCGGAGTCGCGACCAATGTCATCATGCCACTGATAAGCCCGGCAAAGCTCAGCGGCATCATTAATCGCCCCGGTGAAATCTTCATCCGGCTGGCGACACTTAATACCACTGGGATAAAAATCGCCACCACGCCGGTCGAGCTCATAAAAGCCCCCAATCCCGCCACAGTCACCATCAATAGCGCCAGCATTTTGGTTTCACTGTGGCCGGCAACTTTCACCAACCAATCCCCGACCTGATAAGCAACACCGGTTCTGACTAACCCTTCACCAATCACAAACAATGCCGCGATCAATATCACGTTGGGGTCACTGAAGCCGCTGGTCGCCTCGCCTAATGACAAAGTGCCACTCATCACAAAGGCAATAATCACCAATAATGCCACGACATCCATTCGCAGTTTATTGGTGGTAAACAGCACAATAGCTATCAGAAGTAGCGTCAACACCCACAATAGTTCGCTGTTCAAAATGGCCTCGTTGGCAAAAAGTGAAAGGGAATATCCGGCTCTGGTAGTAAATCATTAAATTAGCGCGATACCGCTGTTTGAGATCAATAATGACTGTAAATTTATGCGCTTACCATCCCACAACGGCATTAATTGTGTTTTTTTCCTGAAAAATAATTAACCAATTGGTGATGTCGCATTCGCCATCTAAAAAAATCCACATGAAGCATTCCGATATTCAATAGGATTTAACCGCCTGACTATACTGATAATACTGAATCGTAGGCCGTCGTTGGTATTATCTGGCTGGAGCACTGAATGAGCAATATTACGGATTATCCGATTATACTTTTTCTGTTGTCATGCGCTCTGCTGTATGGAGCCGCTTACGTCGGTCAGGCTTTTTTCCGGCGCGGGCGGGATCTGGATGACAATATCCGTGAGAATTTTACTGTTATCCAGGGGGCAACACTCACCTTACTCGGCCTGATTATCGGTTTCAGTTTTTCGATGGCCATCAGCCGCTATGATTTGCGTAAAAACTATGAAGAAGCAGAGGCCAATGCCATTGGAACGGAATATCTGCGTGTCGATTACTTACCAGCCGCGTCCAGTGTCACCACCAAGGCATTGTTAATACACTATCTTGACCAACGGATACTTTTTTATACCACGCGCAATGAAGCCCATTTGGAGCAGATTAATAATAAAACCAATCAATTGGAAAATGCGCTGTGGGGCGAATTGCTAGGGCCGGTGAATCAGCGCCCAGATCCTGTTATGGCATTAGTGGTGTCGGGGATGAATGATGTTTTGAATTCAGCAGGTTACACCCAGGCAGCATGGTGGAACCGGATCCCGCATGCTGCCTGGCTACTGATGCTGATTATCGCGGTTTGCAGTTGTACCTTAGTGGGATATGGCTCCAAGCAGGGCAAAAAGGGCAAGATTATGACATTAATTTTGCCGTTAGTGATTTCATTCTCTTTTATGCTCATCGCCGATATTGATAGCCCGCGCGGCGGAATTATTCGGGTAAAACCACAAAACCTTCACAGCCTGGAAGACAGTTTGCCCCTCCCCACACAATCACTGCCCCAATCGCGCTAAAAAAAAGAGCGCCATCAGGCGCTCTCGATAACACACTCAACCAAGCGGATTAGCCGATAAAGCGAACCCGCGCACCTGTCTGCGTCTTTTCGACATCAATGTGCTCAAGTGAACTGAGGGCCAAATCGACTTGATCCAGCTTTGGTGTGTCAGCTGGCGCATTGACAGCTATCACTTGGCAACCCGCCGCCAGCCCTGACAAAATACCCGCAGGGGCGTCTTCTACCACGATGCAATCTGCCGGTGCCAGTCCCAAACGTTCAGCACCTAACAGGTAAGCATCCGGCATAGGTTTACCATGTTTCACCTGCTCAGCAGTCACGAACACTTTAGGTTCGGGTAAATGGCCTGCCGCACGGCGCGCAGAAGCAACTGGTACGGAGCCGGAAGTCACAATAGCCCACGGAATAGACAGGTTATTAAGCCGCTCCAGCAGTGACACAGCTCCCGGCAGCGCTGTCACGCCATCCGTGTCATTGGCTTCAATGCGCTCTAAAGCCAAAAATTCTGCTTGAAGTTCTGCATCACTCGCACCCGGCATAAAATGACGAAGAGAGGTAATTGCTTGTTTGCCATGGATAAATTCTAGCACTTCGGATGGATCAATACCGCGACCCTGCGCCCAACCAATCCAGGCGCGCTCCACAGCAGGTAATGAATCAACCAGAGTCCCATCCAAATCAAAAAGAAAACCTTTACACTCCACAAGCACATCCTCGTTAGTCAATCTAGGTCTTGATCATTACGCGCTATCAGTCATTAATAATTTCAGGCATTAATAATTTGCGAGATCTCAACAGCACTCAAATGATATTGGCGCGGGCATGATTGCCAGATAGCCAACATCCGTTGGTATTTATCCCACATTGGGGTTTGGGAATTGAAACCGTGAGTTCCTGAGTCAAAATGGGTATAGCGGCCTTCAGTATTAACCATAAAACGCACATAACTCAGGTAACGCGATTCGGTGGCCGCATCAAAGCCGAGGAACGCAATACGGCGTTCATCCAGATCTTGTTGGTCTTTCAGGTTACCCCAAGAGACTTGCAGCGCGTGATGCATCTCCATGATATTAATGATAGTACGGCAAGTATCTTCGCTCATTTCACCAAAATCACGGTCCAGTTCACGCATCTGCAAACCAAAGCCGCGTTCGACAATAGTTTGCTGGCGACGATAACGCTCAGCATTTTCTGGGTCCAGCATGGTCATCATTTTGTACTGATTCGACAGAATCAGCCGTTGGGCGTTTGTCATATCCATCACTAAACTCCTAAGACATAAATAATGAGGAAATCATCGCACACAGAGTTGGGCCATACTTTGATTTGACAGGGGATTTTGCGCTGCTGTGTCTCAGATGCATAAAAAGCCCCGGCTGCCAATAAAGCCCCGGTATGTATTGCCCGACAATGCCATACTATCTGTCATACATACAGACGATACCCCGTCATGGGGACTACAAATCATCAAGAAACGTTTTATCCAACTGCTTGAAGGCACGTTTCAGCACATCTGCCAGAGATTGGTAAGTCGGCGTTTGTTCAATCGGGGCAACAGCTTGCCCGGCTTCAGCCAGTTTGTTTCGCACCTCATGGAACCACTGTAATAAGGTAGGCGGTAACGGCGTGATAGCACGTTTACCTAACCACCATAACCCTTGCAAGGGCAAGCCGCAGGCGAACAAAGCAGTGGCTATGGCTGGCCCTAACTGCCCGCCCAGTGCTATCTGCCAGGTCAGCGTAAAGATGGCCAGCGGCGGCATAAAGCGAATACCAAAACGGGTCGCTGTCGCCACGCGATTCTCCGGGAACACCGGTGCCAGGCGTTTGTCAGCAGGCCAGGTCTTCATATAATGCTGACCACGCTGGAGTACCTGAAACCAACTTACGGTATCAGAGGGTTTTGTTGTCATGGCTCACCTCAACTTCACAAGCAAAGATTAAAATTTTTTTTGCGTTTCACAAACTAAAAATTAGTCTGTTAAATATATTTTGTTTTTAGGCGGCGCTATCGGTATCCTAGCCCGGCCTTTTGCCGCTAGAAGATGACGCTAAATGTGTCAACTTTTTGCAGCATTTAAATCAATTTTGTTAAATCGCACAGGCTTTTACCACCAGGTATTAACGTTTTATCAGCGATTTTTTCATCATCATGCCTTTTTCGCTATCGCATGATGTTAATCATTAATGTCGACGCCAATATGCGCTACGCTTTTGGACAGATTGACGTTTTATTAACCACGTGTTTTTCGCTGTTTTTGTCCCCTCGATGCATTAATAGCATCGGTTACATCAAAAACAAACATCAGACACGACTATAAATAGGTACTTCCATGTCGAGTAAGCTAGTACTGGTTCTTAACTGCGGTAGCTCTTCCCTAAAATTTGCTATCATCGACGCGACCAATGGTGAAGAACACCTCTCTGGTTTAGCCGAATGTTTCCATCTGCCGGAAGCCCGCATCAAATGGAAAATTGAAGGCGGCAAACAGGAAGCAGCATTGGGTGCTGGTGCAGCACACAGCGAAGCACTGAATTTCATTGTTAATACTATTCTGGCACAAAAACCAGAGCTTTCTGCTCAACTGACAGCAATCGGTCACCGTATTGTTCACGGTGGCGAGAAATTCACTGCATCAGCTATCGTTACCGAAGAAGTTATTCAGGGTATCAAAGATTCCATCCCGTTTGCACCACTACATAACCCAGCACACCTGATCGGTATCGCTGAAGCATTGAAATCCTTCCCGAATCTGGCTGATAAAAATGTTGCCGTTTTTGATACTGCCTTCCACCAGACTATGCCGGAAGAGTCTTATCTCTATGCCCTGCCGTACAGCTTATACAAAGAAAACGGTATCCGTCGCTATGGCGCACACGGCACCAGCCACTTCTATGTAAGTCAGGAAGCAGCAAAAACGCTGAACAAACCGCTGGAAGAACTGAACGTTATTACTTGCCATTTGGGCAACGGCGGCTCAGTGACTGCTGTTCGTAACGGTAAATGTGTTGATACTTCTATGGGCCTGACGCCACTGGAAGGTCTGGTTATGGGCACCCGTAGTGGTGACATCGACCCGGCAATCATTTTCCATCTGTATGATGCTATGGGCATGAGCATGGAACAGATCAGCAAACTGTTGACCAAAGAATCTGGCCTGCTGGGCCTGACTGAAGTCACCAGTGATTGCCGTTATGTTGAGGACAATTACGAAACCAAAGCAGATGCTCGCCGCGCTATGGATGTGTTCTGCCACCGCCTGGCGAAATACATCGGTGCTTATACTGCATTGATGGATGGTCGTCTGGATGCAGTTGTATTCACCGGCGGTATCGGTGAAAACGCGGCAATGGTGCGCGAACTGACTTTGAACAAACTGGGCCTGTTGGGCTTTGAAATTGACCATGAACGCAACCTGGCAGCACGCTTTGGTAAGTCTGGCACCATCACCAAAGATGGCAGCCGCTTGGCTCTGGTTATCCCGACCAACGAAGAGCTGGTCATCGCGCAAGACGCCTCTCGTCTGACCGCGTAAATATCCTTAACACCGTCAGCCAAGGCTGGCGGTGTTGCTTTTGACTAACGAGCAACCGTAAAGAGGTTTAGCCGTGTCCCGTACAATAATGTTGATTCCTACCGGCACCAGCGTTGGTTTAACTAGCGTCAGCTTGGGTGTCATCCGTTCCATGGAACAAAAAGGTGTACGCCTGAGCGTATTCAAGCCAATCGCACAGCCTCGCGCTGGTAACGATGCACCTGACCAAACCACCACTATCATCCGCGCGAACTCCAGCATCACTGCTGCTGAGCCGCTGAATATGAATCATGTGGAAACCTTGCTGAGCTCTAACCAGCAAGACGTGTTAATGGAAGAGATAGTTGCCCGTTACCACGAAAACACCAAAGACGCCGAAGTAGTTCTGGTTGAAGGTTTAGTCCCAACGCGCAAACATCAGTTTGCCAATGCGCTGAACTACGAAATCGCCAAAACACTGAACGCAGAAATCGTGTTTGTTATTGCGCTGGGTAATGATTCACCAGACCAATTGAAAGAGCGTATCGAACTGGCTCGTTCCAGCTTCGGTGGCAGCAAAAACAAAAACATCACCGGCGTTATCATTAACAAACTGAATGCGCCAGTGGATGAACAAGGCCGTACCCGCCCTGACCTGTCTGAAATCTTTGATGATTCCACCAAGGCCAGTGTCGCGAGCATCGATCCAAAACAGCTGTTTGCCAACAGCCCACTGCCTGTTCTGGGTTGCGTGCCATGGAGCTTCGAGCTGATTGCGACCCGTGCGATTGATATGTGTAAGCACCTGAATGCGCGCATTATTAACGAAGGCGATATCAGAACCCGCCGCGTTAAATCTGTGACATTCTGCGCGCGCAGTATCCCTCACATGTTGGAGCACTTCCGCCCAGGTTCTCTGCTAGTGACCTCAGCAGACCGCCCAGACGTGTTGGTTTCTGCTTGTTTGGCAGCCATGAATGGCGTTGAAATCGGTGCCATTTTGCTGACCGGCGGTTATGCGATTGATGAGCCAATCAAAAAACTGTGTGATCGCGCCTTCCAAACAGGCCTGCCAGTCTTTATGGTTGATACCAACACTTGGCAGACTTCCCTGAGCCTGCAAAGCTTCAATCTGGAAGTACCGGCAGATGACCATGAGCGTGTTGAGAAACTGCAAAACTACGTTGCCAGCCATATCAGCAGTGAATGGATTGATTCTCTGAGTGCCACATCTGAACGTTCACGTCGCCTGTCTCCTCCAGCATTCCGTTATGAGCTGACCGAGTTGGCACGTAAAGCCGGCAAACGTATCGTGCTGCCAGAAGGCGATGAGCCACGTACAGTTAAAGCTGCGGCTATCTGTGCTGAACGCGGTATCGCGACTTGTGTGCTGTTGGGTAATCCAGAAGAGATCCAACGTGTTGCTGCGGCCCAAGGTATTGAACTGGGTAAAGGCGTTGAAATCATCGATCCGGTTGCTGTGCGTGAGCAGTATGTTCCGCGTCTGGTGGAACTGCGCAAGAGCAAGGGCATGACCGAAGTGGTTGCTCGTGAGCAACTGGAAGATAACGTGGTTCTCGGCACTCTGATGCTGGAGAAAGGCGAAGTTGATGGTTTGGTGTCGGGTGCTGTTCATACTACCGCGAACACTATCCGCCCACCGTTGCAGCTAATCAAAACCGCACCGGGCAGCTCACTGGTGTCTTCTGTGTTCTTCATGCTGCTGCCTGACCAGGTTCTGGTTTATGGTGACTGCGCGATTAACCCAGATCCAACTGCTGAGCAACTGTCAGAAATTGCTATTCAATCGGCTGATTCTGCGGCGGCATTCGGTATCGAACCGCGTGTGGCGATGATCTCTTACTCCACCGGTAATTCTGGTGCAGGTAGCGATGTAGAAAAAGTTCGTGAAGCAACCCGTCTGGCACAGGAAAAACGCCCAGATCTTATCATCGATGGTCCGTTGCAGTATGACGCGGCAATCATGGCTGATGTGGCTAAATCCAAAGCGCCAAATTCCCCGGTTGCAGGTAAAGCGACAGTGTTCATCTTCCCTGACTTGAACACCGGTAACACCACCTATAAAGCGGTACAACGTTCTGCCGACCTGATCTCTATCGGGCCGATGCTGCAAGGCATGCGCAAGCCAGTCAACGACTTGTCCCGTGGCGCTTTGGTAGACGATATCGTCTACACCGTAGCGCTGACTGCTATTCAATCAGCTCAGGCTGACGCGTCTTAATTCCACAATTAAGATGTATATAACAAACGCCAGCTTCGTGCTGGCGTTTTTATTTTCAGCTAAAAATAGTGAGTTGGGGTTAGCTATCAAGTACTTTGTCGAAGTTCAAATTTATAGCTAAAACTCTGGCTAACTGGCTCTTGCACCTCGCCATGTTCATCATTATCCAGCATATTAATCAACAGTTTACCGGCTTCTTTCCCCATTTTTTTGTAATCAATGCGCATTGAGGTCAATGTCGGATGAGTTTGATCACAGCTGTCAGAGCCGTCTAAACATGCCACTGCTATGCCGCTAGGAATTTTCAAAAGCCGCCGTTGGCATTCAAATAATACGCCGAGCGCAATATCTTCATGACTGCATATCACCGCATCCAATTCCGGCTGACGCTGGAGTATTTCGGTCAGAGCATAACGGCCAAACTGTAAACTGGCCGTTTCGGGCGTGGTGACCGTCTGGTCCGCATTTTTGTAATGCTCTAACATCGCCTTATGCCAACCATTCAGTTGCTGGCGTTGCAGGCGGTTATCCATATGAGCGCCGATAAAGCCAATCTGGTGATAACCCCGTTCCAATAAATGGCGGCTAAGTTCATAGGCCGACTCAAAAAAAGCCGCCTCAAGCGTAATTTTGGCCCCTTTGAAATAGGAACCGACCACGTTGACCGTGGGGATATTCGCCCGTTCAAGCAATTGATAGGTTTTATCTGCCAACTGTGAACCAAATATCACCACTGCAGCCGGGTTGCTTTGCAGCAAGGTCATCAATATTTCTGCTTCTTTGCGTTGGTTATATTCATGGCAACCCAGTAATAACTGGAACTCATTTTTATTCAGAATCTGTTGCAGCGACTGCATAAACCGTGAACTGGCTTTGTCTGTTAATGACGGTATTAAAACGGCAATAGTATCACTGTGACCGGAAGCCAATGCTCCGGCGGTACGGTTAGGAATATAGCCCAGAGTTTCAACCGCTTGTTCTATCTTCTCACGTAATTTATCTGAAACCTGCTCCGGCGTTCGCAGCGCTCTGGAAACAGTCATCGCCCCTACCCCGGCGTAATTCGCCACATCCGATAGAGTGACCCGCCCGGTATTACGGCGCTTGCGCGTTTTTTCCATGCTGATTCCTGCCTGATTAAAATTTCTTGTCTGGCCAAACCATTCCCGTACTGGCCCTCGACAATACATTGCATTGTATATGGCTTATTTGGAGATAGCCAAAGTCCATGGTGTGACAAATGATAGCGCTATCACAAATTTTGATAGCGCTATCAGGTAGCGCTATCAATTGAGATATTCATCACATTAATGACAGTGATAACTATCTACTCTCACGTTAACAGTCATCGGGAGTCATCAATATCATGTTAAAAACACTGTTAACGCCAGACGTCATTCAGGTGGTCAAGCACGCAAAAGATTGGCGTGACGCCATCGCGATTTCATGCCAGCCACTTATTGATAATGGCGCCATTGAAGCCCGTTATGTCGAGGCAATTTATCGCTCCCATGAAGCTATCGGCCCGTATTACGTGGTCGGGCCGGGGATTGCTATGCCACATGCCCGTCCAGAAGAAGGGGCGAATAAACTCTCTCTGGCCTTAACCGTCATCACTGAGGGCGTCACTTTCAATGCCGAAGGTAACGACCCAGTAAAACTGCTCATAGTATTAGCGGCGACAGACAGCACTAGCCACATCGAGGCTATTTCTCAACTCGCACAGTTGTTCGATAACGATAATGATGTACAAGCCTTACTTAATGCCAAAACGCAGCAGGATATTTTATCCGTTATTGCACGTTATTAATTTCAACATTGAGTTCGGATAATTATTTCAAGGGGAAAGAAAATGAAAATTACAGTGGTTTGCGGTAACGGTTTAGGCACCAGCCTGATGATGGAAATCAGCATCAAAAGTATTCTTAAAGAATTGGCCGTCAGTGCTGAAGTGGATCATGTTGATCTTGGCTCCGCAAAAGGGATGCCAAGTGACATTTTCATCGGCACTAAAGATATTGCCGAGCAGTTAATTGCTCAAGCTGTTGGCGGCAAAATTGTTGCGCTGGACAACATGATCGACAAGAAAGCCATGAAAGAGCGTTTGTCTGTGGCATTAACCGAATTAGGCGCTTTGTAACTGGAGGCTGGCATGGATTTCTTTCGCTTTTTAATGAGTGATGTTCTTTCCGAACCGGCAGTGCTGGTCGGATTGATTGCTTTAATCGGCTTGATTGCACAGAAAAAACCGGTAACGGAGTGCATTAAAGGCACCGTAAAAACCATTATGGGTTTTGTAATTTTAGGTGCTGGTGCCGGTTTGGTGGTTTCATCTCTGGGTGATTTCGCCAATATCTTCCAACACGCATTCGGTATTCAGGGCGTCGTGCCGAATAACGAAGCTATTGTGTCTGTCGCGCAGAAAAGTTTCGGTAAAGAAATGGCGATGATTATGTTCTTCGCTATGGTTATCAATATTCTGATTGCCCGCTTTACGCCGTGGAAATTTATCTTCCTGACTGGGCACCACACATTGTTTATGTCGATGATGGTGGCGGTAATTCTGGCTACTGCCGGGATTAGCGGTGTGACTCTGATTGTGATTGGTTCCCTGGTTGTGGGGGTTGCGATGGTATTCTTCCCGGCCATTGCCCACCCTTACATGAAGAAAGTCACCGGTTCAGATGATGTTGCAATCGGCCACTTCTCCACCCTGTCTTATGTATTAGCAGGTTTTATCGGCAGTAAGTTTGGTAATAAAGAACATTCGACTGAAGACATGAATGTGCCGAAAAGTCTGTTGTTCTTGCGTGATACGCCAGTCGCCATCTCCTTTACCATGTGTATCATTTTCATCGTAACCTGCCTGTTTGCGGGACCGGAAGTGGTGAAAAGCCTCAGTGGTGGTAAAAACTGGTTCATGTTCTCATTGATGCAATCCATTACTTTCGCCGCTGGTGTGTACATCATCTTGCAAGGTGTGCGTATGGTTATTGCCGAGATTGTTCCCGCGTTTAAAGGGATTTCCGACAAGTTAGTGCCGAATGCTAAACCGGCACTGGATTGCCCGGTTGTATTCCCTTACGCCCCCAATGCGGTATTGGTTGGCTTCCTGAGCAGCTTCGCCGCAGGCCTTATCGGTATGTTTGCATTGTATTTGATGGACATGACGGTAATTATCCCAGGTGTTGTACCTCACTTCTTCGTCGGTGCTGCCGCAGGGGTGTTTGGTAATGCCACCGGTGGACGCCGTGGTGCGATTCTCGGTGCATTCGCTCAAGGCTTGCTGATTACCTTCTTGCCAGTATTCTTGCTGCCAGTATTGGGTGATATTGGGTTCGCCAATACCACCTTCAGTGACGCTGACTTTGGTGCGCTGGGTATTTTACTGGGTATTATCGTTCGCTAATAGTTGTTCGATAATCAGTGAGATAAACGCCAAAAGCCCCTGAAAAGGGGCTTTTTTATAGCAAGTTGGAATCAATCTTCCCGTGGTGTAATTTTACCGTAATCCTGCTCATTATTGCGGGTTAACCACAGTGACAAAGCTTTCAGGGAATCCGGCGTGAACTCGTCGCAGCGCGCGGTAATTTCTTCTGGCAGCATCCAGCGAACTTCGTCTATTTCTTCTGCCTGCAATGCAAATGGGCCATGAGAGACACAGCTGAACAAAGCACCCCACACGCGGCAGCACTCTTCTTCAAAGTAGAATTGACCATGTTCAGCAAAAGGCACCCCCGCAATCCCTAACTCTTCTTCCGCCTCTCGTCGGGCAGACTCAAGGTAGTTTTCACCACTTTGCACCACTCCACCGGCTGTTGCGTCCAGTTTTCCGGGATAGAAATCTTTGCTCTCAGTACGGCGTTGTACCAGTATTTTGCCCATTCCATCGTGCACCACAATATAGGTAGCACGGTGGCGCAGTCGTTGAGCTCTCATTTGTTGACGACTGGATTGAGCAATCACTTCATTTTGCTCATCAACAATATCAACCCACTCGATGACTGCTGCTGGATTTTGCTCCACCATCCTCTGAAACCTTCTATCTGGGCGCGGTTAGTTACGCGCAATTGTTAATCAAGAGTTTTCAACTCGTTGTATTATTTAATTTTTTAATGCCAACTGGGTAACAGGCTCATCATTTTGTAGGGTCAGAACCTGTAAAACGCCCCCATCCAGCATGCCATAACTCGCTGGATATCCTCCTTTGGGGATGCTGACGGAGCCAGGATTAAAGCATATAACATCATCTTTCCACTCTGCCTGAGGGAGATGAGTATGACCATAGACTAAGACATCCCCCTTACGCAACGGAGGAAGCGCCCCCGGATGATAAAGGTGACCATGCGTCAAAAATAAACGTGTTTCTGGCATAATAATCTGTTGCCAGCCGGCCATAATAGGAAACTGTAATAACATCTGATCGACTTCGCTGTCGCAATTACCGCGTACAGCAATAATCTTGTTTTTATAGGGATTAAGACACTCTGCAACAACCGCGGGTTGATAACCTGCCGGTAACGCATTACGTGGCCCATGGTTGAGCAAATCCTCCAATAACACCAGCCATTGCGCTCCACTGCGGTCAAAGATATCCAAAACTTTTTCGGTGGCCGGTAGCGACCCATGCAGATCAGAAGCAAACATTAACTTCATGGTATCGTCTTCTCTTAGGTCTAATCTCAGTAAATCTGGCGACACCTGCCGCCTTAGTAAATAGTGAGAACTAAATGTGGCTTCATTCTATCATCCAATCCGTCGGATTAATCCGAGAAAAGCCACTATCTACCATAAGAAAATTTTATCGTAAAAAACAATGCTGACATGACAAAGTAATGCCAGCTGATGCAAAATAGAATGGAAGAAGAGTCGTTATAACGAAGGTTGCGATACCAATTCGTCCAGCGACAATTGATCAAATAGATATCCCTGCATTGCATCAATATTACTGCCTTTGAGTTGTTCAAACTCATCCTGATTTTCTACACCAACCACAATCACCCCGAGACAATATTTCTTAATATTATTTATCAAAATCGGGAAAGTATGTTTATTGTGTTGCCAGAAGAAATGCTTATCAATCTTCACATATTCGAAAATATTAGCCGTGACCGCATTTAAAGTAGAGCCACCACTGCCCAAGTCATCCAACCAAAGTGGATACCGTTCAGCAAGATCGCGTAACAAAGGGTTATTCATTCCATCAGATAAATTGGAGAATGTCTCCATGATTTCCAGCCGCAGGAAAGGTAACTCATCAAGCATCTGGCGGGTTAACTCATCAGTCACAATCACACTCGCCAAGTCGAAATCAATATTAATTGAAAGCAGAACATGGTGAGCGATAAACCAATCGCGATAAACCTTCACAGCACGTAATTGGTCCTGGAATAAATCAGTCTTTCCATCGACATCTAATGTATTAATAAAATTTTCAACATCGATGGGTAAATCTACCGATTTAGCTGAGAATCGGCTTAATAGTTCTACTGCTAATAAGCTACCGTCTTGCTTATGTATAGGCTCACATACATAAGAACAATTAACTTCGATGTTTAGCTTCATGCGCACCTGAAAAGTGTATGGGCAAGAATGAGATCGCAATCCGACCTCAGTCGGGGGCTTTATAAGCCACCGTGAGTTTTTATGAAATACTCAACTTTTTTATAAAAACATCCAACATGACAACGTGAAAGAGGCTATCAATGGCCACCTCTTTTCCATCCCGATGAGTATATGACTCTAGCAGAAAATCGCGAATTCAGCTTTATAGTCACCGGTATAACTTATAGCCATTGCGGGTGTTCAAAACAATAAAGTACGTAGACACGATAGCTCTACAACAAAATAGGTAATAGTCGAGCATTCAATACTGTATTAATCGGATAGATCGGGGAATTTATTTAGTTATTATTTTTTATTTCGTTAAAAATTTCACTCAGGATGTGCTCAGTGTCGTGGGAGAAGAGCGCAAGTTAGCCTATGCTGAAAAAGAAACTAGGCTACCGCTATCCCCAAGAACTTGGAGTTGCAGGTAAGCATCAAGTAAAAAGGGTATAAACGGAGATTGGCTATGCGTATTTTAATCACTGGAGCTACAGGGCTCATCGGGCGCAGTCTGACCGCATTCCTTTTGTCGCAAGCCCATCAAATAACAGTTTTAACTCGGGACCCGCAAAGAGCGAGTGATATCCTCGGCCCACACGTCACCTGTTGGTCAACGTTGGATGATAAACATGACCTTAATAGTTTCGATGCTGTTATCAATCTGGCGGGTGAGCCTATTGCCGAAAAACGCTGGACCCCACAACAGAAAGAGATTTTATGTCAAAGTCGCTGGCAGATAACCGAAAAACTGACGACATTAATAAGGGCCAGTAGCCAGCCACCAGCCGTATTTATTTCAGGATCCGCAGTCGGATTTTATGGTGATCAGGGGCAAGCCGTGGTCACCGAAGATGAAGCACCACATGATGAGTTCACTCATCAGTTGTGTGAACGTTGGGAAAACCTGGCTCGCGCCGCTGAAAGTCCTCATACCCGAGTTTGCCTGTTACGTACCGGCATTGTATTAGCTCCCCACGGTGGTGCGTTAGCCAAAATGGTGCCACTACTGCGCCTTGGATTAGGCGGCCCGATCGGTGATGGTCGTCAATACCTGCCCTGGATTCATATTGATGACATGGTTCATGGTATTCATTATTTACTGACGACCGATGGACTTAATGGCCCATTCAATATGGTTTCCCCTTATCCGGTACATAATGAACAATTTATTGCCACGCTGGCTGACGTGTTAGACCGCCCGGCAGTCATCCGTACCCCTGCTGCGGCAATTCGTTTGTTACTAGGAGAATCTGCAGCATTGGTATTAGGTGGACAACGTGCAATACCAAAACGCTTAGAGGAAGCGGGCTTTGCTTTCCGCTATTTTGAACTGGAAGAAGCCCTGCGCAATGTTCTAAAAAAACCAATACCATAAAATATCTGTGTTTCGAGTGTGTGCATACTGCATTAAATGATATTGATTAATTGGATATTCACCGCAAGGGGATATCCAATTAATTATGCTATTAACCGGTAGTGATCATCGCCTAGGATTAATATGACGATGAGATGAGCAATCTACTCATCTCATCGGAATAGGTTACTTCAGTGCACCAGAAAGGAACTGCTGTAGACGGAGACTCTTAGGGTTACCAAAAAGCTCTGCTGGCGGGCCCTCTTCTTCAATAACACCTTTGTGTAGGAAGATAACATGGCTGGAAACATGACGAGCAAACTCCATTTCGTGAGTCACCACGACCATGGTTTTCCCCTCTTCTGCCAGCTTCTGCATAATTCGCAAAACCTCACCCACTAATTCAGGGTCCAGCGCAGAAGTGGGTTCATCAAATAATAATACATCCGGCTCCATCGCCAATGCCCGCGCAATAGAAACACGCTGCTGCTGACCACCGGAAAGATGTACCGGATATTTGGCGCGAGCACGTTCATCAATACCGACTTTATCCAAATAGCGAATTGCCCGCTCTTTAGCGACTGATTTACTTAATCCCAAGACTTGGACGGGCGCTTCCATGACATTTTCCAGCACCGTCATATGGCTCCATAAATTGAAATGCTGGAATACCATCGTTAACCGTGTACGCAATAATTGCAGTTCTTTTTTATCGAAGACTTTTAGTTGCCCATCTTTATCGCGAACCAGCCTAATATCTTGATTATTGACGCTAATAGATCCTTCACTGGGTTTTTCTAAAAAATTGATACAACGTAAAAAAGTGCTTTTTCCCGATCCAGAGGAGCCAATAATGGAAATAACATCCCCGGCTTTGGCTGAAAGTGAAACTCCTTTTAAAACCTCATGTTCACCATAGTGCTTATGTAATTCCGTCACAGATAGTTTGGTTTCAGCTATTTTAGGTTCTAACGTGTCAGTCATAGCTCTTGATGTATCAGTTATAGTTCTTGATGTATCAGTCATAATTTCTCCGTACTTAATGCGATGCCTGAGGTTTTATATGTGCCAGCCAACGTTTCTCTGCCTGGCGGAACAGGCTAATTAGCGTGAAGGAGATAATCAGATAAAGTACGGCAGCAATACCAAAAGCATAAAACGGCTGATAAGTCGCGGCGTTAATATCACGCGCTATTTTCAGTATATCTGGCACCGTGGCTGTAAAAGCTAATGCGGTGGAATGCAGCATTAAAATAACTTCATTACTGTAGGCCGGTAAAGCAATACGCAGTGCGGAAGGCAAAATAATACAGCGATACATTTTAAAGCGCGAGAAACCATAGGCTCTGGCTGCTTCTATTTCACCATGGGGTACCGAACGAATAGCACCAGCGAATATTTCAGTGGTGTAAGCACAGGTATTCAGCGTCAAGGCCAAAATAGTACAATTCAATCCACTGCGGAAGAATGCATTAAGTAGATCGTTACCTCGGACTATCTCCAAGCTGTACATGCCGGAATAGAATATCAGTAATTGTACATATAGCGGCGTGCCGCGGAAGATATAGGTAAAGATCCAGACCGGTAAGCGAATCCAGCGCCGCTCGGCTACTCGTGCCACGGCTAATGGAATTGCCATTAACCCACCCATCACGACGGAACTAATTAATAGCCACAGGGTAACGGCCATGCCGGTAAATCGGTAGCCATCACTCCAAAGCAGGGCTTGCCAATATTGATGTAGGATTTCAATCATAGTTCGGCCCTCTTCACTCCATGGGAATAGCGCCGTTCCAACCACAGCAAAACACCATTGGATATGGTGGTAAAAATCAGATAAACCACACCAGCCACCAAGGCGAAGAAGAAGGGTTGATAAGTTCCCTTTCCAGCCAATTGCGTTGCTTTAACTACGTCATTCAATCCTAGAATAGAGACTAATGCTGTCGCTTTGAGAATCACTTGCCAGTTATTACCAATGCCCGGCAGTGCATAGCGCATCATGGCCGGAAACATTATTCTGCGAAAAATCTGACTGGAAGAAAAACCAAATGCCCTGGCTGCTTCAATCTGGCCCGTCGGAACTGCCATATAAGCACCACGGAAAGTTTCTGTGAAATAAGCACCATAGATAAAACCGAGGGTGATAATCCCCGCAGAAAGAGGGTCAATATTAATTTGTGCAAAACCAAGGGATTCGGTAATGCTATTTAGGGTTATCTGCAAACCGTAGAAGATAAGTAACATCAAAACTAAATCAGGTACACCGCGGATAAGCGTGGTGTAGCACTCAAATAAACCGGATAAAAGCCGATTTGATGATAATTTCCCACCGGCACCAATTAAGCCGATAATCACTGATAGCAGCACTGAGCACAGTGCCAGCTCCAGTGTCACCAGCGCACCTTCAAATATCAGTTTGGAATATCCATCCAGCATCTGGGTTATCCTATTTTACTGAGTCAGGAGTCTGGTTAATTACTTTGGGTTAATAGCCATAACGGCCCCTGCTATTGAGGCAGAGGCCGTTACAACGAGCGGAATTAACCGCCGTAAACGTCAAAGTCGAAATATTTTTTCGCAAGTTTGTCGTAAGTGCCATCTTTGCGCATTTCTGCAAAGGCTTTATCCAGCGCCGCTTTCAATTCCGCATCATCTTTACGCAAGCCCATACCGGTACCTACGCCGAAGAATTGATCATTTTTAACAGATGGGCCAGCGAAAGCATAACCCTTACCTGCTTCTTGTTTCAGGAAACCTTCGCTACCCGCGACTTCATCCTGGAAAGCAGCATCAATACGCCCAGAACTCAAATCGGAGTAAATCAAATCCTGATTCTGATAGGCAACAACATCAATACCTTTTGGCTGCCACTCAGCATTGGCGAATGCTTCCTGAGTAGAACCTTGTAATACCCCAACACGTTTGCCTTTCAAAGCCACCAATGTTGGCTCAATTTTGCTGTCTTTCGGCGCGATTAAACGAGCATTAGCCGCATAAAGCTTGTCAGTGAAAGCAATTTCTTTTTGGCGTTTCTCGGTAATAGAAAGTGAAGAGATAATGGCATCAATCTTTTTAGCTTTCAGCGACGGAATAAGTGCATCGAAATCACTTTCAACAAAAGTACATTTAGTATCAATACGATTACATAACTCTTTTGCTATATCGATATCAAAACCTACCAACTCACCACTGGCATTTTTAGATTCGAAAGGAGCATAAGTTGGATCTGTACCAATTTTGATATCTTTAGGAATGGCGGCAAAAGCACTGCTGGCGGCAGCCAATGCTAATACTAAAGGCAGAACCAAAATCTTCTTATTCATACATAACCCTCAAATTGATTTTCGATGCCATAAAGCGCGTTAGTTTTCTGTACAACCCCTAGCGTCCATAAATCAATTTGCAGTAATCGTGCCAGTAATCACCAAGAATGAAAGCAAATTTCATGTTCACTTTATTGGCACAACTGCCACTAAAAGTGGGCATAGGGTCGTAGGCAGAAACTGAATACGAAATCTATACAACAGTATACGTCCCAGAACAGCATCATTGTGGTGCATAATGCGCCCTATTTCAGTGCGATGTTGCACAAATGTATTAATTGAGGGAAAAATGTTAACTTCCGCCTTGCCAGCGAATAAACAGATCTTCGGGTAGTTCGATATCGAGTTGATCAATAATTCGATTAACCGTCTGATCAACAAGGTCTTGGATAGTCTGTGGGCGATGATAAAACGCAGGCATAGGTGGCATGATGACCGCGCCCAATTCGGCAGCTTGTACCATCAGGCGCAAATGGCCTAAATGCAATGGAGTTTCGCGCACACACAATATCAGGGGGCGGCGTTCTTTCAATATGACATCAGCCGCGCGAGTCAATAAGCCATCAGTATAGCTATGAACAATGCCAGATAACGTTTTGATTGAACAAGGTAAAATGACCATTCCACTGGTCTTGAATGATCCAGAAGAAACACAAGCTGCGATATCACGAGAATCATGCACCACATCCGCCAGCGCCTGTACCTCCTTAACACTGAACTCGGTTTCAAGCGCTAACGTCTGGCGCGCCGCATTACTGAGAATCAAGTGGGTTTCTACCCCCTCGACCTGTTGCAGCACCTGTAACAGGCGAATACCATAAATGGCACCGCTGGCACCACTGATACCGATAATAAGTCGTTTCATGGGATAGTCCCTCAACTGGCTTTATGCCTTATAAATTAAGCATAACATAAAGAAATATGGCGAGACTTTGCCGTATCAGAAGTCAATTAGCAAATTATCGCCCGCCAATTGAGCCATAACATCCAGAGTTTTATTAACAACAAAAAAGGCGCACCGCGCTTGCACGCTGGTTGCACCTTTTTGATTCACTTTATCTTTACCGCGATTTAAACCCAAAAGATTTCAAGATGCAGGGTATTAGCCCTCGTTATGCATCTCAAGGTTCTCAGCTTCGTTATGATTACGTAATGCTTGCGCATCATCGTTACGTAACGATTCCAGATATTCCAGATAGCTTTGATCCACATCTTTAGTGACGTAAACGCCGTTAAAGACTGAACACTCAAACTGAGTGATATCCGGGTTATCTTCGCGTACAGCTTCGATAAGGTCAGTTAGATCCTGGAAAATCAGCGCATCTGCACCAATCAACTGACGAATCTCATCCACTTCACGACCATGCGCAATTAACTCATTGGCACTTGGCATATCGATGCCATACACATTCGGGAAACGGATTTCAGGAGCGGCGGACGCGAAGTACACTTTCTTCGCACCAGCTTCACGTGCCATTTCAACAATCTGTTCCGACGTAGTGCCGCGCACAATGGAATCATCCACTAATAACACATTCTTATCGCGGAATTCTGCACGATTGGCATTCAGTTTACGACGTACCGATTTACGGCGCTCCTGCTGGCCCGGCATGATAAAAGTACGGCCGACATAGCGGTTTTTCACAAACCCCTGGCGGTACGGTTTATCCAGAATGCGGGCGATTTCCAATGCAATATCGCAGGAAGTTTCTGGGATTGGGATGACCACATCGATATCCAGGTCTTCCCACTGTTTGGCAATTTTTGCGCCTAATTTCTGGCCCATGCGCACACGCGCACTGTAAACAGAAATTTTATCCATAAAGGAGTCTGGACGGGCAAAATAAACATACTCAAACAAGCACGGATTGAATTTCGGATTTTCAGCACATTGGCGAGTAAACAGCTGGCCTTTTTCGGTGATATACACCGCTTCGCCCGGCGCGACATCCCGCAAGAATTCGAAACCAAGGGTATCCAAAGCCACACTTTCAGAGGCGACCATGTATTCATTACGGCCATCAGCAATAGTGCGTTTGCCAATAACCAGCGGACGAATACCGTTCGGGTCACGGAAAGCAACCATACCGTGACCAATAATCATCGCGACGCAAGCATATGCACCGCGAATCAATTGATGTGTGGCAGCCACTGCGGCAAAAATGTTGTCAGATTCCAACGGATAGTGTTGGAAACGGTCTAATTCGCTGGCAAAAATATTCAGCAGAATTTCTGAGTCAGAAGTGGTATTCACATGACGGCGAGAAACTTCGAATAATTTCTTTCTCAGCTGGTGAGCATTAGTCAGATTACCGTTATGAGCCAGAGTGATGCCAAACGGTGAGTTAACGTAGAAAGGTTGAGCCTCGGAAGCACTGGAGCTGCCTGCTGTTGGGTAACGAACATGGCCAATCCCCATATTCCCCTGTAAGCGCAGCATATGCCGGGTTTCAAATACATCCTTCACCAAGCCGTTTGCTTTACGCAGCCGGAACCCATTATGGGCATCAATGGTAACGATGCCTGCAGCATCCTGGCCTCGGTGCTGAAGCACCGTCAACGCATCATAAATCGACTGGTTTACCGGTGCAAAACCGGCGATACCGACAATACCGCACATGTTGTCTTTTCCTCATAAGCCGCTCCGAATCGGTAGTTGATTCGGTAAGAAACTCGACGTGCTCTGCAGGTAGTCAAAGAACCACCTGATGATATAACTGAACTGCGGGATTAATTGCGACTGTTTCCAGTCAACACTTTGCGAGAAGCCGGTAAACGTGTCCAGAAAGAACAACATGGCGGAGACAATTAGAACACCTCGCAGTGCGCCAAAGCAGATCCCAAGTACCCTGTCAGTTCCCGATAATCCAGTACGCTCAACCAACGAACCAATCACATAGTTAACAATAGCCCCGACGATCAATGTCGCGATGAACAAAATGCCGATAGCAATTCCGTTACGGACCACTTCATCCTCAAAACGAGTGAAGTAGACAGCAAGGTAACTGTAAAAATGGCTGGCAACGAAAAACGCACATCCCCATGTTACAAGTGACAATGCTTCACGGACAAAACCACGGATTAAGCTGACTAAAGCAGAAAATCCGATAATCCCTATAATGACGTAATCAATCCAGACCATGACTATTCCAATGACGAAATCGCCGCTGCATCCTGTTCGCGGCGAATTCTAACAGAAAAAGAAAACGTTTGCGTAGAGGAATTATTGCCGGCGACAAATTAAAGTGCGGCGATTTTAAAAACAACAATCGCCGCACAAACTTAGCGTTAAAACCCCGTAAACTCTGATGTCTTAACCCTTATTCAAACTTTAGCGCCCCGTGCCATAGGGCTTAACCTGGCCATTCAGACCACTTAATGAATTAAGTTCTGACAAGGCCGATTGCAATTTTTGTTTTGACGCATCCGGCCCGACATACACACGCGTTATTTGGCCCTGAACGGGGGTTGCAGGCACAGTAAACGCCCGATGGCCTGACAGGCGTAGCGTCGCGACAATTTCATTCACTTTGGCGGCATTTTTCAGCGCCCCAAGTTGGACGACATAGGCCTGCCCCACGGGGGCTTTTTCTTCTGTGACCGGTTTGCTTTCTGGCTGAACTTCCGGTTTAACCTCCGGTTTTGGCTTAACTTCTGGCGATTTTTTTTCAACCGGAATTGGCTTCGGTTCGACAGGCTTAGTCTCAACCGGTTTCTTCTCGACAGGTTTCACCTCAACCGGCTTACTTTGCACCGGCGGCGGTACCACGAGAGTAGGTTCAGACGGCAGATTACCGGCATCATTAGCGGCCTGAGAGGCGGAATCATCTTTGGGGACTTCCACGGCTTGCGCTGCACCTTCCGGCGGCGCAATAGGCAGGGGCTGACTGACCGGTGGAACCGCATCAATCTCCTGACTATCACCGGGTTTGGGCACTAACGGGATGGCAGCAAACTCATCCTCATAATGCTTCTTTTTACCATCCAGTAGCCCCGGCAATACAATCACGCCCAATGCCACCAAAATTATGGTCCCGACTAAACGGTTCTGGAACTTACTTGCCACTCGCACTCCCCGCGTTTTACCTTTTGTCTCTGAAGCTACAGGGGCATTGACTTACTGCCAACCGGCAACTCCAACCACTTTGGGTATAGATTCAAGTTGTTATAAACTCGATACTGTCACAAACCCGATGCTTCCATCACATGTGCGACAGTATGGAAAGAGCCACAGACAATAACCACATCCTGTGGTTCTGCATCTTGCATAGCCTGACGCCAGGCGGTTTCGACATCACTAAATTGGCGTGATTGCGCTAAATGCTCGGCTAATTGCTCCGCACTGGCCCCACGCGGCCCTTCCAGCGGCGCACAGTACCATTCATCAACTTGCTCAGATAAACACGCCAGCGTACCGCCAATATCTTTATCTGATAGCATCCCCACCACCGCCCGAACTTTACCCTGCTTCGGCAATTGCGCGAGTTTGTCCGTCAAATAACGCGCGGCATGAGGGTTATGAGCAACATCCAAAATCAGCAAAGGTTCTTCGCTAACTATCTGAAAACGCCCGGGTAAACTGGCAGCTTGTAACCCCTGACGAATGATATCTTCGCTCAATGGCAATCCGGAATAATGCAATACAGCCAGCGCAGTTGCGGCATTAGCCAGCGGTACATTCGGCAGCGGCAAATTACACCATTGTCGGTCAGCGCATTGCCAGCTCCAGCAGCTTTTTTGTTGATCAACAAGTTCTTGCTGGCTGAATTGCCAGGCGCTATCTCGTTGATACAATTGAGCGCCGAGTTTTGTAGCAACCTCTGCAATAGACTGAGGCATATCGGGTTCGCCCACAACAGCGGGTTTACTGCCACGGAATACACCGGCTTTTTCCCGGCCAATGCTTTCTCTGTCGAATCCCAGCCAGTCTGTGTGGTCTATCGCAATACTGGTGATGGCAGCAACATCTGAGTCAACAATATTAGTCGCATCCAAACGTCCTCCGAGGCCAACTTCTAAAATCACCACATCAAGCTTAGCCTGCTTAAAGAGTTGCAGTGCCGATAAAGTGCCAAATTCGAAGTAAGTCAGTGAGATACCTTCGCGCCCAGCTTCAATTTTGGCAAAAGAATGGCTATGTTCAGCTTCAGGCAGTTCTTGCCCCTGAATACGAACGCGCTCGGTGTAACGCAAGAGATGAGGTGAGCTGTAAACCCCGACACGCAGACCGGCTGCAAGTAAAATTGATTCCAGGGTACAACAAGTGGTGCCTTTGCCATTCGTGCCGGCAATGGTAAATACTTTCGGGGCAGGCTGAAGCAAATCCAAACGCTCAGCAACCTGTTTTACCCGTTCC
Source organism: Yersinia canariae (assembly GCF_009831415.1). Taxonomy (NCBI): domain Bacteria; kingdom Pseudomonadati; phylum Pseudomonadota; class Gammaproteobacteria; order Enterobacterales; family Yersiniaceae; genus Yersinia; species Yersinia canariae. The sequence continues at coordinate 1,572,209 of NZ_CP043727.1, read as the reverse complement.
AGCCCCAGCTCGATTGGCTGAGAATGTAAATGCTCGAGATAGTAAAGCCACGCGGCCAAAGGCGACGTGGCTTGGGGAATTTGATGGTTGTTCATAAGTCCCGTCACTGGCCTTTATATCCTTCGTACTCGAAACCGCAGGGTTGTTAGCTGTGGCTCCAATTACTTTTGGGATATCTTTTCTTATTGAAAGCAGCAAAGCTCAAGCTACGACAATGCACAATAACCGGGCACCACCTTATCAGGGAGGTGCCCGTGCGGTTCATCAGGCATCAGCCTGATTATCAGTCACAGCAGCATCAGCCTTGACCTCAACCACGCTTGGCTGCGGTTGATGAGTCAGTTTCGACAAGATACTGGCCAGCGTCTGGCGCATAACCGGGCGGCGAATTATCATGTCGATAGCGCCTTTTTCAATCAAGAATTCACTGCGCTGGAAACCCGGCGGCAGCTTTTCACGAACGGTTTGCTCAATAACGCGAGGGCCAGCAAAGCCAATCAATGCTTTTGGCTCAGCAATATTGATATCGCCCAACATCGCCAGACTGGCGGAAACACCGCCCATGGTCGGGTCAGTCAACACTGAGATATAAGGCAAGCCGCGCTCTTGCATTTTAGCTAAAGCAGCACTGGTTTTTGCCATCTGCATCAAGGACATCAATGCTTCCTGCATACGAGCACCGCCACTAGAAGAGAAGCACACCAGTGGGCAATTATCTTCCAGTGCCTGTTCTACCGCGCGAACAAAGCGAGCCCCCACAACTGATGCCATTGACCCACCCATAAAGGCGAATTCAAATGAAACAGCCACAATAGGCATACCCTGCAAGGTTCCTTTCATGGCAACCAAAGCATCTTTTTCGCCCGTCTCTTTTTGCGCAGCTGAGAGGCGGTCTTTATACTTTTTGGAATCCTTGAATTTCAGGATGTCCTTCGGCTCCAGTTCGCTACCCAATTCAACTTCACTGCCTGCATCCAACAGCATATGTAACCGTGCTCGGGCTGACATACGCATGTGGTGATCACACTTAGGACACACTTCCAGATTACGTTCTAATTCAGCACGATAAAGTACCTGACCGCAACTGTCGCATTTTGTCCACACCCCTTCAGGAATACTCGCTTTACGGGTTTGTGTGATATTGCTTTTGTTAAGAATTCGTTCAATCCAGCTCATCGATGACCTTTCTGTTTGAACCTGGCTGTTGCCAGTCCGCTGTTCATGCTTTAACCATCTCCCTGAAAACGCCCCAATAAAAAATGCCTAAGACATACGCCAGTACAGCGTCACTAAGGCACTAAACTCGGATTGTCCGCAGGAACAGACCATAAATGTTACTCATTAAACCATATTGGCTCGACAGTGTAGATAAAAAACTGGTCGAACCCGCGGCTTAGGTAACGTTTTTACTGATTTTTCTGACGCGCGGCCGCACGCCGATGCCGCCAAACCTCGAATACACCCGGCAAAATTGACACCACAATAATGACGACAATCAGCAATTTCAGATTGTTCTGCACGATAGGCACATTACCAAACAGGTAACCAGCATAAGTGAATAACAGCACCCATACTAACGCCCCAATCACGTTATAAGCGGCAAAGTGACGATAGGACATTTTACCCATACCGGCGACAAAGGGCGCAAAAGTACGAATGATCGGTACAAATCGCGCCAAGATAATCGCTTTACCACCATGCTTTTCGTAAAACTGATGGGTTTTATCCAGATAACTGCGACGGAAAATCTTGGAATCTGGATTACTGAATAACTTTTCACCAAACACTCGGCCAATGGTGTAGTTAATTGCATCCCCCAGAATGGCGGCGGTTACCATCAAGGCCACCATAATGTGAACATTGATATCATTAGAAGGCAATGAGGCCAATGCGCCGGCCACAAATAACAAAGAATCTCCCGGCAAGAATGGCGTTACCACCAGACCCGTTTCACAGAATAAAATCAGGAATAAAATGCCGTAAACCCAGACCCCATACTGCGCCACCAACTCCGCTAAATGAACATCAATATGTAAAATAAAATCAATAACGAAACGTATAAATTCCATAAATACTCTCGAGTGGTAAACGAGCTTAATCTTTGATTGAGCGAGCGAGTTTAGCTGAACTTCCTTAGGTATTCCTTAGCCTCAGGTAA